>NZ_MSGP01000317.1 GCF_002078235.1 Streptomyces viridosporus
CCCCGCGAGGAGGCCCGCCGGCCCCGCCGCGGGCTGCACACCAAGCGCAGCGACCGCCGCGCCATCAGCCACCACTACGACGTCGGCAACGACTTCTACGAGCTCGTCCTCGGCCCGTCCATGGTGTACTCCTGCGCCTACTGGGCGGCCCCGCCCCCGCAGGGCACCCTCGAAGGGGCCCAGCACGACAAACTCGAACTGGTCAGCCGCAAACTCGCCCTGAAACCCGGTCAGCGCCTGCTGGACGTCGGCTGCGGCTGGGGCTCCATGGCCCTGCACGCCGCCCGCGACCACGGCGTTGACGTCGTCGGCATCACCCTCTCCCAGGAGCAGGCCGCCTACGCCCGCAAGCGCGTCGCCGAGGAGGGCCTGACCGACCGCGTCGAGATCCGCGTACAGGACTACCGGGACGTCACGGACGGGCCGTACGACGCCGTCTCCTCCATCGGCATGGCCGAACACGTCGGATCCGAGCGCTACCTGGAGTACACCACCGCCCTGCACCGCCTCCTCGAGCCGGGCGGACGGCTGCTGAACCACCAGATCGGCCGGCGTCCGCAGCGGGACGAGTCGACCTACCACCTGGACCCGTTCATCGACGCCTACGTCTTCCCCGACGGCGAACTCGCCCCGCTGGGCACCACGGTGTCCCTGCTGGAGCGCTCCGGGTTCGAGGTGCGCGACGTGGAGTCGCTCCGCGAGCACTACGCGCTCACCCTGCGCCGTTGGGTGGCGAACCTGGAGGCCGACCGGGACCGCGCGATGCGACTCGCCGGCCCCGGCCGGGCCCGCGTCTGGCTGCTGTACATGGCCGCCTCCGCGCTCGCCTTCGAGCGCAACCGCATCGGCGTCAACCAGGTCCTGGCCGTGAAGACCCCCCGGTCCGGCGCCTGCGGCCTCCCCCTGCGCACCCGCACCTGGAACTGACGGCACGGCGCCCACGGGCCCCCGCCGCACGCCCGCGTCCCCTACCGCACGCCGACGGGCCCCGTTCCGTCCACCGGAACGGGGCCCGTGCCGTCCCCCGGGTGCCCGCGGGCGACGCCGCGTGCCTCCGCCGCCGCTACTCCGTCTTGATCGCCTGCAGCATGTTCAGCCGTGCCGCCCGACGGGCCGGCCACAGCGCGGCCAGGACGCCCACCAGCGCGGCCAGCAGCAGGAAGACCGCCATCCGGCCCCACGGCAGGACCAGTTCGTACGTCTCCATCCTGGTGCCCAGCAGCTCACCGGCGGCCCAGCCGAAGAAGACGCCCAGGCCGATGCCGAGCACCCCGCCGAACAGGGAGATCACCAGGGACTCCAGGCGGACCATCCGCTTGACGCCCCTGCGGTCCAGACCGATCGCGCGCAGCATGCCGATCTCCTGCGAGCGCTCGAACACCGACATGGCCAGGGTGTTGATGACGCCGAGGACCGCCACGATCACCGCCATCGCCAGCAGGCCGTAGACCATGTTCAGGATCAGGGTGAACATCTGCGCGATCTCGTTGGAGAGGTCCTTCTTGTCCTGGACCTTGATCGCCGGGTTGGCGCCGAGGACCTTCTCCAGCCGGTCCTTGACCGCGTCGGAGGCGCCGCCGGAGGTCTTCACCATGACCAGCATGTCGGCCGGTTCCGGGTCGTGCGGGGCCAGGGTCGCGGTGTCGATCATGATGCCGCGGATCATCTCGTTGGCCTCGTAGACACCGGCGACCGTCAGCTTCTGCTTCTCGCCGTCCTCGTAGGCGACGGTGAGGTCCGAGCCGGCCTTCCAGCCGTACGACGTCGCGGTGTCCCGGTCCACGACGATCCGGGTGCCGCCGACCTCGAAGGCGCCGTCCTCCACCGTCAGCTCGGTCAGCTCGCCGATCGTGCCGCCGTCGACGCCGGTCAGGAACTCGGTCTTGCCGTCGATGCGGGAGGGCGCGTTGCGCATCGGGCTGCTGGCGGTGACGTCACCGGCCTCCTTCAGCTTCCGCTCGACGTCCGGCGAGAGCTGGTTGCCGTTCGCCATGGAGACCACGTAGTCGGCCTCGATCGCGGCGGCCGCCATCTTGTCGATGGCCTTCTGCAGACTGCCCGCCATCACCGTCATCCCGGTGATCAGGGTGAGCCCGATCATCAGCGCGGACGCGGTCGCCGCGGTGCGGCGCGGGTTGCGCACCGCGTTCTGCCGGGCCAGCTTGCCGGAGACCCCGAAGACGCGCAGCACCGGGGCCGCCGCCGCGATCAGCGGGCGGGACAGCAGCGGGGTCAGGATGAACACGCCGGTGATCAGCAGCACCGCGCCGAGGCCCATGGGCGCCTGGCCGTCGGAGCCGTCCATCGTCGTGGCCGCGAGGACCACCGCGACGCCGGCCGCCGAGAACAGCGCGCCCAGCGTGTTGCGCAGCACCAGCGACTTGGTGGTCGCCTGGGCGTGCACGGAGCTCATCGCCGCCACCGGCGGGATCTTCGCGGCCCGGCGGCCGGGCAGCCACGCGGCGAGCATGGTGACCAGGATGCCGACGGCGAACGCGGTGCCGACGGTGCCGGGCGAGACGACCAGCGGCCCGTCGGGCACGGTCGCCTCCAGCGCCCCCATCAGCGAGCGCAGTCCGGCGCCGATGCCGATGCCGGCGACCAGCCCGGCCACGGCGGCGACCGTGCCGACCACGAACGCCTCGATCAGCACCGACCGCGTCACCTGCCGGCGGGAGGCGCCGACCGCCCGCATCAGCGCCAGCTCCCGGGTGCGCTGGGCGACCAGCATGGTGAAGGTGTTGGCGATGATGAAGGTGCCGACGAACAGCGCGATCCCGGCGAACACCAGCAGGCCCTGCTTCAGACCGCTCATCGAGGAGGCGATCATCTCCGCCTGGTCGTCGGCGAGCTTTTGCCCGGTGGTGGTCTCCACGACGTCGGAGGGCAGCGCCTCCTCCAGCTGTGCCCGCAGGGCGGCCTGGCTGACGCCGTCCTTCGCCTTGACGGCGATCTCGTCGAAGGTGTCCGCCTTGCCGAACAGCTTCTGCGCGGTCGCGGTGTCGAACAGCGTGAGGCTGCCGCCGGCCGCGACGTTGCCGTCGTCCGTGGTGAAGACGCCCGTCACGACGGGCTCCAGGACGGGACCGTCGACCGAGAGCCGTACGGTGTCGCCGACCGCGTAGCCGGCGCGCTTCGCGGTCTCGGAGTCGATGAGGATCTCGCCCTCGCCCTGGGGCGCGCGCCCCTCGACCAGCGGGTAGCGGGGGTCCTCGGCGCCCCAGTAGTTGCCGCCCTGCGACTGGAAGCCGCCGCCGACGAGCTTGCCGTCCTTGTCGGCCATGGCGGTGAAGCCGGTGACCACCCCGATGGCCTGCGCGGCGCCCGGCACCCGGGCGCTGTCGTCGACCAGGGCGGGGGTCAGCGCCCGGTACTCGCCGACCCTGTCGCCCTCGGCGTCCTTCCACTGGGGGGTGACGGCGACGTCGACGTGGTCGAAGCCCTTGGCGGACTGCTTCTGCAGGGCGTCGGAGAGGGTGTTGGTGAAGACCAGGGTCCCCGACACGAAGGCCACGCCGAGCATCACGGCGAGCACGGTCATCAGGAGCCGGGCCTTGTGCGCGAGCACGTTGCGCAAGGCGGTACGGAACATGGGTGTCTTCTCGAGTCCAGACGTAGGAGGGAAAACGGCCGCGGAGGAGGCCGGGGAGGGGTCAGCTGGTGCGGCCCTTGGCGTCGAACTGCTTCATCCGGTCGAGCACCGAGTCGGCCGTCGGCCCGTCCATCTCGTCCACGATGCGGCCGTCCGCCAGGAAGACCACCCGGTCCGCGTAGGCGGCGGCCACCGGGTCGTGGGTCACCATGACCACCGTCTGTCCCAGCTCGCGCACGGAGTTGCGCAGGAAGCCCAGCACCTCGGCGCCGGAGCGGGAGTCGAGGTTCCCGGTGGGCTCGTCGCCGAAGATGATGTCCGGCTTGGAGGCCAGCGCCCGGGCCACGGCGACCCGCTGCTGCTGACCGCCGGACAGCTGCGCGGGCCGGTGGCCCAGCCGCCCCGACAGACCGATCATCCCGATCACGGTGTCCAGCCACTGCGGATCCGGCTTGCGGCCCGCGATGTCCATCGGAAGGGTGATGTTCTCCAGCGCCGTCAACGTCGGGAGCAGGTTGAACGCCTGGAAGATGAAGCCGATCTTGTCCCGGCGCAACTTGGTGAGCTGCTTGTCCTTCAGCGCGCCCAGCTCCGTGTCGCCGATGCGCACGGAACCGGAGGAGAAGGTGTCCAGGCCGGCCACGCAGTGCATCAGCGTGGACTTGCCGGAGCCGGAGGGACCCATGATCGCGGTGAACTCGGCCTGCCGGAAGCCGACGGAGACCCGGTCCAGGGCGACCACCTGGGTCTCGCCCTGGCCGTAGATCTTCGACAGGTCCGTGGCGCGCGCGGCCACGGCGGTGGTCCGGTCGGCGGTGGGTGCGGTGGTCACGGGATGGGCACTCCTGTCAGGACGACATGTTCTCGGAGAGGTTCTCGGAGAGGTTCTCGGAGA
>NZ_MSGP01000318.1 GCF_002078235.1 Streptomyces viridosporus
GTGCTGGGCGAGGCCGTCACCCCCGAGGTCGCCGCCGCCTGGGACGAGGTCTACTGGCTGATGGCGAACGCCCTGATCGCCCTCGAGAAGCGGCTCCACGAGGAGCGCGGCGGGCACCGGTGGCGGGCCTGGGAGGTGGTCGAGCGGATCACCGAGACCGCCGACGTCGCGACCTTCCGGCTGCGCCCGGTCGACGGCGGCCCGGTGCGCGCCTTCCGCGCGGGGCAGTACGTCTCCGTCCGCGTCGCCCTCGCGGACGGCGCCCGGCAGATACGGCAGTACAGCCTCTCCGGGGCGCCCGGCCCCGACGAGCGGCAGTTCAGCGTCAAGCGCGTGCGCGAGGAGTCGGCGCCCGACGGCGAGGTGTCCCACCACCTGCACGCGCGGGTGCGGGCCGGTGACGTCCTGGAGCTGTCCGAGGCCTACGGCGACCTGGTGATCGACGCCGACGCGGACACCCCCCTGCTGCTGGCCTCCGCCGGGATCGGCGTGACCCCGATCACCGCGATGCTGGCGCACCTCGCCGAGAGCGGGCACCGCGCCCCGGTCACCGTCGTGCACGGCGACCGCTCCCCCGCCGACCACGCCCTGCGCACGGACCACGAGGCGTTCGCGGCCAAGCTGCCGGACGCGACCGTGCACTTCTGGTACGAGCAGGACGCCCCCGCGGGCACCCGCACCGGCTACGTCGACCTGGCCCCCGTGCCGGTCGTCCCGGGCACCCGCGCCTACCTGTGCGGCCCGCTGCCGTTCATGCGGGCGGTGCGTGAGCAGCTGATCGCCAAGGGCGTGGCGCCGGCCGACATCCACTACGAGGTGTTCGGTCCCGACCTGTGGCTGGCCGAGCAGGGCTGAGCCGAGGACGGCGGGACCTCCGCGGCCGTCCCGGGGGTGTCAGGCGCTTTCCTGGCGGACCCGCGGGATGCCGAGCAGGAGCGGACCCGTCGGGTCCGCGGCGAGGTCCGCCACCGTGATCGGGTCCAGCGAGGCGAAGAACGCCTCCTGGGCCCGGCGCAGCGCGCCGCGCAGGCGGCAGTCCGAGCGCAGCGGACAGGGGGCGGTGGCGGAGCCGCCCTCGCAGTCGACGACGTCGCCCTCGCCCTCGAAGGCGCGGACCAGCGCGCCCACGGAGGCCCCGCGCCCCTCCTCCGTGAGGGTCAGGCCGCCACCGCGGCCGCGCCGGGCGGTGAGCAGCCCCCGGTGCCGGAGGTCGGCGACGACCTTCGCGGCGTGGGTGTACGGCACGTCCATGGCCGCCGCGACGTCACGCGTCGTCGGCTGGGAGCCGCCGGCCACGGCGAGGCGCATGAGGACCCGCAGGGCCAGGTCGGTGGAGCGCAGCAGCCGCATACCGGGCAGGGTAGGTAATCGGCATCCCGGCTTCAAATATGAAGTCGCGCGGACGAGCGCGGTGGAGGACCTCGGCCGCGGAGCGCGGTCCGGGCGGCCGGGCGGCCGGAGTTCCACCCCGACGATCCGCTCGGTCGCCGCGGGCGGGCACCGCCGGCCGCCCCCGTCGCCCTGCAAGGGCGGCCGGGGCGCGGCGGTCGCCGGGGTCCACATCCGGTCATTCCCGTCGCCCTCTACGACTCGCCCGATTTCCCCATTACGATCAGCTCACCCGTTCGTCCCACCATCCTCCGGAGGGCACTCCCCCATGGGCTCCGCCAAGAAGAGCAGTGCGGCACGTACGGCACGGATAGAGGAGATGCGGCGCGCGGAGCAGACCCGTGAACGCCGCAACCGGATCCTCGCCATCACCGCCGGGGTGGTGGCGGTCACCGGGCTCGTGGCCGGCAGCGTGGTCCTGATCCAGTCGCAGTCGGACGACGGCGACAGCGCGGCGGCCGACACGAAGGCCGCCGACGGCCGCTTCGTCACCGGTGCGGACGGGGTGCGGAAGTGGGAGGGGACGCTGGGCCGCAACCACGTCACCAAGTCGGTGACGTACCCGGTCTCGCCCCCGGTCGGCGGGGACCACAACCCGGTCTGGATGAACTGCGACGGGAACGTCTACACCGACGAGATCGACAACACCAACGCCGTCCACTCGCTGGAGCACGGCGCGGTGTGGGTGACGTACGACGAGCGGGCCGGCAAGGCGGACGTCGAGGCGCTCGCGGCGAAGGTGAAGAAGACGCCGTACACCCTGATGAGCCCGGTCGACGGCCAGAAGGACCCGATCATGCTCACGGCCTGGGGTCACCAGCGCACGGTGACCGGGGCGGACGACCCCGCCGTCGACGCGTTCCTCCAGAAGTTCGTCCAGGGCGAGCAGACGCCCGAGCCGGGTGCCGCCTGCACCGGCGGGCTGAACGGATGAGGCAGGCCGGACTGGTCGCGGGGGCCGCGGTGCTCGCGCTCCTCGCGGCCGGTGCGATCAGCTACGCGGTCGCCGGGGACGAGGGAACGGACCGTACCCCTTCCGCCGACTCCGCGGACGCCGGGTTCGCCCGGGACATGGCCGTGCACCACCAGCAGGCCGTCGAGATGTCGTACCTCGTGCGGGACCGGACGGACGACGAGGAGGTCCGGCGGCTCGCCTACGACATCGCCCAGACGCAGGCCAACCAGCGGGGCATGATGCTGGGCTGGCTCGACCTGTGGGAGCTGCCGAAGGTGTCCGCCGATCCTCCGATGACGTGGATGGGCATGGGGGACGCGGCCTCCGGCGAGGACGGCGCGTTGATGCCGGGGATGGCGACCGACGCCGAGATGGAGCGGCTGGGGACCCTGGAGGGGAAGCAGGCGGAGGTCTTCTACCTCCAGCTCATGACGGACCACCACAAGGGCGGGGTCCACATGGCGCAGGGGTGTGTCCACGCGTGTGAGGTCCGGGTGGAGAAGCGGCTCGCCCGGGGCATGGTGGAGGCGCAGGAGTCGGAGATCGGGCTGATGACGGAGATGCTGCGGGAGCGGGGGGCGGCGCCCCGGCCGTAGGGGGCCGGGGCGGCGTGGTCCGGCCCGGTGTGGTTCGGCGCGGTCCGGCCCGGTCCGGTTCGGTCTGTGCGGCGTCCGTCCCTCTCCGTACGGCGCCCGCCCTTCACATCGTGTCGCTTTGACGATTACGGTGATTACACTGGGTCCGTGCCTCAACTACGTCTCGCCCTGAATCAGATCGACTCGCGCGTCGGTGACCTCGACGGCAACACCGAAACGATCCTCCGCTGGACCCGGCACTCCGCCGAGCGGGGAGCCCACCTGGTGGCGTTCCCGGAGATGGTGCTGACCGGGTATCCCGTCGAGGACCTCGCCCTCAGGTCGTCCTTCGTGGAGGCCTCCCGCGCGGCCCTGCGCTCGCTCGCCGCGCGGCTCGCCGAGGAGGGCTTCGGGGAGCTCCCGGTGGTCGTCGGCTACCTCGACCGCAGTGCGGCCGCCCAGCCGAAGTACGGGCAGCCGGCGGGCGCGCCGCAGAACGCCGGCGCCGTGCTGTACGGCGGCGAGGTGGTGCTGGCCTTCGCCAAGCACCACTTGCCGAACTACGGGGTCTTCGACGAGTTCCGGTACTTCGTGCCGGGCGACACCATGCCGGTGGTGCGGGTGCACGGCGTCGACGTCGCCCTCGCCATCTGCGAGGACCTGTGGCAGGACGGGGGGCGGGTGCCCGCAGCCCGGTCCGCCGGGGCCGGACTGCTCCTGTCGATCAACGCCTCGCCGTACGAGCGCGAGAAGGACGACACCCGGCTGGAGCTCGTGCGCAAGCGGGCGCAGGAGGCCGGGTGCACGACCGCCTACCTCGCGATGACGGGCGGGCAGGACGAACTCGTCTTCGACGGGGACTCGATCGTCGTCGACCGCGACGGTGCGGTCGTGACGCGTGCGCCGCAGTTCACCGAGGGGTGTTTCGTGGTCGACCTCGACCTGCCCGCCGCCGCGGCCGACGCGCCGACGGGCACCGTCGACGACGGGCTGCGGATCGACCGGGTCGTGCTGTCCGAGGCGCCGCTGCCCGCGTACGAGCCGCTCCGCGCACCCGCCGGCCTGCTCCGGCTCGTACGCGGGCAGCGGCGCCTCGGACAGCACGACCCGGTCGAACCGCAGCCCGGCGTC
>NZ_MSGP01000319.1 GCF_002078235.1 Streptomyces viridosporus
CGCCGGGCGCGCCCGGCGCGGGAAAGGACTTCGAGACGTGCTCGATGCGGGCGGCGTGCGTCGCCGGTGCGGCGTCCTCGGCAGCCTTGGCGATCGTGGTGGCCATGGTCGTCACCTCCTGGGAACTCATCGGGTCCGGTCGGCCGTCACTCGACGCCGAGACCGGCGTCGTCGACCGCGCCCCTGCCGTCGGCCTCGAGGACCTTGTTGAGCGGCGCGAGGTCGTAGATGCCCTTCAGTCGGGGCTTCTCCAGCAGACCGGCCTGCACCGCGTGCTCCGCCTGGGAGTCGAGGGTGGCGGCCAGCGGGTCGTCCAGGAAGGTGATGGACTCCCAGGCCGGGTCGATGACCTCGGCGGGCAGGGCCTTGCCCGCGAGCTTCTCCAGTGCCGCGTTGGCGGAGGCCTTCGCCTTCTCCGGGTTGGCGTTGATCCACTCGTTGGTCCTCACCGAGCCGCGCAGCACGGCCTCGACGACGTCCGGGTGCTCCTCGAGGAACTTCTGCGACACGATGATGTTCGTGATCACGAACTTCTTGTCGGGCCAGAGGTCCGCCTCGTCGAGCAGCACCTTCGCGCCCTCGGTGACCAGTTTGGACGCGGTCGGCTCCGGCACCCAGGCGCCGTCGATGGAGCCGGACTTGTAGGCGTCCGGGGTGATCTTGTTGTCGGTGCGGACGACGGAGACGTCGCCCTTGCCGCTCTGCGCGTCGACCTTCCAGCCCTTCTCCGTGATCCAGTTGAGGAACGCGACGTCCTGGGTGTTGCCGAGCTGCGGCGTGGCGATCTTCTTGCCCTTGAGGTCGTCCAGGGACTCGATCCGGTCCGGGTCGACGACGAGCTTCACGCCGCCGGAGGCGGAACCGCTGATGATGCGCAGGTTCTTGCCGTTCGACTTGGTGTAGCCGTTGATGGAGGGGGAGGGGCCGATCCAGCCGATGTCGATGGAGCCGGCGTTCAGCGCCTCGATCTCGGAGGGGCCGGCGTTGAAGGTGGACGCCTTGATCCTGGTGCCGCCGAGCTCCTTCTGGAGCAGGCCCTCCTGGACGCCCACCAGGGCGGTGGCGTGGGTGAGGTTGGGGAAGTAGCCGATCTTCACTTCGTCGGCGGAGAGCTTCTCGGCGTCCGCCGCGACCTCGGCCCGCTTGTCGTCGTCGGTGGACTCGGAACCGTAGCCGCAGGCGGTGAGCAGGAGGGGGAGGGCGACTATGGCGGCGAGGGTGCGCAGGGCGGCGAGTGGTCGTGCGGCAGACACGGCGGTGTCCTCTCGGGGAATGGGTGATCAGGGAGGTGCGAGAACGCGAGGCGCACTGCTTCCCGGCACGCGCCGGCACTCCGCTCCTCGTCGTCGGCGGGCACGCCGTCGACGGTCGGGAAGGGAAAAGTGGGGGCGCGGTCGACCGAGGGAGATCCGGCCCGCCGGCAGGGGCGGGCGGTGCAAAGGCAGCGCTGGTTCGGGGGAAGCCGGGTTCCGCGGCGTCAGAAGGACTGACAGATGTCGCTGGACGTGCGGCCGAGATCGATGTGACGGCGCGAGGTCAGCAGGGGCAGTGACCGGGCTGCGCGATCGAGCGCTCCCATGGTCACCCCCGTGAATCCCTAGTTTTCCTACCTGGTTGCTAGGGATCGTGGCAGAAGGAGGCGTCCACCCCAAGGGGGTGTTCGCATGATGGACGACCTCGTATCGCTATACGAGACGAGTCGTGGGTGCCCCGTCCGTCAGGGGTTCGCCCAGGCGTCCGGGCCGTGGGTCAACGCGGATACGTCATCGGGCAGTTGGGCCGACGCGACGTCGGCGAGCGACACGCCCTCGAGGATCTCGCGCACATTGGACCGCAACGCGATCCACAGGGGCAGCAGCGACTCGGCGGGGCCGGTGTAGGACAGCTCCGGAGGGCGGACGCCGCGCACCGAGACCAAGGGGCCGTCCACGGTGCGGATGACGTCGGCGATGGTGATGGACTCGGCGGGCTTGGCCAGCCGGTAGCCGCCGTTGCCGCCGCGTTGGCTGTGCACGAGACCGCCCCGGCGCATGTCGTTCAGGATGCTCTCGAGGAATTTGTGCGGGATGTCCTGGGCGTCGGAGATGGCCTCGGCCTTCAGCGGCCCGTCCTCCCGTGACGCGGCGAGCTGCAGTGCAGCACGTACCGCGTAGTCCGCTCTGGCTGAGATCCGCATGCGCACATTATCCCGTACGGCTTCGGCCGGTGCCCGCCGCGGGCGGGCCGCCGGCCGCGGGGCGCCCGAGGTCAGACCGGCAGGACGAACGGAGGGTGCGCGCCGTTGAGGAAGTAGTCTCCGACATCGCGGAGCCGGTGGGCGACGGGCTCGTACAGGGCATGGGTGCGGGCATTGCGCCAGAAGCGGTCGAAGCCCAGGTGCGAGGACGCGGAGGGGGCGCCGACGATGTCGAGGGCGCGGTCGGCGGACTCCCGCACGGCCCTGGAGGCGGCGGCTTCGGCCATGGCCACGAGCACGGAGATCTCCGCGTACTCGTCGTAGGTGAGCCCCTCGCCGCGCGCCAGCCCGCCGTGCACGGCCTCCCGGGCCTGATCGGTGAGCGCGGACGCGGCACGGGTGAGGACGGTGAGTTCTCCGTAGGCGGACAGCACCTGCGGGTCCCGGGGAGAGGCGGCCGGCCGGGCGGGGTGCCGGAACAGGTGGCCCGCCCTGCTGTACTCACGGGCCTCGGCGAGCACTCCCTCGGCCATGCCGAGACGGAGATGGGCGGAGAGGAGACGCCCGACCGGCGATGCCAGGGCGACCGGGGGCGACAGGACGTCCTCGTCCGCGGACAGGGAACCGAGTACGGCGTCGGCGGCGACCGGTACGGCGTCGAACTCCACGCTTCCGCCGGCCGTGAGCCGCTGGCCGAAGGTGTCGGCGTCGCCGTCGATCCCGACGCCGTGCAGGGCGGGATCGACGAGGACGGCGAGTGGTTCGCCGGTGTCGGCCCGTACGGCCCGCACGGCCAGGCGGTCGGCGACCAGGACCCCGGTGGCGTAGCTCTGCCGGCCGTCGAGCACCTGGCCGGTGGCGGTCTCGGTCAGCGTCAGGGGTGGTTCCCGGTGGGCGAGACCACCGCCCCAGCACCACTGCTCCGCCGCGGACTGCCGCTCGACGCGAGCGGCGAGGGAGGGCTCGGCGAAGAGCCGGGCGCTCCACGACAGGAAGTAGTGACAGCCGAGCAGTTGGCCGATGGCGCCGTCGGCCGCGGCGATCTCCCGGACGACGGCGTAGGCCGTGGGCCAGTCCGCGCCGCCTCCCCCGAGGTCGGCCGGCACGAGGAGCGCCGGCAGTTCCGACTCGCGCAACCGGGACACCTCGTCGAACGGGGTCTTGCCCGCCTGCTCCCTGGCCACCGCGTCCGTGGCCAGGGAGCAGGCGGGC
>NZ_MSGP01000032.1:0-195 GCF_002078235.1 Streptomyces viridosporus
GCGTACTCAACGTCGAGCGGCGGCGCAGCAGGGCGCTGCAACACCCTTGCGATGATGCGGAGTTGACGATGAATACCTCCTGGCGGACCGCCTCACTGGTGGCGAGCGCCGCGGCGGTGCTGGCCCTGACGACGGCGTGCGGTCAGGACGCTCCGCCGCCGGCGAGCAGCCAGAATGTCGGCGCCACGGCGGGCG
>NZ_MSGP01000032.1:208-23256 GCF_002078235.1 Streptomyces viridosporus
GCTCGCCCGCCGTGTCCGCCGGGCCCGGCGGACACGGCGGGCGAGCTGGCCGTCTCCACCGACACCGAGCTCGGCGAGGTGGTGACCGACAGCCTCGGTCTGACCCTGTACCGCTTCGACCAGGACGCCGCGGAGCCGCCCAAGTCCAACTGCGACGGCGACTGCGCCGCGACCTGGCCGCCGGTGCCCGCCGACGACGCCACGGCCGGCAAGGGCATCGACGAGTCGCTGCTCGGCGAGGTCGTCCGGTCCGACGGCACCAAGCAGCTCACCATCGGCGGCTGGCCGGCCTACCGCTACGTCAAGGACGTCAACGCCGGTGACACCAAGGGGCAGGGGGTCGGCGGCAAGTGGTACGCGCTGAACCCCGAGGGCAAGAAGGCGCAGGCGGCCGAGCAGTTCGGCCTGTCCACCCGCCAGGACCCGAAGCTCGGTGAGATCGTCGTCGACAAGAACGGCATGACCGTCTACCGCTTCGCGAAGGACGAGGCCTGGCCGAAGCCGGTGTCGGCCTGCACCGGTGCCTGCCTGGAGAAGTGGCCGGTGGTGGCGCCCGTCGACATCAACGACACCAAGGGCATCCAGAAGAAGAACTACATGACCTTCACCCGTCCCGACGGCGCGAAGCAGCAGACCATCAACTGCTGGCCCATCTACACCTTCGCCGGTGATAAGGCTCCCGGCGACACCAACGGTCAGGGCGTCGGCGGCACCTGGTACGCCGTGCGGCCCGACGGAAAGCCGGTCGGCGCGCCGGAGAAGTAACCTCCCCAAGGTGTCGTCCACTTCGGACGCCGCCGACCCGGTCCGCCCCTCCGCAGCCCGCGGAGGGGCGGACCGTTTTGCCGTGGTTCACCGGAGCTCATGGAATTATCGGCTCCCTTCTCCTCGTACCGCCGTGTGTTTCCGGCTGTTCCCGGCTGTGTCGGAACTCTCCGGAATGCCGTGGACGCTTTTCGCGGGTCTCCACGGGGGCGCCCATTCGGCACGTGCCACCGGCAGTGACCGGGAACGGACGGTCAATTTCCGCTTGGGGTCGCCGCCTTGACGGGCGATCAGTAGCCTCTGCTCGAACACCGGATCGCCTACGCCTTGGAGAGATAATGGAACGTCCCGCCTGGGCCCCACGGAGCATCGACATCTCGGTGCCGAGCGTTTCCCGGATGTACGACTACTACCTGGGCGGTTCGCACAACTTCGAGGTCGACCGGGAAGCCGCCCGCAAGGCCATGGAGTTCATGCCGGGACTGCCCAAGATCATGCAGGCGAACCGCGCCTTCATGCGGCGGGCGGTGCGTTTCGCGGTCGACGAGGGCGTCACCCAGTTCCTGGACATCGGTTCCGGCATACCGACCTTCGGCAACGTCCACGAGGTGGCCCAGGCGGCCGACCCGGACGCGCGCGTGGTGTACGTCGACCACGACCCGGTGGCCGTGGCGCACAGCCAGGCCGTTCTGGAGGGGAACGACCGCGCGGGCGTGGTGGCCGCGGACCTCCGCAAGCCCCGGGAGATCCTGGACAGTCCCGAAGCAGGACGGCTGATCGACCTGAATCGGCCAGTGGCGCTGCTCCTCGTTGCCATACTTCACTTCGTGGAAGACGCGGACGACCCGTATGCGGCGGTGGCCGAACTGCGCGAGGCACTCGCGCCCGGCAGCCTGCTCGTGCTCACCCATGCCTCGTACGAGAGGATTCCGCTGCCGCCGGACCGGGCCGAGGGCGCGGTGGACGTGTACAGGAACATCCGCAACCCACTGATCATGCGCTCGCGCGACGAGATCGCGCGGTTCTTCGAGGGGTACGACATGGTGGAACCCGGACTGGTGCCGATGCCGCAGTGGCGGCCGGACACCGCACCGGAGGACGAGGATCCCTACGCCTTCTCCGGTTTCGCGGGCGTGGGGCGTACGGCGTGAGCGTGGAGCCGGACGGGCCGGAGGACAGACTGCGCCGGTTCGCGACGATCTGGAGCCGGGCGGTCTTCCCGGTGACCTCGACGTCGTCGACCCGGCCCGAGTTCGAGGCGCGGCTGCTGCCGCTGGCCCGGCTGCTCAGCGAGGCGCTGCGGGCCAGGTCCTTCGACCCGGACCCGGGCGAGGCGGTCGGCGCCGCGCTGGTGGAGGCGCACTGCACCGATCCCGAGGCGCTCAGCCGGACCCTGGACTGCGTGGACGCCTACCTTGTCCTGTACTGCGGCGAGGACGGCGACCGCGAGGACCTGCGGGCGCGCAGCGCCCGGCTCCAGCACGCCATGGCCGCCGGGTTCGCGCGGGCGCTGCGCCGGCGGACCCTGGCCGAGCAGGAGGCCGTCGCCCAGGCCGCGCTGCAGGCGCAGGGCGTGGTGGCGCAGGCGCTGCACGCCAGCGAGGCCCGGTTCCGCGCGGTCTTCGAAGGCGCGGCCATAGGGATCGGCATCGCCGATCTGGAGGGCAACATCCTGCAGGTCAACGGTGCGTTGCGGCGCATGTTCGGCCTGTCCGAGCAGGCCCTGCGCGGACGCAACGTCACGGAGTGGACCCACACCGACGACGCCCCGCAGACCTGGCGGCTCTACGAGGAGCTGGTGCGCGGCGAGCGCGAGCACTACCACCTCGAGAAGGCGTTCAACCGCCCCGACGGAACGGTCCTGTGGACCAACCTGACGGTGTCCCTGCTGCGCGACGCCGACGGCGCCCCGCAGTACCAGCTGGCCCTCATGGAGGACACCACCGAGCGGCGGCTGCTCAACCTCCGGCTGCGCTACGAGGCCACCCACGACGCGCTGACCGGACTGCCCAACCGGGCGTTCTTCTTCGAGCGCCTGGAGAAGGCGCTGAACGCCGGCGAGGGCCAGCGGTTCGGCCTGTGCTACCTGGACCTGGACGGATTCAAGACCGTCAACGACAGCCTCGGGCACGCGGCCGGGGACCGGCTGCTCGTCGAGGTCGCCGACCGGCTCCAGTCCTGCGCCACGGCGCCCGGGGAGATGGTGGCGCGGCTCGGCGGCGACGAGTTCGTGGCGCTGACCACCGGCCCCGACACCCGGCGCACGGTCGACGAGCTCGCCTCCCGCATCATGAACGCGCTGCTCGCCCCCATCAGCGTCGACGGCCGGGAACTGACCGTGCGCGGCAGCATCGGCATCGTCGAGGGACCGGCCGGGGAACGCAGCGCGGCGGAGGTGCTGCGCAGCGCCGACATCACCATGTACCGGGCCAAGTCGGCGGGCGGCAACCGGTTCGAGCTCGCCGACCCGGAGGCCGACGCCCGCGCCATCACCCGGCACGGGCTCACCACCTCGCTGCCGACGGCCCTGGACCGGGGCGAGTTCTTCATCGAGTACCAGCCGCTGGTGCACCTCGGCGACGGGAGCGTCCGCGGCGCCGAGGCGCTGGTGCGCTGGCTGCACCCGCAGCACGGCGTGCTGTCCCCGGACCGGTTCATCCCGCTCGCCGAGCACACGGGGCTGATCGTTCCGCTGGGGCGCTGGGTGCTCGAGCAGTCGGTGCGCCAGGCCCGCGAGTGGCGGGAGCGGCACGGGGGCGAGGAGGCCATGGGGCCCCTGCGCATCAACGTCAACCTCTCGCCCTGCCAGCTCACCCACCCCGGGCTGGTCCAGGACACCGTGGACATCCTGGAGCGCACCGGTGTGGAGCCGGAGGCGCTGTGCCTGGAGGTGACCGAGTCGGCGCTGATCGGCGCCGACGACGACCTGCTGAAGCCGCTGCGCCGGCTCGCCGAGATGGGCGTCGACATCGCCCTGGACGACTTCGGCACCGGCTACTCCAACCTCGCCAATCTGCGCCGGCTCCCGGTGAGCGTGCTCAAGCTGGACCGCTCGTTCACCCAGAGCATGCAGCAGTTCCCGGCCGACCCCGTCGACCTCAAGATCGTCGAGGGGATCGTCTCGCTGGCCCACAGCCTCGACCTGGCGGTGACGGTGGAGGGCGTGGAGACGGGCGCCCAGGCCGAGCAGCTGCGCATCCTGGGCTGCGACACGGCCCAGGGCTGGTACTACGCCCGTCCGGGGCCGCCGGAGCGGCTGCACGAGCTCGCCCTGGTGGACGCGTCGGGGTGAGGCGCAAACCGGTCGCGGACCGGCCGGACGATCGGTGATCCTGTGCGGATGACCCATGAAGCGGACGACGTGAACGAGGCGATCGCGGCCGAGCTGCGCCTCATGGACCCCGCCGTGCGATCCTCCCGGACCGAGGCCGCGCGCCTGCTGGACCCCGAGTTCACCGAGGTGGGCGCGTCGGGCCGGCGCTACACGTACGAGGACACGGTCGCCGGGCTGCCCGAGAAGCCGGGCAGCTCGGCGGACGGGCCGCTCTACGAGGCGTCGGAGATCACCGGCGTCCTCCTCGCGCCCGGTCTGGTGCACCTCACCTACGAGACCCGCTTCGACGGCCGCCGGGCCCGCCGCAGCTCCCTGTGGCGCAGGCGCGACGGGGAGACGGGCTGGCGCATGTACTACCACCAGGGCACCCCGGTACCGCCGGACACGGCCTGACCGGCGCGTCCCGAAGGGGCGCGGGCGGACCGGGGCCGGCCGCGGACGGCCCGGGCCCCTCCCGCGCCACCCGGCTCACCGCTCCAGCAGCATCCGCTGGAGCTCCCGGGCGGCCCGGGGCGGAGCCACGTCGCTGCGGTGGGCCAGGGCGATGGTCCGGTGCAGTCCCGGGCGGGCCAGGGGCGTCACCCGCAGGCCGTGCACGGACCGCGCGGCCACCATGCGCGGCACGACGGCCATGCCCAGCCCCGCCTGCACGAAACCCAGCACCGCGTCCATCTCGCCGCCCTCCACCGCGAACTCCGGCTCGAAGCCCTCCGCGCGGCACGCCGCCACGGTCAGCTCGCGCAGGTCGTAACCGTGCCGGAACATCACCAGGCGCTCGCCCTCCAGGTCGGCGATGCGCACGGCACGCCGTCCGTTTCCCGGTTTCGGGGCGTCCGGGGAGGAGACCACCACCAGGTCCTCGCGCAGCAGCTCCACCGTGGTGAGCGCGGGGGAGGGGGTCGGCAGGGGCAGGACGACCAGGGCCAGGTCCAGCGCGCCGCGGGCCAGCTCCCGTACCAGGTCGTGCGAGCCGCTCTCCTCGACCAGCAGCCGGATGCCCGGGTAGCGGTCGTGGAAGGCCCGCAGCACGTCCGGCAGCAGGCCGGTGCACAGACTGGGCGTGGCGCCCAGCCGCACCCGGCCGCTGCGCAGCTGCACCAGCTCCTGCACCTCGTGCCGGGCGGTGTCCGCGTCGGCCAGGATGCGCCGGGCCAGCGGCAGCAGCGCCTCGCCCGCGTCGGTCAGGGTGATGTTCCCGCGCGCCCGCAGGAACAGGTCCGCCCCCAGCTCCCGCTCCAGCGCCTTGATCTGCTGCGACAACGACGGCTGCGCGACATGGACCAGGTCCGCGGCCCGGGTGAAGTGCCGGGTCTCGGCGACCGCCACGAAGTACTGGAGCTGCTGGAACTGCATTCCGCCATTCTAGCCGCTTCATAGAGAAGGCCTATTGAAACAAGGTGGACCATGTCTTGGACCGATAGGGCCTTCCGGCCCTAGCGTTGTGTGACATGGCTCTGGCAACGCGGACGGACCGACGGCCGTCCATGGCGCGCACCGTGTGGGACTCGACCGTCGGCAAGAAGACAGTGATGGCCGTCAGCGGCCTGATCATGCTGCTGTACCTGGTCGCCCACATGATCGGGAACCTGAAGATCTTCTTCGGGGCCGACGAGTTCAACCACTACGCGCACTGGCTGCGCACCGTGGGCGAGCCGCTCATGCACTACGAGTGGACGCTCTGGGTGATCCGCGTCGTGCTGGTCGTCGCGGTCGTCGCCCACGCCGTCTCCGCGTACCAGCTCAGCCGCCGGGACATCAGGGCGCGGCCCAGCAAGTACGTGCACAAGAAGCCGCGGGCCAGCTACGCCACGCGCACCATGCGCTGGGGCGGGATCATCCTCGGCCTGTTCATCGTCTGGCACATCCTCGACCTGACCACCGGCACCGTGCACTCCGGTGGCTTCGAGGCGGGCAAGCCCTACCAGAACGTGGTGGACACCTTCTCCACCTGGTACGGCAACGCGATCTACATCGTCGCGATGCTCGCCGTCGGCCTGCACATCCGGCACGGCTTCTGGAGCGCCGCCCAGACCCTCGGCGTCGGCAGCCGTACCCGGGACCGTGCCCTGAAGGCCGTCGCCAACGTCCTCGCGCTGCTGCTCACGGCCGGCTTCCTCGCCGTGCCCGTGGGTGTCATGACCGGAGTGGTGAGCTGAACATGACTTCCTACACCGACTACACGACCGGTGCGCCGGTCGCCGACACCAAGGCCCCCGACGGCCCGGTCCACGAGCGCTGGGACAAGCGCCGCTTCGAGGCCAAGCTGGTCAACCCCGCCAACCGGCGCAAGCACACGGTCATCGTCGTCGGCACCGGCCTGGCCGGCGGCTCCGCCGGGGCCACGCTCGCCGAGCAGGGCTACCACGTCGTCCAGTTCTGCTACACGGACTCCCCGCGCCGGGCCCACTCCATCGCGGCGCAGGGCGGCATCAACGCGGCGAAGAACTACCGCAACGACGGCGACTCCGTCCACCGCCTGTTCTACGACACCGTCAAGGGCGGCGACTTCCGGGCCCGCGAGTCCAACGTGCACCGCCTCGCGCAGATCTCCGTGGAGATCATCGACCAGTGCGTGGCCCAGGGCGTGCCCTTCGCCCGCGAGTACGGGGGCCTGCTGGACACCCGCTCCTTCGGCGGCGTCCAGGTCTCCCGCACCTTCTACGCCCGCGGCCAGACGGGCCAGCAGCTGCTGCTGGGCGCCTACCAGGCGCTGTCGCGGCAGATCGCGGCCGGCAACGTGGAGATGCACCCGCGCACCGAGATGCTCGACCTGATCGTCGTCGACGGGCGGGCGCGCGGCATCGTCGCCCGGGACCTGATCACCGGGAAGATCGACACCTACTTCGCCGACGCCGTCGTCCTCGCGACCGGCGGCTACGGCAACGTCTTCTACCTGTCGACGAACGCCATGAACTCCAACGCGACCGCCGTCTGGCGGGCGCACCGGCGCGGCGCGTACTTCGCCAACCCCTGCTTCACGCAGATCCACCCCACCTGCATCCCGCGCACCGGCGACCACCAGTCGAAGCTGACGCTGATGAGCGAGTCGCTGCGCAACGACGGCCGGATCTGGGTGCCGAAGGCCAAGGGCGACGACCGTCCGCCGAACAGGATCCCCGAGGACGAGCGCGACTACTACCTGGAGCGCATCTACCCCTCCTTCGGCAACCTGGTGCCCCGTGACATCGCCTCCCGCGCCGCGAAGAACGTCTGCGACGAGGGCCGGGGCGTGGGCCCCGGCGGCCAGGGCGTCTACCTGGACTTCGCGGACGCCATCCGGCGGATGGGCCGCAAGGCGGTGGAGGCCAAGTACGGCAACCTCTTCGACATGTACCAGCGGATCACCGACGAGGATCCGTACGAGGTGCCGATGCGGATCTACCCCGCCGTGCACTACACCATGGGCGGCCTGTGGGTCGACTACGACCTGCAGACCACCGTCCCGGGCCTGTTCGCGGTCGGCGAGGCCAACTTCTCCGACCACGGCGCCAACCGCCTCGGCGCCTCCGCGCTGATGCAGGGCCTGGCCGACGGCTACTTCGTGCTGCCGGCGACCATCAACGACTACCTGGCCCGCAACCCGCGCCAGGGCGAGGTCACCCCCGACCACCCGGTGGTGCAGGAGGTGCTGGCCGAGACCGAGGACCGGCTGAACCTGCTGCTGTCCGTCGACGGCGACCGCACCCCCGACTCCTTCCACCGCGAACTCGGCGAGCTCATGTGGGAGTTCTGCGGGATGGCCCGCTCCGACGCCGGCCTGCGCAAGGCGCTGGAGCGCATTCCGCAGATCCGCGAGGAGTTCTGGCGGCGCATCAGGGTGCCCGGAACCGGCGAGGAGTTCAACCAGTCGCTGGAGAAGGCCAACCGCATCGTCGACTACCTCGAACTCGCCGAGCTGATGTGCCTGGACGCGCTGCACCGCTCCGAGTCCTGCGGCGGCCACTTCCGGGAGGAGTCCCAGACCCCCGACGGCGAGGCCGCTCGCAAGGACGAGGAGTTCGCGTACGCCGCCGCCTGGGAGTTCACCGGGACCGGCACGGCACCCGTCCTGCACAAGGAAGACCTGGTCTTCGAGTACGTCCACCCCACACAGCGGAGCTACGCATGAAGCTCACCCTG
Organism: Streptomyces viridosporus; assembly: GCF_002078235.1. Lineage (GTDB taxonomy): Bacteria > Actinomycetota > Actinomycetes > Streptomycetales > Streptomycetaceae > Streptomyces > Streptomyces viridosporus. The sequence continues at coordinate 8,427 of NZ_MSGP01000032.1, forward strand.
CGCGTCTGGCGGCAGAAGAACGCCGACGCCGAAGGCGCCATGTCCACGTACCAGGTGGACGGCATCTCGCCCGACATGTCCTTCCTCGAGATGCTCGACACCCTCAACGAGGAGCTCATCCTCAAGGGCGAGGAACCGGTCGCCTTCGACCACGACTGCCGCGAGGGCATCTGCGGCGCCTGTTCGCTCGTCATCAACGGCGACGCCCACGGGCCCGAGCGCACCACCACCTGCCAGTTGCACATGCGGTCCTTCAAGGACGGCGACACCATCGACATCGAGCCGTGGCGGGCCGCCGCCTTCCCGGTGATCAAGGACCTGGTGGTCGACCGTTCCGCCTTCGACCGGATCATCCAGGCCGGCGGCTACATCTCCGTCCCCACCGGTTCCGCGCCCGACGCCCACGCCACGCCCGTGCCGAAGCCGGACGCCGACTTCGCCTTCGAGCACGCCGAGTGCATCGGCTGCGGCGCCTGCGTCGCGGCCTGCCCCAACGGCGCGGCGATGCTGTTCACCTCGGCGAAGGTCAACCACCTCAACGTCCTGCCGCAGGGTGCGCCCGAGCGCGAGACCCGGGTGCTGGACATGGTGGCGCAGATGGACGAGGAGGGCTTCGGCGGCTGCACCCTCGCCGGCGAGTGCGCCACCGCCTGCCCGAAGGGCATCCCGCTCACCTCCATCACGGGCATGAACAAGGAGTGGCTGCGAGCGACCCGGAAGGCGGCCAAGAAGTAGCGGCGGGGCCGCACGGGAGAGACGTTCGCCGACACGAGGCGGACGGGCGGGGCCGGGATGGTGCTCATCCGGCCCCGCCTCGTATTCCGGACGGGGCCGGCACGCCCGTCGTTCAACATCCCCACATCCGCGCTCCCGGCACAGGTCACGCGGGCGCCAACCGGCGCGGGAAGAACAGGAGCGGCGGGCCGCACGTCCCCCGGTCCGCCTCCGCTCCGCCGAATCCGGCCCGTGCCCAGGAGTCAGCCATGACCGGCGTCACCACGCTCCACCGCCCCCCGCAGCCCGCGGCGCCCACCCGTTACACCGTCGCCCTCGCCCGTGACGAGGAGGACGTGCGCGCCGCCCAGCGGCTGCGGCACGACGTCTTCGCGGGGGAGCTGGGCGCCCTGCTGTCCACCCCGCAGCCGGGGCTGGACATCGATCCCTTCGACGCGTACTGCGACCACCTGCTGGTGCGCGAGGAGGTGAGCGGCCAGGTCGTCGGGACGTACCGGCTGCTGCCGCCGGAGCGCGCCGGGATCGCCGGACGGCTCTACGCGGAGGGCGAGTTCGACCTCTCGGCACTCGACGCGATACGGCCGGACCTCGTCGAGGTGGGCCGTTCCTGCGTGCACCCCGGCCACCGCGACGGCGCGGTCATCGGGCTCATCTGGGCCGGCATCGCCCGCTACATGACCGAGCGCGGCCACGCCTGGCTGGCCGGCTGCTGCTCCGTCCCCCTGGCCGACGGGGGCGCGCTCGCCTCCGCCACCCGGGACCGGGTGCGGGCCGGGCACCTCGCGCCCGAGGAGTACCGCGTACGCCCGCGGCTGCCCTGGCTGCCGAAGGCCGACGGCCTTGCCGCCGCCGGTGAACTGCCCGCCCTGCTGCGCGGCTATCTCCGCCTCGGCGCCTGGGTCTGCGGGGAGCCCGCGCACGACGTGGACTTCGGCGTCGCCGACTTCTACGTGCTGCTGCCGATGCACCGGGTCAACCCCCGCTACCTGCGGCACTTCCTCTCGCTCGTCCCGGCCCGATGAGCCTCTGGCTGCCCGGCGCCCCCTGCACCCCGCGCGGCTGCGTGGAGCCCGCGGCGGCCGCCGCGGCCGTGCCGAGGGCGGTGCGGGCGGTGCTGCGGCTGACCGCCGTCGGTCTCCTGCTCCTCACCGGGATCGCGCTGCTGCCGCTCGGGCGGCGGATCCCCGCGCGCTCGGTGCGCCGGTGGTGCCGCTGGATCGTGCGGGCCGCCGGGGTCCGGGTCCGCGTCACCGGGGCCGCCGCGCCCACGGGCGGACTGCTGCTCGTCGCCAACCACATCTCCTGGCTCGACGTGCCCCTGCTCGCCGCGGTCCGTCCCGCCCGCATGCTGGCCAAGTCCGAGATACGGCGCTGGCCCGTGGCGGGTCCGCTGGCCGCGCGGGCCGGCGTCCTGTTCATCGACCGGGACCGGCTGCGCACCCTGCCGGACACGGTCGCCCGGATCGCCGGGGCCCTGCGCGAGGGCGCGGCGGTCGGGGCCTTCCCGGAGGGCAGCACCTGGTGCGGCCGGGCCCAGGGGCACTTCCGCCGCGCGGTCTTCCAGGCCGCACTGGACGCGGCGGTTCCGGTCCAGCCGGTCCGCATCCGCTACCGGACCGCACAAGGGGATCCGGTGACCGCCGTGGCCTTCGTCGGCGACGACACCCTGCTCGCCTCGCTGTGGCGGGTGGTCTCGGCCCACGGGGTGATCGCCGAGGTCGAGGCGGGAGCCCCGATCCTCCCGGAGGGCCGCACCGACCGCCGTGCCCTGGCCGCCGCCGCTCAGCCGGAGGCCGACCCGGCGCGGGGGCACGGCCACCCCCGGTGAGCACTGTGGAAAAATAAGCGCTCTTTGTGCCGTATGTGCCGTTTTCGGGCGGCTGATCCGGAGAACCGGAGAACAGCGACCCCCGAAGGGAGGGTGATGCAAGATGATCACCCGCGAAGAGATCGCGATCCTGCTGGACAACCCCGTGTACGACGGGGACGGCAACAAGATCGGTGACGCGAAGCACGTCTTCCTCGACGACGTGAGCGGGCGCCCCGAGTGGGTGACCGTCAAGACGGGCATGTTCGGTTCCAGCGAGTCGTTCGTTCCCATCCGTGACGCCTCCCTGGTGCAGGACCACCTCGAAGTCCCGTACCGCAAGGACAAGATCAAGGGCGCGCCCCACGTCGACATCGACGCGGGCGGTCATCTGTCGGCGGACGAGGAGCACCGCCTGTACGACTACTACGGCATCGACTGGGGCAGGATGCTGGCCGATCCGGAGCAGCCGGGCGGCCGCGACCGGGCCGCCGGCACGGGCACGGCGGGAGCGGCCGGAGCGGCCGGAGCGGCGGGCGCGGCCGGAGCGGCGGGCGCCGCCGGAGCCGCGGGCGCGGCCGGCCGGCGCGGTGCCCCGACCAGGGCGCCCGGCGACATGCCCGGGACGGCCGGCGGCACGACGGGCACGAGCGGCACGACCGGGGCAGCCGGGGCGGCCACCGGTACGACCGGGGCGGCCGGGACCGCGGGCACGACCGGCCGGCGCGGCGAGACGCGCGCGGGCGGGCGCGACGCCATGACCCGTTCCGAGGAGCAGATGCACGTCAGCGTCGAGCGCCACGAGAGCGGGCGGGCCAGGCTGCGCAAGTACGTGGTCACGGAGGAGGTCCAGCAGACCGTGCCGGTGCGCCACGAGGAAGTGCGCGTGGAGCGCGAGCCGATCACGGACGCCAACCGCGGCGAGGCGATGTCCGGCCCGGACATCACCGAGGACGAGTACGAGGTCACGCTGCACGAGGAACGCCCCGTCGTGGAGACCGAGGCGGTACCGGTGGAGCGGGTACGGCTCACCACGGAGGAGCGGGTCACCAACGAGACCGTGCGCGGCCGGGTCCGCAAGGAGCGCATCGAGGCCGAGACCGAGATGAAGGACGACACCGGGCGGCCGGGCCACGACGTCCCGAAGCGGGGCCGCGAGTAGACCCGCACTCACCCTCCTTCGTCCGCGGCGCTCCGGTGGGATCCGCCTCGACGGCGCCCCACTCGGGTGTGGCCGTCACCGGCGCGCCGTCCCGCCGTCGAGACCCGCGACCGCGGCGAGCCGCCGGTAGGAGTCCAGCAGGGCCTCGCGGTCGTAGGTGCTGGTGGTGACGAGCACCTCCTGGGCGCCCGTCTCCTTCAGCACCGACTCCAGCGCGTGCGCCACCTGCTCCTCGGTGCCGGCCACCTGGCCGGCGAGCCCCGACTCGTAGAGGCCGCGCTCCCGGGCGGTCATCGCGAGCGGCTCGACGCGCTCGGCGGGCGGCAGCGGGGGGAAGGTGCCGTGCGTGCGGGAGTGCGCCATCGACCAGGCCTCCGGCACCAGGAGCCGCCGGGCCTCCTCGGGCGTGGCGGCCACGGCGACCGTGCCCGAGACGACGACGTACGGCTCGCTCGCCCAGACCGAGGGGCGGAAGCGGGCGCGGTAGTGGTCGATGCCGCGGAGCATCCGGTCGCGGTCGCGGAGGTCACCGATGACCAGGGGCAGGCCCGCGCGGGCGGCGATCGCGGCGCCCTCGCCCATGGCCAGCACGAACGGCGGCACGGTCAGCCCCTCGGCCGGACGGGCGCGCACCCCGGTCGGAGAGGTGCCGCAGAACCAGCCGAGCAGTTCGTCGAGCTGGGCCGCGAAGTCCTCCGCGTCGCCCTTGTCGCGCCCCAGCGCCTTGCGCACCCCGTCGGTGAAGCCGACCGAGCGGCCCAGACCCATGTCGATGCGTCCCGGGAAGAGCGACTCGAGCACCCCGAACTGCTCGGCCACCACCAGCGGCCGGTGGTTGGGCAGCATGACCCCGCCGGTGCCGACGCGGATGGTCCGGGTCGCCCCGGCCACGGCGGCGGCCAGGACGGTCGGCGCCGAACCGGCCACTCCCGGCACCCCGTGGTGCTCCGCGACCCAGAAGCGGTGGTAGCCGAGCCGCTCCACCTCCCGCGCCAGGCGCACGGTGTCGCGCAGCGCCTCGGGACCGGTGTGTCCCTCGCGGATGCGGGAACGGTCGAGGACGGAGAAGCGGGCCGAGGTGATCGGGGAGCTCATACGAGGTTCAACACCTGCCGGGCCCGGGGATTCCTCACGGCACGAGGTCGTGGCCGAGGCGGAACGGGTTCCCCGGGTCGTGGCACCACGGGTTCCCCGGGGCGTGGCGCCGCTTCACGGCGGTGAGCCGGGCGCGGTCGCCTCGGCAGTCCGTCCGGACGCGGTCCTGGCCGTCCGGGGTGAGGAGAGAGGGGGGGCCGGGCCGTTGAGGGGGGCGGTACGCCTCGTCCCGCGCCTCCCGGTCCGCGGGCGTCCCGCGGCAGCCGTTCGCGCACCGGCGGTGCCCGGCCCGCCGGGCGCCGCGGGGCCTAGGCTGGCGGGGTGACCGAGAGCAGCAGGCGCCCACTGGCCGTGTTCGACCTGGACAACACCCTCGCCGACACCGCGCACCGGCAGCGGTTCCTGGAGCGCAGGCCGCGCGACTGGGACGCCTTCTTCGCCGCGGCCCCCCGCGACGCGCCGCTCGCCGAGGGCATCGCGCTGGCGCACGAGAGCGCGCGGGAGTGCGAGGTCGTCTACCTCACCGGGCGGCCGGAGCGCTGCCGGCGCGACACGCTGGACTGGCTGGCCGCCCAGGGGCTGCCCGAGGGGAAGGTGCACATGCGCGGCAACGCCGACCGCCGGCCCGCCCGGTACACCAAGCTGGAGATCCTGCGGCGCCTCGCCCGCACCCGGGAGATCCGCGTCCTCGTGGACGACGACGAACTGGTCTGCGAGGACGCCCGGCGGGCCGGCTTCACCGTCGTCCGGGCCCGCTGGGCCGCTCCGTCCGGGGAGCTGAGGGCGGCGCAGGAGCGGGAAGGGCGGACCTGAGGGCCCGTGGCCTCCCGGCGCGCCCGAGGCGCGGCCGGCTCATGCCGCGTCCTCCAGGCGGAAGCCGACCTTCAGCCCCACCTGCCAGTGCGCGACCCGGCCGTCCTCGATCTGGCCCCGCACCTGGGTCACCTCGAACCAGTCCAGATGGCGCAGGGTCCGCGAGGCGCGCTCGATGCCGTTGCGCACGGCCTGGTCCACGCCGTCGGGTGAGGTGCCGACGATCTCCGTCACCCGGTAGATGTGGTTCGACATGCGGGTGCTCCTCTTCCTGGCGGCTCCCACCCGCACGGGCGGTGCCTGTGTCGCACGTGATTCCACCGTGCCCCACGAGGCGGTGACGCGCGAGACGTCGGCCCCGTTCGCCCGACCCCTTGACCCCCCGCATTGGTCCATACCAAGATGCAGGCACCCGCACGAGCTCCCGCTCGCCCCCCACGCCGGGCCCCGCCCTGTCCACCAGACAGAAACAGGACCCCTCGTGAGACGTCGTCTGCTTGCCCTCGTCTGTGTGTCGGCCTTCCTCCTCACCGGCTGCGGCCTGGTGCCCGGGGGGACCGAACGGCGCACGGTCACCGTGTGGCTGATGAAGCACAGCGCCTCGCAGGAGTTCCTGGACCGGTTCACCGAGGACTTCGAGCGCACCCACCCCGACCTCGACGTCGACATCCGGATCCAGGAGTGGACCGGTATCGGCGAGAAGGTGCAGACCGCCCTGGAGACCGCCGGGCCGGACGGCCCCGACGTCATCGAGGTCGGCAACACCCAGGTCGCCCAGTACGCGGAGGGCGACGGACTGCTCGACCTCACCCTGGAGTCGATCCGGGACTGGGGCCGCGACGACTGGCTGCCCGGACTCGCCGAGCCGGGGCGGTGGGGGACCCAGCAGTACGGCATCCCCTGGTACGCCGCCAACCGCGTCGTCATCCACCGCAAGGACCTCTTCCGGCAGGCCGGCATCACCGCCCCGCCGAAGACCCGGGACGAATGGCTCGCCGTCACCGAGAAGCTCGACACCGGCCCGAACCAGGGCATCTACCTGGCCGGACAGGACTGGTACACGCTCGCCGGATTCATCTGGGAGGAGGGCGGGGAACTCGCCGAGGAGCGGGACGGCGTCTGGCGGGGCACCCTGGACAGCCCCGCGGCGCTGCGCGGGATGGACTTCTACCGCCGGCTGCAGGCCCTCGGCGACGGACCGGTCGACGCCGACGAGGAACACCCGCCCCAGGCGGAGGTGTTCGCCGAGGGCCGGGTCGCGCAGATCGTGGCCGTGCCGGGACTCGCGCGGGTCATCCTCCAGCAGAACCCGGACCTCGAGGACGAGTTGGGCTACTTCCCCGTGCCCGGCCGGACCGCGGACAGACCCGGTGCCGTCTTCACGGGCGGTTCCGACCTCGTCGTCCCGGCGAACACCGACGACAAGGAGGGCGCCGTCGAGGTCGTCGCCGCGCTCACCGGCGCCCGGTGGAACACCGAGCTGGCCCGCACCATGAACTACGTCCCCAACAAGGCCGCGCTCGCCGACCCGGAGGCGGGGGAGGAGGGGGTCGAGGCCATGGTGGCCGGAGCCACCCGGGGCCGGGCGACCCCCATCACACCCGAGTGGGGCGCCGTCGAGGCGGACAACCCGATCAAGGAGTACATGACCAAGGTGCTCACCGGGGCCGACCCGGCGACGGAGGCCGGACGCGCCTCACGGCGCATCACCGAGACCCTCGACTTCGAGCCGGGGTGAGGGACGCCGGCGGGGCCGCCGTCAGCGCGCGACGCTCAGCGACAGCGCGAACCGCCCCGCCCCGTCCGTCCACCACCGGGTCAACTCCAGCCCGGCCGAACCCAGTTCGTCGCGCACTCCCTCCTTCCGGAACTTCGCCGACACCTCGGTGCGCAGGTCCTCGCCCGCCGCGAAGTCGACGGCGAGATCGAGGGCGGGGACCTTCACCGTCTGCGCGACACGGGAGCGCAGCCGCATCTCGATCCACTCGTGCCCGGCGTCCCAGAGCGCCACGTGGTCGAAGGCGGCCGGATCGAAGTCGGCGCCCAGCTCCCGGTTGATCACGGTCAGGACGTTCTTGTTGAAGGCGGCCGTCACCCCGGCCGCGTCGTCGTACGCCCGGACCAGCACCTGTTCGTCCTTCACCAGGTCCGTGCCCAGCAGCAGGGAGTCGCCCGGCGCGAGCAGGCCGCGCAGCGAGGCGAGGAACACGGCCCGCTCGGCGGGCAGCAGGTTGCCGATCGTGCCGCCGAGGAACGCCACCAGCCGCGGCCCCGGTGTCGCCGGCAGTGCCAGAGGGGCGGTGAAGTCGGCGATCAGCGCGTGCACGTCCAGCCCCGGCCGTTCGGCGACGAGCGCCCGCCCGGCCCGGGTGAGGGCGCTCTCGCTGACGTCGACGGGGACGTAGGCGCGCAGTTCGGTGAGGGCGTCGAGCAGGTACCGCGTCTTCTCCGAGGAACCGGAGCCCAGTTCGACCAGGGTGCGGGCACCGGCGGCCGCGGCGATCTCCTCCGAGCGGGCGGCGAGGATCTCGCGTTCGGCGCGCGTCGGGTAGTACTCGGGCAGCGCGGTGATCTCCTCGAACAGCTCGCTGCCGCGCGCGTCGTAGAACCACTTCGGCGGCAGCGTCCTGGGCCTGCCGGTCAGGCCCTCGAGGACGTCGGCGCGCAGCGCGGCGCCGGTGGCGTCCTCGGGCAGCGTGCGGGTGACGGCGAACGGACTCACGTGAGGGGCTCCTTCGCGGGGGTGGGTGCGTCGGTGGGCGCCGGGGCGTCGTCGGGCGCCTCGAGCAGGGGGACGCCGAACGGGGACGGGCCGGGTGCCGGACCCTCCGGCAGGGATCCCCCGATCGGGGTCAGCAGCACGTCCGTGCGGCTCGCCGTCAGCAGGGTGCGGTCGGGGACCTCGTGCCAGCGCGGATCGTCGTCGTACGGCTCGGAGGCCACGACGGTGCCGCCGCCGGGCCGGACGAGGTGCCACAGGGTGTCGCCCCAGGCCGTCGCGGTGACGGTGGCGCCGTCGGTGAGCAGCAGGTTGAGCCGGGAGCCGGGGGCCGCCGCGGCGACCTCCCGGACCGTGCCGGCCAGGGCCCGCGGCGCCGGGACACCGGCACGCAGGCGGGCGAGCACGAGGGCCCACACGAACGCCGAGTCGTTGCGGGCCTCCAGCGACAGCACGTCCTCGGCGGCCAGGGTCGGCACCAGGGGCGCGAGCGAGCCCGGCCAGCCCGGTACCGCGCCGTTGTGGCTGAACAGCCAGGTGTCCGCGGCGAACGGCGCCACCGCGGCCTCCGCGTCCGCGCCCGACAGCGTCGCGTCCCGTACGGCGGCGAGCAGCGCCGGGGCGCGGACCACCCGGGCGAGATCCGCGAACGACAGGTCGGCCCAGATCGGTCCGGCCCTGCGGTACCGGGCGGGCACCGGATCGCCCTGCGCGTACCAGCCCACGCCGAAGCCGTCGGCGTTGACCGTCCCGTACCGCTGCCGCCGGGGGGCCCAGGACTGGCGGTACAGGCCGTGCTCCGGCTCCACGAGCAGCCTGCCGAGCGGCTCCTCGGGCCCCACGTAGGCCAGGTGACGGCACATCAGGCGTCCGCCGAGCGCGCCGTGCGGAACCCGGAGAAGATCTGCCGCCGGATCGGGTAGTCCCAGTTGCGGAACGTGCCCCGGCAGGCGACCGGGTCCACGGCGAACGAACCGCCGCGCAGCACCTTGTACTCGGACCCGAAGAACACCTCCGAGTACTCCCGGTACGGGAACGCCCTGAACCCCGGGTACGGCAGGAAGTCGCTCGCCGTCCACTCCCACACGTCACCGATCAACTGCCGCACCCCGAGCGGTGACGCGCCGGCCGGGTAGCTCCCGGCGGGGGCGGGACGCAGATGCCGCTGGCCGAGGTTGGCGTGCTCGGGCCCGGGCTCGGCGTCGCCCCAGGGATAGCGCCTCGAGCGGTCGTCGGCCGGGTCGTACCGGGCCGCCTTCTCCCACTCGGCCTCGGTGGGCAGCCGCCGCCCGGCCCAGCGGGCGTAGGCGTCGGCCTCGTACCAGCACACGTGCAGCACCGGCTCGTCGGGCGGCACCACCTCGGTGGCACCGAACCGGCGGCGGAGCCACTGCCGGCCCTCCCGGCGCCAGAACAACGGCGCGGTCAGGGAGGCGCGGCGGACGTGGGCCCAGCCCTCGGCCGTCCACCAGCGCGGGTCGTCGTAGCCGCCGTCCTCGACGAACGCCAGGTAGGCGGCGTTCGTCACCGGGGTGGTGTCGATGAAGAAGGGCGGCACCTCCCGCCGGTGCGCGGGACGTTCGTTGTCCAGCGCCCACGGCTCGGTCGAGGTGCCCATGGTGAACGGGCCGCCCGGGACGAGGACCTCGGACGGGCCGGTGAACGGCGGCACCGGCTCCGGGTCCGGCGCCGTCAGGGCCCGCGGCCCCCGGCGCAGCTGATGGGTGATCAGCATGGTCTCGTCGTGCTGCTGCTCGTGCTGCGCGATCATCCCGAAGACGAAGCCCGCCTCCGTCAGCCGCGTCCCGTGGAACGAGGCGTTCTCCAGCACGTCCAGCGCACGTCCGCGCACGTCCGCGGTGTACCGGCGGGCCTCGTCCGGCGACAGCAGCGGCAGCTTCGGGCGTTCGGTGCGCGGGTGCTCGAAGGCGTCGTAGAGGCTGTCGATCTCGGGCCGTATCGCCTCCTGTCCGGCGACGGCCCGCAGCAGCCACTGCTCCTCCTGGTTGCCGATGTGCGCGAGGTCCCACACCAGCGGTGACATCAGCGGCGAGTGCTGCGCGGTCAGATCGGGCTCGTCCACGCAGCCGGTCAGCAACGCGGTGCGGTCCCGTGCGGTGAGCAGCGAGGCGACCGCGCGCTCACGCAGGACTTCGGCGTCGAGGGCGGGGTCGGTCATGAGGAGGTGTCCTTCCCGTGCGGTGGGGTGCCGTGCGGACCGCCGTCGCGCAGGCTGTCGAGCAGGTCGTCGGCCGGGCAGCGGCCCCGGGCGACGTAGCGGTCGTGGTACGCCGCGACCGCGTCCGTGACCTCGGTGGTGGCGCCGATCCGGGGCAGGGCCGGAAGCGCCGCCGCGAAACACGCGGCGGCCACCTCGCGCAGCTCCGGGTCGGCCGGCCCGACACGGGCCGCGTCCCGCCACAGCGGATTGTGCGGCGCGGGCAGGCCCCGGGCCCGCTCGGCCAGGGGCTTCACCGCCCGGTAGGCGGTCTCGGCGGCCTCCGGATCGTCGAACAGCGCCGCCGTCAGCGCCAGCGGCACGATCCAGCCGTCGTCGCCGGGCTGCGCGTCGATCATGCGCAGCTCCAGGTGTCCGCGCGGCCGGACCGGCGGGAACAGCGTCGTGACGTGGTAGTCGAGGTCCTCCCGGGTCGGCGGTCTGGGCACGCCGGACCTGGTCCACTCCCGGAAGGTCAGCCCCTCCGGAACGTCCCACGGCCCGCCGTCCCGCCGTACGCACATCACCGGCGCGTCCAGGACGTGCCGGACCCAGGCACCGCGCGGGTCGGCGTCCAGCACGGGGCCGCCCGCCCGGTCGGCGCCGATCTGCGTCCAGTGCAGCTGCCGCGTGGACCGCCACCCGGTCGGCCGGTCACCGGCGATCGGGGAGTTGGCGAACACGGCCACCAGGACCGCGCCCAACTGGTGCGCCAGCCACCAGCGCCGTACGTGGCCGAGGGGGCCGGGCTCCTCGTACCCGGCGTCCAGGCACACCTGCACGGAGGCGGAGGCGCACATCATCGCGCGGCCGGCGGGGCCGGTGCGGTCGAGACAGGTCTCCATGGCGTCGTAGCGCGGTTCGCGCAGGAACCGGCGCGGCGCCCGCCAGGGGTCGTGGCCGAGACCGACGAGGACCAGGCCGTCCTCGCGCAGGACCGCGCGGGCGGCGTCGAGGTCGGCGGAGACGGTACCGATGCACTCCATCAGGGAGGCGGCGGGCGGCGAGCTCAGTTCCAGCTGGCCGCCGGGTTCGACGGTGAACGCCGACCTCAGGGGCACGGTCCGCAGAGCGGCGTAGGCCGCTTCGAGCCGTTCGGGTGATACGGGGAGCCGCGGGTCGCGCGACTCGTGGACGAGCCATTCCACCTCGACGCCGAGGCGGTGCGGCGGTCCGGTCTTGAAGCAGATGCCCCGCACCAGGGCCTCCGCCTCGGCTTCCAGGACGGCGGTACGTGGTTCTGAACAGTCACCTGTCGGATCGGGCATCTCGGGATCCTCCTGAGATTCCACCATGCCGCCGGCCCGGAGCGCGGTGGCTCGGGCCGGCCTCAACGCGTCCACCCAAAGCCCTCGCACCGTTCGACACAAGGGCGCCTGGCGGCGCGTTTTGGACAGACAATCCTTCCGTTGCACCTGCTTTCCGGGACTTTCCCGTCGGTCTCCCGGCCTTCGGGGACGGAGAAAACTCCGTTGCGCCGCGCCACCAGCATCGCTCACGATGCCTGCATGAGCACGACGGGGGAGACCGCACGACGCGCGGTCACGGCGCGCACGGGGGTCGCGGCGTGAGCGCGCGCCTGCGCGGCATCGCGCGCGAGACCGAGCAGATCGTGGCCGCGGGCGGCTACCGCGCGCCGGACGGGCGCGCGGTGCTCCTCGGGGCGGCGATCGAGGCCGCGCGGGACGGCACGCGGACGTACGGGCCGGAGCCGGTCCCGTTCCCGGCGTTCCGGCCGGTGGACACCCGGATCGAGGTCACCGGCGAGAGCAGTCTCCAGGCCGCTCGACGGCTCGCGGACCGGGCGTCCGCCCCCGGCGGCGGGCCCGCCGTGCTGAACTTCGCCTCCGCCCGGAACCCCGGCGGGGGCTACCTCAACGGCGCCCAGGCCCAGGAGGAAGCGCTGTGCCGGGCCTCCGCGCTGTACACCTGCCTGCTGCGGGCCCAGGACCACTACGACCACCACCGCGCCCACCGCGACCCGTTCTACACGGACCGGGTCGTCCACTCACCCGCCGTGCCCGTCTTCCGCGACGACCGCGGCCGTCTCCTGGACGAGCCGTTCACCGTCGGCTTCCTCACCTCGCCCGCGCCCAACGCGGGGGTCGTCCTGCGGACGGCGCCGGAGCGCGCGGCGGAACTGCCCCGCGCCCTGGCGGTACGGGCCGAGCGCGTCCTGGAGACCGCCGTGGCCCACGGCTACCGGCGGCTGGTGCTCGGCGCATGGGGCTGCGGGGTCTTCCGCAACGACCCGGCCCAGGTGGCGGCGGCGTTCCGGTCGCTGCTGGAGCCCGGCGCGCGCTTCGCGGGCGCCTTCGCGCACGTGGTCCTCGGGATCTTGGACCGCACGCCCGGGAGCACGGTCCGCGCCGCCTTCGAGCGGACGTTCGCGGACCTCGCGCCGGAGACGGGGATCAGTTCCAGCCGTACCGCTCCCGCAGCCGCTGACGCACGAGGTTGAACCGCATCCGGTCCAGGGCGCACGCCTCCCGGCGCATGCCCTCCTCGTGCAGCCGCAGCACCCGGTCGACGGCGACCCACGACTCCCGTCCCGACCGGTCCCACGGCCCGCTGCCGAGCGGCACCCGGTCCCGGGCGGCTCTCCCCCCGTCCGCCCGCCCGGCGTCGGGCCGCCTGCTGGACAACTGCACGGCGAGGAACGTCCCGGCCGCCTCGCGGGCGACCACGAGCACCGGGCGGTCCTTGCCCCGGCCGTCGTTCTCCTCGTAGGGCACCCACGTCCAGACGATCTCCCCGGGGTCGGGATCGCCGTCGTACGCGGGCGAGTACTCGGTGCGCACCCGGCCCACCTCGTGGGGCGCGGCCTCGACGGTGGCGAAGGGGCCGTGGCGGCCCGGGGCGTCCTCAGGGCTGTAAGCGGTCACGGGCGTACCGTACGGGACGCCCGGGGCGATGCCGCCGGCCGCCCCGGACACGGGCTCCGCCCCCGCGGGTCCGCGCAAGGGTCGCTCGGCCCATGCGGCCGGAACCGGTCGACTCTCGCCCCGGCCCGGCACGGAGCGCAGGGTGGGCGGTACGGGGAGTCCTGGACGAAGGAGCCGACATGCGGACCCGGCCGGTGGATGCCACAGCCGTCGAGGCGTTGCTGACCGCGGCGGTCGCGGCGCCCTCGATCCACAACACCCAGCCCTGGCGGTTCGGCATGGACGCGGCCACCGGGACCGTCGAGGTGCGGGCCGACCGCCGCAGGATCCTGCCGTTCGCCGATCCCCGGGCGCGGGCGCAGCACCTGTCCGTGGGCGCGGCCGTGCTCAACCTCCGGGTCGCCGCGGCCCACTGCGGCTGGGACCCGGTCGTACGGCTCCTGCCGGACCCGTACCAACCGGACCTGCTGGCCACCGTGCTGCTCGCCGCCCCGGCCGCCGGGGACCCGTCGCCCCTGGCCGGCCTCCACGAGGCGGTGGGGCGGCGGCACACCAGCCGGATGCCCTTCACCGGCCGCCCGGTGCCGGACCCGGTGGTCGCCGAGATGACCGCCGCCGCGCGGGCCGAGGGGGCCCACCTCGACGTCCCGGACATCCCCGGGACCCGCCGTCTGCTGCGGCTGACCGCCGCGGGCGAGGCCCGCAACCGCGTCCACCCGGCCCGTGCCGCGGAGAGCCGGGCCTGGGTCACCGCCCCGGGCGCCGGCCTCCCCTACGGCATACCGCTGCCCGCCCTGGGGCCCAGGGACACGGGCGGGCGCATGCCGATGCGGGACTTCACCGGTCCGGTGTCCGGGCTGACACCGCCCGCGCTGCGCTTCGAGAGGCACGCCCAGGTGGGCATGCTGTGGACCCCGGGGGACCGGCGGGAGGACTGGCTGCGGGCGGGCCAGGCGCTGGAACGCGCCCTGCTCGTGGCGACCGTGCACGGGGTGCGCACCTCGATCCTGCACCAGGCGATGGAGTGGCCGGATCTGCGCGCGGCGACGGCCGGGACGAGGCGGCGCTGCTGCCCGCACCTGCTGATCCGCTTCGGCTACGGCCCGGACGGCGGTCGCACCCCCCGGGCGCGGCAGACCACGTGCTGAGGTCCACCGCGCGAAGGCGCACCGCGTGCGCGGGCTCCCGCTCCCACGGGTCCCGCGCACGCCCGTGCGTCCCGTCGTCCCGTCACCACCACGCCCCGGCGGACACGGTCGGTTCGGTCACCGGTGTCGCCGCCGCCGCCGGCGGCCTGGGCGGCTTCCTGCCCCCGCTGGTGATGGGCTCGCTCCACGGCGCCCACGGCTCCTACGCGCTCGGTCTGGTCCTGCTCGCCCTGGCGGCCGCGGCCGCC
>NZ_MSGP01000320.1 GCF_002078235.1 Streptomyces viridosporus
GGGTGCGTGCGACCGAGCCGGGGGCGGGGCGTGCGGGTGCGGGGTCCCGTCCGCGGCCGGGTCCGGTCCGGGACGGACCGGACCCCCGCCGACGGGACCCCGCCGACGAGCCCCTACAGGTTCGGGGGCGCGCCCTCGATCGGGCGCCCCAGCAGGCCCGGACGCTTCTGCCAGGGCAGGGGGCCGGTGGGCGGCCGGTAGGCGACGCCCAGGGCGTCGAGGCGCCGGTAGTGGGCGGTCATCCGCCGCTCGAAGTCGGCGACGTCGCGTTCGGCGGGGGCGGGCAGAGGGCTCCAGGCGACCTCGGCGAAGGCGGCGAGCCGGGGGAAGACCTGGTAGTCCACGCGTCCCTGGTCCTCCATCACCTCGGTCCACACGTTGGCCTGGGTGCCCAGCACCCGCCCGGCCTCCTCGGCCGTCAGCTCCGGGGGCACGGGCTCGAACCGGTAGACGTCCTCCAGGGTGCGCACGTACCCGATCGGCACCGGCTCGTCGGGGCCCGCGTCCTGCCGGTGGTCCAGGTACACCTGCTGCTCGGGGCACATGACCACGTCGTGTCCGGCGCGGGCGGCGGCGATGCCGCCCGCGTACCCGCGCCAGGAGGACACCGCGGCGCCCGGGGCGAGCCCGCCCTCGAGGATCTCGTCCCAGCCGATCAGCCGCCGTCCCCGCGCGGCGAGCCAGTCGGCGAAGTGCCCGATGAACCAGGCCTGGAGCGCGTCCTCGTCCTTCAGCCCGAGTTCGCCGATCCGCCGCTGCGCGGTGGCCGACGCGCGCCACTGGTCCTTGGGGCATTCGTCACCGCCGAGGTGGACGAAGCCCGAAAAGGGGGTGGAGGGGACGGCCGGAGAGGACGCGCCGGTGTCCGCGGGGAACAGTTCGAGGACTTCCTCGAGCACCCCTTCGTAGAAGCGCAGGGTCTCGTCGGTGGGGGCGAGCACGTTCGGATTGATCCCCCAGGTGTCCCAGACGGTGAGGGAGGCGGTGTCGACGACATCGGTGTTGCCGAGTTCCGGATATGCGGCGATGGCGGCCTGCGAGTGGCCGGGTACGTCGATTTCCGGGACGACGCCGATATGCCGCTCGGCGGCGTAGGCGACGATCTCGCGGATGTCGTCCTGGGTGTAGTAACCGCCGTGCGGCTTGTCCTCCCACAGCGGTGACGCGCGGTGGCCGATTTTCGTCCGGGCGCGCCAGGCGCCGACCTCCGTCAGCCTCGGGTACCGCCGGATCTCGATCCGCCATCCCTGGTCGTCCGTCAGGTGCAGGTGCAGGACGTTGAGTTTGTGCGCCGCCATCAGGTCGATCTGGCGCAGCACGCCCTCCTTGGGCATGAAGTGCCGGGCGACGTCCAGCAGGAGGCCGCGCCAGCGGAACCGGGGGGCGTCCTCGATCCTGACGTGGGGCACCGCCCAGGTCCGGTCGCGGCCGAGCGGGGCCCTGCGGTACGCGTCGGGGCCGAGGAGCTGCCGCAGCGTCTGGGCGCCCCAGAAGACACCGGCCGCGCTGCCGCCCTCGACCAGGACGCCGCTCCGGTCGCTGACGAGGCGGTACTCCTCGGGGGCGAGTCCGGGGTCGATCACAAGGCCGATGCCGTCGCCCTCCGTGTCGTCGAGCTCCCGCCCCTCGTGCAGCGGCAGGCCGGTCGCCTGCCAGAGGACGGTGCGCAGCCATCGGCCGACGCCCTCCGTCCCGGCAGCGGCGTGGAGCCGGGAGTGCGCCGTCAGCCGCACCTCGCCGGAACCGGCGACGAGGCTGCGGGGTGCTGGAATCAGTTCGGTCACGTCAGTCCTTTACCGCGCCGCCCAGTCCGGAGACCAGGCGCCGCTGTACGAGTACGAAGAAGACCAGGACCGGGATCGTCATCACGGTGGAGGCCGCCATGACCCCGCCCCAGTCCGGTTCATCGGGTTTGTAGAAGACGAGCAGCGCCATCGGCAGGGTCGACTGGGAGATGTCGCTGATGATGAAGGATTTGGCGAACAGGAAGTCGTTCCAGGTGGAGATGAAGGAAAAGACGCTCGTGGCCACCAGCCCCGGCAGGACGAGCGGGAAAAGGATCTGCCACAGAAAGCGCGTCCGGCTCGCCCCGTCGATGTACGCGGCCTCCTCCAGCGCCTCCGGAACGGCCTTCACGAATCCCCTCAGCATCCAGATCGCGAACGGCAGCGAGAACGCGATGTGCGGCAGGATCAGCGACCACAGCGTGTTCAGCTGACCGAAGTCCCGCATGAGGAAGAACAGCGGAATGGTCAGCGCCTCCACGGGCACCATCTGGGCCACCAGGAACATGATCAGCAGGGTGGTCCGCAGACGGAACCGGAAACGCGTCACGGCGGTCGCGGCGAGAAACGCGATCAGCGCCGAGGCGATCACCACGACGACCGCGACGACGACGCTGTTGAGGAAGTACCGGCCGAATTCCTGCTGTCCGAACACCCGCCGGAAGGAGTCGAGCGTGGGCGCCAGCGTCCACGGCCGCGGCTCGGTCGACTCGATCTCCCCGGCCGGTTTGAAGGCGCTCAGCACCATCCAGTACAGCGGGAAGGCCACCACGGCGGCGACCAGCAGCGCCACCGCCTCGGCCACCGCCCGCCCCGGCCGCCGGACGGACCGGCGCACAAGATTCACCCGGCGCCCCCGGTCCCGGCTCACGAGCGTCACAGTTCCTCCCCCTGGCGGCGCAGCAGCCGCAGGTACACCAGCGTCACGGCGAGCAGGATCAGCAGCATCACCACGCCGATCGCCGCGCCGAGGCTGTACTGCGAGGACGCGAACGCCTGCTGGTAGGCGTAGACGTTGAGGACCAGGTTCTGGCCCGCGATGCCGCCGCCGTTTGTCATGACGTAGATCTGGGTGAAGACCTTGAAGTCCCAGATCACCGACTGGATCGTGACGACGACCAGGATCGGCCGGAGCATCGGCGCGAGCACCGAGCGCCAGATCCGCCACTGCGAGGCGCCGTCCAGGGCGGCGGCCTCCAGCACCTCGGACGGTACGGCGCGGATGCCGGCGTAGACCGTCACCATCACGAACGGGAAGGAGCACCACACCACTTCGAGCAGGACGAGGAAGAAGGCGCTCAACCGCCCGTACGTCCACGCGTGGTCGCCGAGGCCGAGCACCCGGTTGACCGGGCCGAAGTCGGCGTCGAAGAGGAGCAGCCAGACCGTGGAACCGGTGACGGCCGGGGTCGCCCAGGCGCCCAGCGCGGCCAGCATCAGCGCGAGCCGGGGCACGGCCCGCACCCGGGTGAGCAGCACGGCGAGCGCGCAGCCCACGGCCAGGGTGCAGGCCACACAGGCCGCCGCGAACAGCACGGTGTCCCGCAGCACCTGCCAGAACCGGTCGTCGCCGAACAGTTCGGCGTAGTTGCCCAGGCCCTCGAAGGTGGTCGGTTCGCCGCCGCTGACCTGGGCCTGGGTGTAGTGGAAGAGCGAGATCAGGCCGAGTTGGTAGATGGGGTAGGCGAGCAGTCCGCCGAGGACCACGAGCGCGGGGGCGAGGAGGAGCCAGGGGGCGGGTCCCGGCCGGCGGCCTCGCGGGGTGCGGGGTGCGGGGGCCGTGGAACGCGCCGTGCGGGTGCGCTCCACGACCGCCGTGTCCTGTGCGACCACGGGCTCAGCCCACCGAGCCGAACGCCTCGTTCATCTTCTTCGCGGCGTCCGCCGAGGCGGTCGCCACGTCCTTCCTGCCGCTGACGACCTCCTGGAACATCGTCGGCAGCACCAGCGAGGAGTCGATCCGCGCCCAGGCGGGCGAGGCCGGCACGAACTTGGTGCCGGCGGCGAGCGTCTCGACGAACGGCTTCACGAACGGTTCCTCCTCGGCCGCCCGGCGGCGCACGTCCGAGAAGGTCGGCAGGAAGCCCATGCCCTCGAACAGCTCGCCCTGGGCCTCCTTGGAGGCGAGCCGCTTCATCAGGTCGACGGCGAGGGTGCGGTGCGAGGTGGACTTCAGCACGCCGAGGTTGTTCCCGCCGGCGAACGCGGGGGCGATGGAGCCGGGCTCGACGCCCGGCAGCGGTACGACGGCGTACTTGCCCTTGACCTTCCCGGCCTCGACGGCCGCGTGGCTGAAGTCGCCGCCGATCGCCATGGCCGCCTTGCCCGAGGCGAAGGCGGTCACCGTGTCGTTGCCGCCCATCCCGGCGCACTTGGCCGCCGGGCAGTTGTCGTCGCCGAAGAGGGAGGTGTAGGCCTCGATGCCCTTGCGCGCGTCGGCGCCGTCGATGGCGGAGGCGTAGGAGCCGCCCTTGCCGGTGGCGAGTTCACCGCCGTGGGCCCAGATGAAGGGCATCGCGCCGTAGGTGTAGGCGCCGCCGACGGCGATGCCGTACATCCCCGGTTTCGCGGCGCGGATCTTCTTGGCGGTGGAGATCAGCTCGGCCTGGGTCCTCGGGACGTCGAGGCCGAGTTCCTCGAAGACGTCCGTGCGGTAGTACAGCGCGCGGACGCCGACGAAGTACGGGGCCCCGTAGACCTTGCCGTCGACGGTGACCGACTGCCTGGCGGTCGGATCGGTGTCCTCGGTCTCCTCCCAGGCCTCGAACTCCTCGGTGACGTCGGCGAGTCCGCCGTCCCGCACATAGCCCGCGGTGTCGGTGTTGCCGTACTCGACGAGGTCGGGCGCGGACTTCGGGTCGTTGAAGGCCGCCTTGATGCGCTGGGCGCGGGTCTCGACGGGGATGTACTCGACGGTGACCTCGGCGCCCTCGTGCGCCTTCTCGAACGCGGCGAGGACGGAGTCGACGGCCTGCTCCTTGGGCTTGTTGTTGACCTCCTGGAAGAGCCAGACGCGCAGGGTCCCGGTCTTCTCGTCCTTGTCGGAGGAGGAGGTGCCGGAGGTCTGGGGCGCGCAGGCGGCGGTGGCGAGGACGGCCGCGAGGGCGACCATGCGGACGGACAGCTTCATGGAGTGCTCCTCCGATGGTGCGTTGCAACATGCGCAATGATTGTTTCGCTGTGCACAACAACACACCGGAGGCTAGGGACTGGGTGAACCGCACCACAAGAGGTCTCAACCACTCTGTGACCGGCCGACGCACCCCGTGCAACGCGCGGACAGCACAAAGGCCCCCGGGGCACGCAAAACGCGCCCGGGGGCCTTCGGACGAGACCGGCGACAGGAGGGGGAGGACCTACTTGTCGCCCTTGCCCTTGCCCTTGTCGTCACCGCCGGAGCCCATGGACTCGTAGATCTCTTTGCACATGGGACACACCGGATACTTCTTCGGATCGCGGCCGGGCACCCAGACCTTGCCGCACAGCGCCACGACGGGAGTGCCGTCGAGGGCACTCGCCATGATCTTGTCCTTCTGGACGTAATGGGCGAAGCGCTCGTGGTCACCGTCGCCGTGGGAGGTCTGCGGCGTCGGCTCGACGAGGGTCCCCGTACCAGTCCCGCGCTCGGGCTCAAGAGTGCTCATAACAGCCAAGGGTACTGAAGCCCGCCCGCGTCAGTTGAGCGACGGGTCGTCCGGATACGTGGCGACCATCGCCAGCTCGTTGCGCTGGCGGCGCAGCACCTCGCGCCAGAGCCGCTCCGGGGCCGGGGACGAGACGTCGCCGGGCTCCGATTCCACGACGTACCAGGCACCGTCCACCAGTTCGTCCTCCAGCTGGCCGGGTCCCCAGCCGGCGTATCCGGCGAAGATGCGCAGGGAGCCGAGGGCGGAGGCGAGCAGTTCCGGCGGGGCCTCCAGGTCGACCAGCCCGATCGCGCCGTGCACCTGGCGCCAGCCCAGCGGGGCCGCCTCCCCGGCCGCCCCGCCGGGGACGACCGCGACGCCGAGGGCCGAGTCCAGCGACACCGGGCCGCCCTGGAAGACGACGCCGGGTTCGCCCGCGAGATCGGCCCAGTCCTCCAGGATGTCGCCCACGCCCACCGGGGTCGGGCGGTTGAGGACGACGCCGAGCGAGCCCTCCTCGTCGTGGTCGAGGAGGAGCACCACCGCACGGTCGAAGTTCGGGTCCGCCAGGGCGGGCGTGGCCACGAGCAGCCGCCCTGTGAGCGAGGACACCTCGGTCATGCCAGACATGATCCCGCATCTTCCCTCCGTGTGGGGAGGCAACCGGGGTACGGGAGTGAAGACGGCCGTGATCGAAAGGAGCGGCCTGGTGAGGAGCCCGGTCGAGGGGGACGGCGGGAGACGGGCGGACGGCCGGGGGCGTCCCCGGCGCACGACCGCGGCGGTGACCCCATGTGCCCGCTCTGGAACGGTTCGTGTTGTGACAGACCCATGACGTTACGGGGCCCCCCGCGGGCTTACGGAAGGGGGGTGAGGGACGATTACTCTTTCCCTTCTGGCCCCTGCCCCACTCCCCACGGAACGCGAGATTCATGACCGTCAACGACGATGTCCTGCTGGTCCACGGCGGAACCCCGCTGGAGGGCGAGATCCGTGTCCGCGGTGCGAAGAACCTCGTACCGAAGGCCATGGTCGCCGCGCTGCTGGGCAGCGCTCCGAGCCGCCTGCGCAACGTTCCGGACATCCGTGACGTCCGCGTCGTACGAGGGCTGCTGCAACTGCACGGTGTGACGGTCCGTCCGGGCGAGGAGCCCGGCGAACTGGTCCTCGACCCCACGCACGTGGAGAGCGCCAACGTCGCCGACATCGATGCCCACGCGGGCTCCTCGCGGATCCCGATCCTGTTCTGCGGTCCGCTGCTGCACCGGCTCGGGCACGCGTTCATCCCCGGCCTGGGCGGCTGCGACATCGGCGGCCGGCCCATCGACTTCCACTTCGACGTGCTGCGCCAGTTCGGCGCGACGATCGAGAAGCGGGCGGACGGCCAGTACCTGGAGGCCCCGCAGCGGCTGCGCGGCACGAAGATCCGGCTGCCGTACCCGTCCGTCGGCACCACCGAGCAGGTGCTGCTGACGGCGGTGCTCGCCGAGGGCGTCACCGAGCTGTCCAACGCGGCGGTGGAGCCGGAGATCGAGGACCTGATCTGCGTCCTGCAGAAGATGGGCGCCATCATCGCGATGGACACCGACCGGACCATCCGCATCACCGGTGTGGACAAGCTCGGCGGCTACACCCACCGCGCCCTGCCCGACCGCCTGGAGGCCGCCTCCTGGGCGTCCGCGGCACTGGCGACCGAGGGCAACATCTACGTGCACGGCGCCCAGCAGCGCTCGATGATGACGTTCCTGAACACCTACCGGAAGGTCGGCGGCGCCTTCGAGATCGACGACGAGGGCATCCGCTTCTGGCACCCCGGCGGGCAGCTGAAGTCCATCGCGCTGGAGACGGACGTCCACCCCGGCTTCCAGACCGACTGGCAGCAGCCGCTGGTGGTCGCCCTGACCCAGGCGACCGGCCTGTCGATCATCCACGAGACGGTCTACGAGTCCCGCCTCGGCTTCACCTCCGCGCTCAACCAGATGGGCGCCCACATCCAGCTCTACCGCGAGTGCCTGGGCGGCTCCGACTGCCGCTTCGGCCAGCGCAACTTCCTGCACTCGGCGGTCGTCTCCGGCCCCACCCGACTGCAGGGCGCCGACCTGGTCATCCCCGACCTGCGCGGCGGCTTCTCCTACCTCATCGCCGCGCTCGCCGCGCAGGGCACGTCCCGCGTCCACGGCATCGACCTGATCAACCGGGGCTACGAGAACTTCATGGAGAAGCTGGCGGACCTGGGGGCCAAGGCCGAGCTGCCGGGCAAGGCGCTCATCTGACCCCGACCCCCGCACCCCGGCCCCGGCGGCACCGCCCGGCCGGGGTGCGGGGGTCGCCCCCGGGCGGAGACGGCACGGAGAAGCCGGCGAGCCCTTTTTCGACCCCC
>NZ_MSGP01000321.1 GCF_002078235.1 Streptomyces viridosporus
CTGCGCCGCCCAGACGGCGGTCGAGCAGGTCCAGCCGTGGGCGAGGACGACCGCGGGCGCCCGCTCGGGCCCGTGCACCTCGATGTGCAGCCGGGAGCCGTCGGCGGAGACGGCGGTCAGCTCACGGGCGGGGGCGGGCGGGACGTAGGGCCCGGAGAAGGCGGGGTCCGGCCGGCTCACGCGGTCACCTCCGCGCCGTCCCGGGTGACGGCGGGCCTCTTCGCGGGCGCCCGCAGGACGGCGTACTCGGACAGGTCCACGTGCCGGGTGGCGCGCCGGAACTCGGTGGTCGTGCCCGGCCAGACGGTGGTGTTGCGCCCGCTCGCGTCCAGGTACCAGCTGGTGCAGCCGCCGGTGTTCCACACCGTGCGCTTCATCCGCTGCTGCACCCGGTGGTTCCAGGCGCGCACCGCACTGGGCCGGGCGTCGAGGGCGACCCGGCCGCCGAGGACGTCGAGCTGGCGGAGGTAGTCGGCCAGGTAGTTCAGCTGGGACTCGATCATCAGGATCATGGAGGAGTTCCCGAGGCCGGTGTTGGGCCCGATGACCGTCATGAAGTTGGGGAACCCGGCGGCCGCGGCACCGCGCAGCGCCTGCATCCCGCCGGTCCAGGTCTCGGCGAGGGTCCTGCCCTCCGCGCCGACGACCCGCTCGGCGATGGGCATGTCGGTCACGTGGAACCCGGTGCCGAACACGATCGCGTCGACCTCGGCCTCGGTGCCGTCGGCGGCGACGACGGTCGACCCGCGCACCTCGCTCAACCCGCTCGCGACGACGTCGACGTTGGGCTGGACGAGCGCCGGGTAGTACGTGCTGGACAGCAGGATCCGCTTGCAGCCGATGCGGTAGTCCGGGGTGAGCTTGGCGCGCAGGGCCGGGTCCTTGACGACGCGGGCCATGTTGCGCTTGGCCAACTGCTCCACGAAACCCAGCTCGCCCGGGTGCTTGGTGAACGCCTGCACCTGCAACTCCCGCACGCCCCACAGCAGTCCGCGGCGCAGCTTCGTGGTGAGGGGCAGCGCCCGGTGCACGGCGCGCTCGGCGCCGCTGATGGCGCGGTCGGCGCGGGGCAGGACCCAGGCCGGGGTGCGCTGGAGGAGGGTGAGCCGGGAGACCAGCGGCTGGATGGACGGCACGATCTGGATCGCCGAGGCGCCGGTGCCGACCATGGCGACCCGCTTGCCGCGCAGGTCGTAGTCGTGGTCCCAGCGGGCGGAGTGGAAGACCTTGCCGGGGAAGGTGTCGAGCCCCGGGATGTCCGGGGTCTTCGGCTCGGACAGCGGACCGGTGGCGGACACGACCACGTCCGCGCTGAGGTTTCCGCTGCTGGTCTCGATGTCCCAGCGCAGCCGCTCGGCGTCCCACACCATCCGCTTCACCTCCGAGTCGAAGCGGATGTGGGGCCGCAGCCCGAAGGCGTCGGTGACGTGCTCGAGGTAGGCGCGGATGTGCTCCTGGCCGGAGAAGGAGCGCGGCCAGTCGGGGTTGGGCGCGAAGGAGAACGAGTACAGGTGGGACGGCACGTCGCACGCGCAGCCGGGATAGCTGTTGTCCCGCCAGGTGCCGCCGACGCTGCCCGCCCGCTCCAGGACGACGAAGTCGGTGATCCCCTCGCGCCGCAGCCGCACGGCGGCCCCGAGCCCGCCGAACCCGGACCCGACCACCGCCACCCGTACATGCTCGTGTTCACGCTCGTGCTCGTGCTCGGCCATCCCTAAGCCTCCACGCCTCGCTC
The DNA here is from genome assembly GCF_002078235.1 of Streptomyces viridosporus. Taxonomy (GTDB): domain Bacteria; phylum Actinomycetota; class Actinomycetes; order Streptomycetales; family Streptomycetaceae; genus Streptomyces; species Streptomyces viridosporus. The sequence continues at coordinate 1,736 of NZ_MSGP01000321.1, forward strand.
AGAACTCCGCCAGTGAACACTGGCGCAATGGGGAGCGTAGAGCAGCCCCGTACCGATGGGTAGGGGTCACGCGACGAAAGTTACCGCCGGTACACACCCGGGCCCGTCCGCCGGACAGGCCCTAGGCTGCTGACGTGGCAGAGGACAACGCAGGACCCGGCGAGCGGCGCGAGTACCGCATGGAGGAGCTGGCCCGGCTGGCCGGCATCACGGTGCGCACCCTGCGCTTCTACCGCGAGCGCAAGCTGATCCCGCCGCCCCGCCGCGAGGGCCGCATCGCCTGGTACGACGACCACCACCTGGCCCGCCTGCGCACCATCACGGCCCTGCTGGAGCGCGGCCACACCCTGAACGGCATAGCGGAACTCGCCGAGGCCTTCGACCACGGCCGCGACGTCGGCGAACTCCTCGGCATGGAGACCCCCACCGAGGAGACCCCGGTCCGCCTCACCCCCGAGGAACTCGCCGACCACTTCGCCGGCCAGGTCACCCCCGATAACCTGGCCGCCGCGCTGGACCTCGGCTACCTCGGCGTCGACGGCGAGGAGATCGTCCACATCAGCCGCCGCCTGCTGGACGTGTCGTCCGCCCTGGTCCGCGAGGGCATCCCGCTCGCGGAGGTGCTCCGCGCCGGCCGGGAGGCCCGCGTCCACGCCGACGCCCTGGCCGACCTCTTCGCCGGCCTGATCCTCCGCCACGCCCCCGAGGAGGCCCTCCACCGCCTGCGCCCCCTGGCCCGCAGCGTGGTCGACGCGGAACTGTCCCTGGCCCTGGACCGGCGGTTGCACAAGAAGGACTGACCGCCGCCGGAGACCGCGCAGCCGTTCCCGCACCGCCCACCCGCGCTTCCCGCACCACCCACCGGCGCCCCTGACGGTGCGGGCGGCCCCCGTCCCGCGGCCGGTCAGTCGCCGGCGAGTTCGGCCTGCCAGAGGGGGCTGGCGCAGTAGTGGTTGTCGTACCGCGCGGAACTGGCCTTGATGTCCTCGACGGTGGCCTCCCCCCGGTGGACACGCTCCAGCAGGCGGTAGTAGTCGAAGCGGTCCATACCGGGGGTGAAGGCGACCAGCACGTCGGCCTCCTCGCCCCGGGCCGGAGCGAAGGCGTGCGGCAGCCGCGGCGGCACCGTCACGAAGTCGCCCGCCCCCAGGGTGACGATCCGGTCGCCCAGCAGCACGCGCAGGCTGCCGCCGAGCACGAAGAACATCTCGGTCGCCCCGGTGTGGAAGTGGACGGGGGCGCCCGGAGAACCCTTGCCCAGGGTGGCCCGGTTGGCCGTCAGCGCTCCCTGGGTCCGGGCGGAATCGGCCAGCAGGGTGATGAGGCCGGCGGCCCCGTCCTGCACCGTCTCGGCGGAATCGGCACGGACGAGGACGGGACGGGCGGAGGCGTTCACCAGGTTCTCGGACACGGGATGCTCCTCGGTCGTGATCGGGTCGGTGCGACGACGAGGAACGGGCCCGCGCAGGTCCTCCCGGGCCCCCGGGCCGTCTCACCGGCCCCCGGCCCCGGCGTCGCGCCGGGCCCCCGTTCCTCGTGACCACCACGCTAGGCACCGAAAAGACCTCGCGTAGGGTGCATTCCCGTGACGGATTCATGGGTCAATCCGGCCGAGCGCGGCGGCAGCGACCTCCACCTGGACCTGAACCTGGACCTGGCCGGAGGCGGCAGCCGCCGCGCCGTGCTCGGTCGCGCGCTGCGCGAGGCGATCCGAGAGGGACGACTGGCACCGGGCACCCGGCTCCCTCCCTACCGGTCGCTCGCCGCCGACCTCGGGCTGGCCCGCAACACCGTCGCCGAGACCTACGCCGAGCTGGTCGCCGAGGGCTGGCTGGTCGCCCGCCAGGGATCGGGGACGCGGGTGGCGCCCAGAGCGAGGCCGGTCGAGTCCCCGCGCGTCCCCAAGCCCGTGCCGGTCAGTCCGGAGCCGCCCGCCCACAACCTGCGGCAGGGCCTGCCGGACGTCGCCTCCTTCCCCCGCACGGCCTGGCTGGCCGCCGCGCGGCGGGCACTGAACGCGGCGCCCCACGAGGCGTTCGGGCCCGGTGACCCCCGCGGACGGCCCGAACTGCGGCGTGCCCTCGCCGGATACCTGTCCCGCGTGCGGGGCGTGCGCACCGGCCCCGAGACGATCGTCGTGTGCTCCGGATTCGCGCACGCCCTGCGTCTGCTCTTCGGCGGGAAGGTGCTGCGCGGCCCCCTGGCCGTGGAGTCCTACGGGCTGCCGTTCCACCGGTCGGTCCTGGCGGCCGCGCAGGTACGGACCGTGCCCCTGACGCTGGACGAGCACGGGGCACGCACCACGGAACTGTCCGCGCTGAAGGGCGTACGGGCGGCCCTGCTCACCCCCGCCCACCAGTTCCCCACGGGAGGACCGCTCCACCCCGAGCGGCGGGCCGCCGCGGTGGACTGGGCGCGCGGCAGCGGGGGCGTGCTGCTGGAGGACGACTACGACGGGGAGTTCCGCTACGACCGGGAACCGGTGGGCGCCGTCCAGGGCCTCGATCCGCAGCGTGTCGTGTACCTGGGCTCGCTCAGCAAGAGCCTCTCCCCCGCGCTGCGACTGGGGTGGATGGTCCTGCCGGACCACCTGGTGGAGCCCGTGCTGCGCGTCAAGGGCGAGCGCGAGGCGTGGGCCGGGGTCACGGACCAGCTGACCCTCGCCGAGTTCATCGAGTCGGGCCACTACGACCGGCACGTCCGCCGGAGCCGGCAGCGCTACCGGGACCGCAGGGACCGTCTGGTCTCGCTGCTCGCCCGCCGGGCCCCGCACATCGCCCTCACGGGCGTCGCCGCCGGACTGCACGCGGTGCTGGGCCTGCCGCCCGGCAGCGAGCGGTCGGTGGTCAAGGCCGCGGCCTGGCAGCGCATCGCCGTGGACGGGCTCGCCGGCTTCCGGCACCCGGCCGCCACCATGCCCGCGCACGACGGCCTGGTCGTCGGCTACGCCGCGCCTCCCGACCACGCCTTCGGGGCGGCGCTCGACGCCCTCTGCGGCATCCTGCCGCCACCGCCCGACGGGTGCTGACGGCTACGGCGTACCGGTGCCCACCGGCCGGCTCACCGCCGGCCGGCGACCGGCACCTTGGCCGTGCTCAGGGCGATGCGGTTCCAGGTGTTGACGGCGAGGACCAGGGCGAGCAGGCGGGCCAGTTCGGCGTCGGTGAAGTGGGCGGCCGCTCGGCGGTAGACCGCGTCGGGCACCCCGCCGCCGGAGACCAGGGTGACCGCTTCGGCGAGTTCGAGCGCGGCCCGCTCGGGCTCCGTGAAGAAGTTCCCCGCTTCCCGCCACACGGCGACCATGTGCAGCCGCTCCTCGCTCTCCCCCGCCCTGCGGGCGTCCGAGGTGTGCAGGTGCAGGCAGTACGCGCAGCCGTTGAGCTGCGAGGACCGGATCTGGACCAGTTCGGCGAGTGCCGGGTCCAAGCCCTCGCGGGCCGCCGCGTCGAAGGAGATGAGTGCCTTGAACGCCTTCGGCACGGCCCGGGCGAAGTCGATGCGGGTGCGGTCGGCGGCGGTGCTCTCGCTCGTCATGCCCACGACGCTACGGTCGCGGAAGACCCCCGACGGAGTTCATTCCGGCGCCCGGATCACGGGTCAATCCGGCCGGCGCCCGCACCGGCTCGTCCGCCGTGGGCCGGCTACTCGAAGACCACCGTCACCGGCGCGTGGTCCGACCAGCGCTCGGCGTGCGTGGCCGCGCGCTCCACGTACGCCTTGACCGCACGGTCCGCGAGCCCCGGGGTCGCCATCTGGTAGTCGATGCGCCATCCGGTGTCGTTGTCGAAGGCCCGCCCCCGGTACGACCACCACGAGTACGGCCCGTCGACGTCCGGGTGCAGCTTCCGCACCACGTCGACGTATCCGCCGTCGGTCGGGGTGAGGACGCGGGAGAGCCACTCCCGCTCCTCCGGCAGGAAGCCCGAGTTCTTGGTGTTCCCGCGCCAGTTCTTCAGGTCGGCCTTCTCGTGGGCGATGTTCCAGTCACCGCACACCACGACCTCCCGCCCCTCCCCGGCGGCCCGCTCCCGCAGCTCCTTGAGGTACGCCAGGAACTCGCCCATGAAGCGGACCTTCTCCTCCTGCCGCTCCGTGCCGACCTCACCGGAGGGCAGGTAGAGCGAGGCGACGGTGACCCCGGGCAGGTCCGCCTCCACGTACCGCCCGCTGCCGTCGAACTCGGTCGAGCCGAAGCCGACCTGGACGCGGTCGGGTTCCCGCCGGGTGTACAGCGAGACCCCCGCGCGCCCCTTCGCCGCGGCGGGCGCGTGCACCACGTGCCACCCCTCGGGCTCCCGCACCTGCTCGGGCAGCTGCTGCGGCTCCGCCCGCACCTCCTGCAGGCACAGCGCATCGGCGGGGGTCTGCGCCAGCCACTCCACGAAGCCCTTCTTCGCGGCGGCGCGCAGTCCGTTGACGTTGACGGAGGTCACAGTGAGCATCAGGGCACGATACCGGCACACTGGACAAGGTCCAATTCCGGACCGAGATCGCGCTCCCGTTCACCCCGGGGTTTGTTTTACCGTGCTCGGCATGAACATCCGCCGAGTCCCCTACGACCACCCCGACGCAGTGAAGCTGGACGCCGAGGTCCAGGCCGAGTACCACGCCCGCTACGGCGACGGCGGTGACGCCACCCCCATGGACCCGGCGGACTTCACGCCCCCGAACGGCGTCTACCTGATCGCCTACGACGAGAACGACGTCCCCGTGGCCTCCGGCGGCTGGCGCGTCCAGGACGCCAACGGCGAGGGCAACCGCGACGGCGACGCCGAGCTGAAGCGCATGTACGTGATCGAGCAGATGCGCGGCCGGGGCCTGGCCCGCCGCATCCTGGCCGCCCTGGAGGAGGACGCCCGCGCGGCCGGCCGCGTCCGCGTGGTCCTGGAGACCGGCACCAAGCAGCCGGAGGCCATCGCCCTGTACACCTCCAGCGGCTACGAGCCGTGCGAGCCGTTCGGCTACTACCGCTTCCACGAGGAGAGCCGCTGCTACGCCAAAGCGCTGTAGGGGCCCGCCGGGGCGGACGAGCGGATCCCGCGGAACGGTGCGGTCGACCCGGGGTCGGCCGGAAGGACGCCCGCTCGCGGAGGACGCCGTCCGCCCCGGCTCTCAGATGCGCACCACCGCCTCGTCGGGGAGTTCGGGGAACAGACGCACCCTCGACTCCGTGATGCATTCCACGACGGCCGGCTCGTCCCGCGCCGCCTCGGCCAACTCGGTGGCGTTCCTCTCGTCGCCCGAGGCGGTCCTGCCTCGCCCCCGCAGGCACCGCACGACCGCGGACCTCAGGGTTTCCTCCATCACTTTCGGATGGGACTCGACATAGGTCGGCTCGACCATGGAGAGATGGGAGAGGTTGCAGCGCTGCACCGCCTCGTTGTAAGAGGCGGGATCACCCGACGGTGTGATCTGATACAGCAGACTCAGTCCGTCGATCGGACTGATCACCGGGTCGGTCACTTCATATCCCGCGCCCCTGACGCAGGAAATGAACTCGTTCATCGCCCTGCCGTATTCCGCGGCGTCGACCCTGCCGTCCTCCAGCGCCCACTGCTGCCCCGGCAACGAGGCCCCTTCCGGGGCGCCCCGGAAGGGGCCTCGTTGCCGGGGCAGC
>NZ_MSGP01000322.1 GCF_002078235.1 Streptomyces viridosporus
CCTGTCCCCGCCGGCCGGCGGCACCACCCCCGACGGCGTCTCCTACACCTACGAGGCCAACGACGCCTCCGTCGGCGACCTCGACGGCGACGGCGCCCTCGAGTTCGTCCTCAAGTGGCAGCCCACCAACGCCAAGGACAACTCGCAGTCCGGCCACACCGGCAACACGATCGTCGACGGCATCGAGCTCGACGGCACCCGGCTGTGGCGCATCGACCTCGGCCGCAACATCCGCTCCGGCGCCCACTACACCCAGTTTCAGGTCTACGACTACGACGGCGACGGCAGGGCCGAGGTCGCCATGAAGACCGCCGACGGGACCAGGGACGGCACCGGCGCCGTCATCGGCAACTCCTCGGCGGACCACCGCAACGCGTCCGGCTACGTGCTGTCCGGCCCCGAGTACCTGACCATGTTCAACGGGCAGACCGGCAAGGCGATGGGCACCGTCGACTACGTCCCGGCCCGCGGCACCGTCTCCTCCTGGGGCGACTCCTACGGCAACCGCGTCGACCGCTTCCTCGCCGGCACCGCCTACCTGGACGGCACCCGCCCCTCCCTGATCATGGCCCGCGGCTACTACACCCGTACCGTGATCGCGGCCTGGGACTGGCGGAACGGCGCCTTCACCCGCCGCTGGACCTTCGACACCAACTCCTCCACCAACAACGGCAAGGGCTACGACGGCCAGGGCTCCCACAGCCTCTCCGTCGGGGACGTCGACAGCGACGGCCGGGACGAGATCGTCTACGGCTCGATGGCCGTCGACGACAACGGCAACGGACTGTGGACGACGAAGACCGGCCACGGCGACGCCCAGCACCTCGGCGACCTCGACCCGTCGACCCCGGGCCTGGAGTACTACAAGGTCTCCGAGTCCACCGGCCAGCCCGCCGCCCTCTACATCGACCCCGCGAACGGCGCGGTCCGCTGGAAGCTCGCCGCCTGCTGCGACAACGGCCGGGGCGTCGCCGGGGACGTCTGGTCGGGCAACTCCGGCCCGGAGATGTGGTCCTCGTCCGACGGCTCCGTCCGCGACGAGGGCGGCGCCACCAAGGGACGCAAGCCGTCCTCCGTCAACTTCCTCACCTGGTGGGACGGCGACCCCGTGCGCGAACTCCTCGACGGCACCCGCATCGACAAGTACGGCACGTCCTCCGACACCCGCCTGCTGACCGGCTCCGGCGTCTCCTCCAACAACGGCACCAAGTCCACGCCCGCCCTGTCCGGCGACATCCTCGGCGACTGGCGCGAGGAGGTCGTCTGGCGTACCGGCGACAACAGGGCGCTGCGCATCTACTCCACCCCGCACGACACGGACACCAGGATCACCACCTTGCTGCACGACACCCTGTACCGCACGTCCCTGGCCTGGCAGAACACCGCATACAACCAGCCCCCGCACACCGGCTTCTTCCTCGGCGACGGCATGCCGAAGGCACCGCGGCCGACGGTGTTCACGCCCTGAGCGGTGCCGACGCCGGACGGTCCTGTACGAGGGCGGCGGTGGGCCGACCACCGCCGTGCCCTCAAGGCCGTCGTGACGGAGCCCCGGCCCCGGGCCCGGGTGAGATCGCCTGGTACGGCCGGCTGCCCCCCGGCCGAGGCGCGCGGGGCCGTCGAGCGAGGGCTCCTCGTTCCGGGAGGGCGGCAAGCGCTGCGCCGGTACCTGGGGCCCGGGTCCGGCGACTGAGGGCGTCCTCCTCGGGAGGGGGAAGGGGAGAGCCGCAATGTCAGTGGCGGCTGCGATGCTGCCGGCATGGACCCCTGGAACCTTCTGAGCATCGACAAGGCTTTACGCGCCAGTTGGGCTGCCGACACCTGTTCCCCGGACGACCTCGCCCGCGCCGGGTGGCAGCCCGGCAACCCGGCGTGGGGCCACTGTGACATCACGGCCTTGGTCGTGAACAACATCTTCGGTGGCGACCTCATGGTCGGTGAGGTCCACCGCGGCGGGGAGCAGCACGGATTCCACTGGTGGAACCGGCTGCCCAGCGGAGTGGAACTCGACCTGACGCGCGAACAGTTCCAGGACGGCCAGAGCGTGACCGCGGCCCGGGTCGTCATACGCCCGCCGGGCCCTCTGCCCCGGCGCCGGGAGGAGTACCTCCTTCTGCGCGAGCGCGTCATCGAGCACCTCGGTCACCTGCCGACGCCACCGGGGCAGGCGGCGCTCACCCCCTGAGCGGACGGCACGTCAGCGCCCGCTCGATCGCCTCGCCGTCCAGACCCGCCCGTACCCGGTACAGGCGGGCCTCCGGCTTCCGGGCCACCGCCTCGGTGAGCCGGCCGTCCGTGAAGAGGGCGCCCACACCGTCCTCCAGCGCCCATCCGGCGGGCAGCGCGCCACCCGCCACGGCCGCCCGGTAGGAGGCCCGGCGGCCGGGTTCGCTGTCGTAGTGCGGACACACCGATCCCGGCAGCAGTCCCAATCCGTCCCGCAGGTACGTCAGCGGGCCGAAGGAGTCGGTGTGCGAGCCCACGGCCCAGCAGTTGGCGCCGGCGCTGATCCCGCACAGCAGCGTCCCGCGGTCGTACGCCTCGCGCAGCAGCCGGTCGACGCCGTGGGTGCGCCAGACCGCCAGCAGATTGGCGGTGTTGCCGCCACCGACGTACACGACGTCCTGGGAGAGCAGGAAGGCCCGCAGCGCCTCGTCGTCGAGCTCACGCCGGAACAGCGTCAGCACGGACGGCTCGCAGGCACGCGACCGGAAGGCGTCCAGGAACCGCTCGACGTACGCGGGGGCGTCCCCACTGGCCGTGGGGACGAAGCACACCTTGGGACGGGACCCGCGGGCGTGGCCGAGCAGCCAGTCGTCCAGCAGGCCGTCGTCGTCGGTGGAGAAGCCACCCCCGAGGAGGACCGCACGACGGGCGGGAAGGGCGGCGGTCATCGGACGACCGCCCGCAGGTCGGGACGCAGGCGCGCCCTGAGCTTCTCGAACGCGGTGGGCAGCGGCCGCCGCGGCAGGAAGGCGCCGATCCGCCGGGCGCAGTCCTCGGCCGTGGCGGTGGTCGTGTCGCACTCGATGTCGTACAGGCCGTGCGCATGGACCCGGTCGAACTGCCGGGCCGCGAGGCCCGCCGGGCGGTCGCCCCGCGCCCGCTCGCGCCGCCGCGTCTCCTCCGGCGAACACCGCACGCCGACCAGGACGACCTCCCGGGCGTCGAACAGCCCGAGGCAGTCCAGCAGGCGCCACTCCTCGCTCAGCACGTGGTCCACCACCACGTTGTTCCCGGCCTCGGCCATCCCGGCGACCGCCCGGTGGAATCCCTTCCAGGTGCGCCGCAGCACGTCGGGGAGCCGGTCCGCGTCGATCTCCCGGCGCGAGCGCATCGCGTGGAAGGAGTCCACGGGCATGTGGAAGTACGGCTCGTCCAGCACGTGCAGCAGTTCCCTCGCGATGCTGGATTTCCCCGAACTCGACGTGCCGTTCAGGAAGATGATCCGTCCGTGCATCGGGGCTCCTTCGCTGTCGCCGGTGGAGAATGATCGTCATTCTCCACCGGCGACGCTCAGCGCACCGCGCAGGCCTGTTCGCCCAGTCTGAAGGCCGTCGGCTCCGTGTTCGTCGCCGAGCGGCTCGCGGTGAAGCCGAAGCCGACCGACGAGCCCGCCGCGACGGTGCCGTTCCAGTCGGTGTTGCGCACCGTCACCGCCGGACCCGACTGGGTGTGGGCCGCGTTCCAGAGCTGGGAGATCCGCTGCCCGTCCGCGAAGGACCAGGTCAGCGTCCAGCCGTTCCAGGCACTCGTGCCCGTGTTGGTCACCCGCACCTCGGCCTGGAAGCCGTCGGTCCACTGGTTGGTGACCGTGTAGGTCACCGCGCAGGCACCCGAGGGCTCCGGGTCCGGGTCCGGATCGGGGTCCGTGCCGCCGCCGTCGTCCCCGCCCCCGGGGTCCGAGGTGTCGCCGTAGACGACGCCGCGTCCGTTGGTCGCCACGTAGACCCGGCCGTACACCCGCGGGTCACCGGTGATCGCCGCACCGGTCCAGCCCCACTGGTGGGCGTCGTCGTTGACGCGGGTCCAGCTCGCGCCGCGGTCCGCCGAGCGGAAGATACCGCGCACACCGTCGATCTTCGCGCTGGTGTAGAGGGTCTGGTACGAGGCTCCGGGCGCCGCCTTGCCGAAGCCGACGGTGTCGGCCTCCTCGACGTTCCCCAGCCTGGTGAAGGTCGCCCCGGCGTCCGTGGAGTGCCACAGGCCGTACGCCCCGTCGCTCGACCCGCCCGCCAGCCAGATGTCGCCCCGCGCGCCCGGCAGCGCCTTGAACCGCACGCTGTCGCCGCCGGGCAGACCGGTCGTCGCCGAGGCCCTGAACGTCGCGCCGCCGTCCGTACTGACGTAGAACTTCCCGGACTTGAAGCCGTAGAAGGTCTTCGGGTCCACCCGGTCGGACTCGACGATCGCGCCCGCCGGAATGCCGGACGACGCGGTCCAGGAGGTCCCGAACCCGGTCGTGTGGTGCACGCCGGCGCCCTGCGGGCTCCACACGAACCGGCTGCCGTCGGCCGCCGCCGCGACCGTCCCGCCGCCGCTGACGCTGGAAGGGTCCGTCCCCGCGAACCAGTGGGCGCCGTTGTCGGTGGAGAACGCGATGTGCGGGCCGGAGTCCAGGTCGCCGACCCGGACCACGGTGTTCGGGTTCGACTCGGCGAAGTCCAGGCTCGTCGTCGACGTGAAGTTGGGCCGGGTGAACATCATCGACGGCACCTTGGTGAGGTCCGTGTGCCGGAAGCCGCCGATGTCGCCGAGCGCGCTGAGCAGCGGCGCGCCCGACGGGGGAGAGGCGAGGTCGTTGACGGCCGTCTCCTCCAGGCCGCGCACCATGGGCGTGATGGTGAACTTCTTCCCGGCGTCCCAGTCCGTGAGGTTCTCGGTGCCGTAGACCGTCGCGCCCGTGCCGTACATCATGCGGTCCGAGTCGAAGGGGTCGATCTCCAGCGCCTCGGTCATCCAGCCGAGCTTCGGGGTCTGTTCGGGCGGGGAGGGGTGGGCGTCCCAGGTGAGCCACGGCACGGACGAGACGTCCATCGTGTAGCGGTTCTCGCGGTTCGGGTACGACGTGTAGTCCCAGGCCCGGGTCCAGGTCGCGCCGCTGTCGGTGGAACGGAAGATCTGGGTGTCCGGCCACCAGGAGCTGTAGGCGGTGGCCATCACCGTGCCCGGGTCCTGCCGGTCCACCGTCAGTCCGCTGAAGCCGTAGTACGTGTCGGCCTCGGCCACGGGGCTGACGTCGGTCCAGGTGCCGGTCGCGGTGGCGTACCGCCACAGCCGTCCCTTGCCCCCGTCGTACGGGCCGCCCGAGTCGCTGTAGGCGAGGTACAGGTGGCCGTTCCCGGCGTCGAGCACGCCCTTGTGGGCGAGGTACCCCGTCGGCTGCCCGGCCAGCCGTTCCCAGGTCGCGCCCGCGTCGGTGGACCGGTACACGGCGTTCTCCTTGTCGGCGACGCCGACGTAGACCGTCCTCGTCGCACTGCCGGCCGTCCCCGTGGACCCGTCGAAGGTGACCCAGACGATCCCCTGGTTGTCACTGGCGTACCCGGAGGTGTCGCTCGGATCCTGCGCGTAGTTCCCGACGTTCGGGAAGTTCGCCACCCGCGACCAGCTCGCCCCCGAGTCGGTCGACCGCCACAGCCCCTTCCCGCTGGGCGCGCCCAGGTAGAGCACGCTGTTGCGGTTCGGGTCGACGGCCAGGCGCTCCCCCATGCCCCGGCCCGGCATGTTCCCGCCCAGCTTGAACGGCAGGTCGGCCTTGCGCCAGCTCGCGCCCCGGTCGGTGGAGCGCAGCACCGCGCCGTTCTTCGGGTCCCAGTCGTTGGTGTACGTGCCGACCGCCGCGTACACCCGGTCCGGGTCCACCGGGTCGGAGGCGAGGCTCACCACACCGGTGTGCCCCCAGTCGTCCCAGCCCACCGGGTCCAGCAGCGGGGTCCAGCTCTTCGTCGCCTCCTGCCAGCGGTAGGCGCCGCCGATGTCGGTGCGGGCGTAGGC
>NZ_MSGP01000323.1 GCF_002078235.1 Streptomyces viridosporus
GGCCAGCAGCAGTCGTAGGGGCCGGGGTGCCGTCATGGGGTGACCTCGCTCAGGGGAAGGGGGGTGTGGGCGGCCGGGGCCGCCGCGGGGGGAGCCTCGCCGGAGTGCGCCGGCAGCGGGACCTCGGCGGTCAGCAGGAACAGCCCGTCCCCGGTGGGCCCGGCCCGCAGCGTCCCCCCGATCTCCGCCAGCCGCTCGCGCAGCCCGACGAGTCCGGACCCCCGGCCCGGTGCCTCGGCCTGCGGCACCCCGTCGTTCTCCACCGTCAGCACCACACGGCCCTCCCGTATCCGCAGTTCCACCGCGCAGCACCGCGCGTCCCCGTGCCGCAGGACGTTCGTGGCCGCCTCCCGCACCACCCACCCGAGCGCGGACTGCACCGGCGCGGGCAGTCCCGTCGCCGGGCCGGTGACCGTGCAGTCGATGCCGGCGGCGGTCAGCACGCCCTGCGCGCCCGCGAGTTCGCCGGCGAGGTCGGCCTCGCGGTAGCCGCGCACCACCTCGCGCACCTCGCGCTGCGCCTCGTGCGCCAGCCGCTGCACCTCGACCATCTGCGCCACGGCCTCCGGCCGTTCCCGCTGGGCGAGCTGGACGGCCAGCTCGCTCTTCAGCGCGATCACGGTGAGGTTGCGGCCCATCACGTCGTGCAGGTCCCGCCCGAACCTGAGCCGTTCCTCCGCGACGGCGAGCCGGGTGCGGGTCTCCCGCGCCTCGTCGAGCTCGTAGACGGCGTTGAGCAGCCAGACGGAGAACACGGAGGTGAAGGCGAGGAAACCGCCGCCCACCAGGACCATCGCCGCGACGGCCAGGGCGGTCGGGCCGGATGCCCCGAAGGGGAAGGACACCAGCCCCGCGCCCGCCGCGAAGCCCACCACGGAGGCGAACACCCGCCGCCGGCTGCGCACGCCGAGCGCGATGTTCCCGATGCCGAAGACCAGGACGATCCCGAAGATCCCGCCGGCCACGCTGCCGGTGTCCTCGTCCGCCGGGCCGTGCTCGCAGACCGCGACGACCGTGACGGCGACCACCGCGGTGAGGGCGCCGAGCACCCACAGCAGTCTCAGCGGCTGGTCCCGCCGCCCCCGCAGCCAGTCCAGGGCCCGTGAGGCGGTCACCGCGCAGACCGCGCTGTGCGCGGCCACCAGGACCAGGAGCAGAGCCGTCGGGGCCGGCCCGAGCCGCCCGGCCACCGGCAGGCCGGCCATCGCGAATTCGAACAGCGCGAAGAAGTGGTACGACCACCGCGTGTACGTCTCGACCTTCGCCGGGGTGCTCTTGCGCCCCCACCAGCCACCCGGCCTGCGCATGGTCCGCCCTCCCCGCTTCCGCCTCCGTCAGTGCCGCGGCTCCCAGCGGAACCACCGTCGTACAGCAAACACCGCGAACGCGGTCCAGGCCACCGCCGTGACCAGGGCGGTCAGCGTCTCGGACGCCGACAGGCCGCCGGTGAAGCCGCCGCGGATCAGGGTCATGACGGGGGTGAGCGGCAGCAGTTCGCAGAAGGAGGCGAGCCGGTCGGGGAACAGTTCCAGGGGGAACATCATCCCGGAGCCCATCATGGAGACCAGCATCAGCGGCATCGGGGTGACCTGGGCGCTCTCGGCGGTCCGGGTGAAGCTCGCGGTGACGGCGGCGAGCGCCGTGCACATCACCAGCCCCAACAGCAGCCCCAGTACCGCCAGATGGACGGCCGAGGGGGCCGCCATGTCCAGCAGCACCATGCAGCCGGCGGCCAGCAGCAGCGACTGCGCGAGCCCCGTGGCGGCGGCCGGCAGGGCCGACCCGGCCAGGATCTCGGCGTCCCTCAGCTCGCCGGTGCGCAGCCGCTTGAGGACGAGCTCCTCGCGCCGGGCGACGAAGGCGCCGACGAGGGCCGAGTAGACGGCGAACAGCAGCGAGAAGCCGATCGCGGCGGGCAGCACGACGGCGCCGACGGTCAGCCCGGCCCCGGCGAGGTCCATCTCCTCGGCCGTCGCCGCCACGCTCACCGGCAGGACCAGGGGGACGAACAGCGCGGCGACGAGCGTTCCCTTGCTCCGTCCGAACAGCGTCAGTTCGGCGCGGGCGAGGGCGGCCATCCGGCTCATCGGTGTGGTGACGGTCGGGGTCGTGCCGCTCATGCCGCGTACTCCTGCTTCATCTGCTTCGTCCGCTGCGTCCCCGTCTCCGCGGACGCCTCCTTCGCTATCCCCAGGAACGCCTCCTCCAGGGACGCCGACCGCACGTCCAGGCGGCGCAGCTCCACTCCGGCCGTCTCGGCCCACACCAGCAGCCTGGTGGCCGCCCGCTGCAGCTCACGGGTCTGCAGCCGGACCAGCCGTCCGTCCGCCCCGTGCCCGCACACGCCCAGTTCGTCGAGCGGCGGCAGGTCGCCGAGGAAGTAGCCCTCGGGCAGTTCGAAGGTGATCCGGGACGGCTGCGCGGCCGTCACCTCGGCCGGGGTGCCGGTGGCGGCGATGCGTCCCTCGTGCAGGATCGCCAGCCGGTCGGAGAGGTTCTCGGCCTCTTCCAGGTAGTGGGTGGTCAGCAGCACCGTCGTGCCGCCGTCGCGCAGCGCGCTCACCAACTCCCAGGTGTCCCGGCGTCCTTCGGCGTCGAGTCCGGTGGTGGGCTCGTCCAGGAAGAGCACCTCGGGGTCGCCGAGCAGGGCGAGGGCCAGGTCCAGCCGCCGCCGTTCGCCCCCGGAGAGCTGCTTCACCCGCACGTCGGCCTTCTTCTCCAGCCCGACCCGTGCCAGCGCCTCCCGCGGCGGGCGCGCCCCGGTGACGCATCCGGCCCACATCCGCGCGGTCTCCGCGACGGTCAGCTCGGAGGGGAAACCGCCCTCCTGGAGCATCACGCCGGTGCGGGGGCGCACGGCGGCCCGCTCGGTGTACGGGTCGTGCCCGAGGACGCGCACCCGGCCGCCGGCCGGCGCGGCGAGGCCCTCCAGCAGCTCGACCGTCGACGTCTTGCCGGCGCCGTTGGTGCCCAGCAGCGCGAAGATCTCCCCGCGGCGCACGGAGAAGTCGATCCCGCGCACCGCCTCGAACCCGTCCCCGTACACACGTCGCAGGCCAGTGACCTCTATCACGTGCTCGTGCCCATTTGCTTGCATGGCTCAATCATCGTCGAGCCGTGAAGGGGGCGGCAGTGCGGGCTGTCATCACCGGGCATGACAAATGTCAGACGGCCGGGAGCGCGCACACGAGAAGGCCCCGGTCCGATGGACCGGGGCCTTCTTCCCGAGCGGACGACGAGGCTCGAACTCGCGACCTCAACCTTGGCAAGGTTGCGCTCTACCAACTGAGCTACGTCCGCATGGCTCCCGACCGGCTTTCACCGATCGGTGCACGCACCAGCCTACCTGATCCTCCCCCGAGCTCTCGACAGTGCTCGATCGGGGAGGCCTCCCACGAGGGGACGGTACGGCCGTGTAGAGCGGGTGACAGGAATTGCACACTGCGCCTTCCCCCTGGAAGGGGGATGTTCTACTACTGAACTACACCCGCATGTACTCCGTGGGCCGGGCCTTCCGGCCTTGCCCCGCGGCGTGCTCCAGACTCTAGCTGATCACCTGGGGTGGTGCGCAAGTCGGTTGTGCCACGGGGCGGGTGACCGGCCGTCGAGGGACGGCTCCGCGGGTGCCGGCCGTTCACCGTGCGGCGGCGAACGCCTCGTAGACCTTCTTGGGGATCCGCCCGCGCGCCGGGACGTCCATCCGGTTCGCCTGTGCCCAGGCGCGCACGGCCGCGGGGTCGGGGGCGACCTCCGTCTGCCGGTACGCCCTGCCCGAGCGCGACCGCTTGCGTCCGGCCTCCACGTACGGCGCGAGCGCCTTCCGCAGTTCGCCGGCGTTGGCTTCGTTCAGATCGATCTCGTACGACTTGCCGTCGAGTCCGAAGGCGATCGTCTCCGCCGCTTCCGAGCCGTCGATGTCGTCAAAGAGAGTGACCACGACCTTCTGCGCCACGAATATCGGTCCCTTCGTGCGGGATCTCGGTCCGGACGTCCGTGATGACGTGCCGGGACGTCACCGAGATGCCGTCTGTTCGCCTGTAATCGGGCAAAGTATCTGCTAATGGCAATTCATTTGTACAGTGCCCGGCAATGCATTGTGAAGCCCGACTAAATCTGTCCGCGTGTCCGTGGCGCAATAGAGATGGGCGAGAGAACGCGGATCTTTCCCGGATCTTTTCCCCGACGCCTCCTCGCGTCACCCGATCGTGATCGTGCTCACGTAGATTCCTCCAACTCTACTCGCGTAGAAATTTTGTGCGGGTAGTCTGAAGGAACCTGCTCAGCACCACACACCGGGAGTGCCAGTGGCACGCGTCGTAGTCGACGTCATGCTCAAGCCGGAGATCCTCGACCCCCAGGGCCAGGCGGTGCAGCGCGCACTGCCGCGGCTGGGTTTCGAAGGGATCTCGGACGTCCGTCAGGGAAAGCGATTCGAACTGGAAGTTGACGGGCCGGTCGACGAGGCCGCGCTCGCCCGCATCCACGATCTTGCGGAATCCTTCCTCGCCAACACCGTGATCGAGGACTTCACCGTCCGGGTGGAGTCGGAAGAGGCAGTCGCGGAGGCCGTGAAGTGACCGCTCGTATTGGCGTCGTCACTTTCCCCGGCAGCCTCGACGACCGGGACACCCAGCGCGCGATCCGGGTCGCCGGCGCCGAACCCGTGGCGCTCTGGCACAAGGACAAGAGCCTCAAGCAGGTCGACGCCGTGGTGCTGTGCGGCGGTTTCTCCTACGGCGACTACCTGCGCGCCGGGGCCATCGCCCGGTTCTCGCCGGTGATGGACACCGTCATCGAGCAGGCGAAGGCGGGCCTGCCCGTCCTCGGCATCTGCAACGGCTTCCAGATCCTCACCGAGGCGCACCTGCTGCCCGGCGGCATGCTGGGCAACGACCACCTGCACTTCATCTGCCGCGACCAGAAGCTGCGGGTGGAGAACGCGGACACCGCCTGGACCACCGACTACACGGCCGGCCAGGAGATCCACATCCCGCTGAAGAACATGGACGGCCGCTACGTCGCCGACCGGTACACGCTGGACGAGCTGGAGGCCGAGGGCCGTGTCGCCTTCCGGTACCTCGACTTCAACCCCAACGGCTCGCTCAACGACATCGCCGGCATCACCAACGAGGCGGGCAACGTCGTCGGCCTGATGCCGCACCCCGAGCACGCCGTCGAGTCGCTGATCGGTACGGGCCGTACCGACGGACTCCCGTTCTTCACCTCGATCCTCAAGAAGCTGGTCAACGCATGAGCCGGACGCCTCTGGACACGGTCGAGCACGCGGCCGCGACCCCCGACGTCGAGCTGCCCTGGGCCGAACTCGGCCTGAAGAAGGACGAGTACGAGCGGATCGTCGAGATCCTCGGCCGCCGACCCACCGGCGCCGAACTCGCCATGTACTCGGTGATGTGGTCCGAGCACTGCTCGTACAAGTCCTCCAAGGTCCACCTCCGCCAGTTCGGCGAGAAGGCCCCCGAGTCCGACGCCCTGCTCGTCGGCATCGGCGAGAACGCCGGTGTGGTCGACGTCGGCCAGGGCTACGCGGTCACCTTCAAGGTCGAGTCGCACAACCACCCCTCCTACGTCGAGCCCTACCAGGGCGCGGCCACCGGCGTCGGAGGCATCGTCCGCGACATCATCGCGATGGGCGCCCGCCCGGTCGCCGTCGTGGACCCGCTGCGCTTCGGCGCCGCCGACCACCCCGACACCAAGCGGGTGCTGCCCGGCGTCGTCGCCGGCATCGGCGGCTACGGCAACTGCCTGGGCCTGCCCAACATCGGCGGCGAGGTCGTCTTCGACGCCTGCTACCAGGGCAATCCGCTGGTCAACGCCGGAGCCATCGGCGTGATGCGGCACGAGGACATCCACCTCGCCAAGGCCTCCGGCGCGGGCAACAAGGTCATCCTGTACGGCGCCCGCACCGGCGGCGACGGCATCGGCGGCGCCTCGATCCTGGCCTCCGAGACCTTCGACGACGCCAAGCCGTCGAAGCGCCCCGCCGTCCAGGTCGGCGACCCCTTCCAGGAGAAGCTCCTCATCGAGTGCACCCTGGAGGCCTTCCGGGAGAAGCTGGTCGTCGGCATCCAGGACCTCGGCGCGGCCGGTCTGTCCTGCGCCACGTCCGAGCTGGCCTCCAACGGCTCCGGCGGCATGCGCGTCACCCTCGACGACGTCCCGCTGCGCGACTCGACCCTCTCGCCCGAGGAAATCCTCATGAGCGAGTCGCAGGAGCGCATGTGCGCGGTCGTCGAGCCCGGCAAGGTCGACCGCTTCCTCGAGATCTGCGACAAGTGGGACGTCATCGCCACCGTCATCGGCGAGGTGACCGACGGCGACCGCCTGGAGATCTACTGGCACGGCGGCAAGATCGTCGACGTCGACCCGCGCACCGTCGCCCACGACGGCCCGGTCTACGAGCGCCCCTACGCCCGCCCCGAGTGGCAGGACGCGCTCCAGGCCGACGACGCGAACAAGCTGCCCCGGCCGCGGTCGTCCGAGGAGCTCAAGGACCAGGTCCTGAAGCTCGTCGGCTCGCCCAACCAGGCCTCCAAGCAGTGGATCACCCAGCAGTACGACCACTTCGTGCAGGGCAACACCGTGCTGGCCATGCCGGAGGACTCCGGCATGATCCGCATCGACGAGGCGTCCGGCCTCGGCGTCGCGATCGCCACCGACGGCAACGGCCGGTACGCCAAGCTCGACCCGTACACGGGCGCGCAGCTGGCCCTGGCGGAGGCCTACCGGAACGTGGCGACCACCGGTGCCAAGCCCCTCGCGGTCTCCGACTGCCTGAACTTCGGCTCGCCCGAGGACCCCGCGGTGATGTGGCAGTTCGCGGAGGCCGTGCGCGGCCTGGCGGACGCCTGCCAGCAGCTCGGCACCCCGGTGACCGGCGGCAACGTCTCGCTGTACAACCAGACCGGCGAGACGGCCATCCACCCGACCCCGGTGGTCGCGGTCCTCGGCGTCATCGACGACGTGGCCCGTCGCACCCCGGCCGCCTTCCAGGAGGAGGGCCAGCTGCTCTACCTCCTCGGCGACACCCGTGAGGAGTTCGGCGGCTCGGCCTGGTCCCAGGTCGTCCACGACCACCTCGGCGGTCTGCCCCCGCAGGTCGACCTGGAGCGCGAGCGGCTGCTTGGCGAGATCCTGATCGCCGCCTCCCGCGACGGCATGATCGACTCCGCGCACGACCTGTCCGACGGCGGTCTGATCCAGGCGGTCGTCGAGTCGGCGCTGCTCGGGGAGAAGGGCGCGCGTCTGGTCGTCCCGGACGGGCTCGACGCCTTCACCTTCCTGTTCTCCGAGTCGGCCGGCCGCGCGATCGTCGCGGTACCGCGCTCGGAGGAGGTCCGCTTCAACGACATGTGCGGCGCGCGCGGCCTCCCGGCCGCCCGCATCGGCGTCGTCGACGGGGACACCGTGGAGGTCCAGGGCGAGTTCGCGCTGACCCTCCGGGAACTGCGCGAGGTGCACGAGAGGACGATCCCGGCGCTGCTGGCCTGATCGCCGCCGGCCCGCTCCTCCCGCCCCGCCTGTTCGTACGAAGCCCCCGCCCGGCCGCTGCCGGGCGGGGGCTTCGGCGTGTCTCCGCGTTCGCTTGCACGAAATTACGTAGTTACGTAATCTCGTGACCGTGGAACTCGAAGAGCGCGTCGCCGACCTCGAACGCCGCCTCGCGGCACTGGAGGCGGACCGGCGCGGCGCACCCCGCCCCGGCGAAGGCGACTTCTGGGCCCTGGAGGGCTGGAAGGACCGGCTCGCCGGGATCGAGGCGGCCGACGGAGGCGTGCTGTTCACCGGCGCGGTCCGGCTGCCCACCGGCGAGCGGTACGAGTGGCAGCACGGCGCGCTCACCGAAGGGCTGCTGAACGACGACTGGCCGGCCGCCGCCGAGGCGTTCGCCGCGCTCGGTCACCCGGTGCGGCTGCGGCTGCTCCGCGAGATCGTCGGCGGCCGGCGCACCGCGGCCGAGCTCGCCGAGCTGGACGGGGTCGGCACGACCGGCCAGATCTACCACCACCTGCGCCAGCTCACCGGCGCCGGCTGGCTGCACACCACCGGCCGCGGCCGCCACGAGGTGCCGCCGGGCCGGGTCGTACCGCTGCTGGTGGTGCTGTCGGCGGCGCGCGACTGACCGGGGACATCGCGATCGAGGGGGAACCATGTCCGCACGCAAACTCGCCATGACCGTCTTCCGGGGCCTGCAGCTGGGCTTCGTCGCCCTGGTGGCCGCCGACCTCTGCTTCGACTGGGGACACCCCCGGTGGTGGAACTTCCTCCCGCTGGTCCTGGCCTACCTCCTGATCACCGTGGTCAACCGGTGGGGCGGCGGCGCTCCGGACGCCCCGCGCGCCGCCCGCGAGCCGGTCGAGGTCGCCCCGCCGGTCACCGGCCGCTGGTCCGCGCTGAACAGCCCGGCCGACCGCACCCCGAGCCACGGCGTCCACGCCTACGGCCAGACGTACGCCATCGACGTCGTCGCCGAACCCGAGCCGGGCGCCCGCCCGGGTTTCTCCCCGCTGTGGCCGCTCGCCCGTCGCCCCACCGACTTCCCGGCGTTCGGCGCCCCGCTGCACGCGGTCGCCGACGGCACGGTCGTCCGGGCCGACGACCGGCAGCGCGACCACCTCAGCCGCACCTCGCTGCCCGGGCTGCTGTACCTGATGCTGATCGAGGGCTCGGTGCGCGAGATGTCCGGGGTCCGCCGGATCCTCGGCAACCACCTGGTCCTGGACCTCGGCGACGGCACCCACGCCGCCTACGCCCACCTGCGCCGCGGCTCCCTCGCCGTCCGCGCGGGCGACACGGTGCGCGCCGGGCAGGTGCTCGCCCGCTGCGGCAACTCGGGCAACTCCTCCGAGCCGCACCTGCACTTCCAGCTGATGGACGGCCCCGACCCGGACACCGCGCGCGGCGTCCCGTTCACCTGGCGCGGCATCGGCGTACCGCGCAACGGGGAGACGTTCGACGTACCGGAGCCGGCGCCGGCCGCCCCCGCGCCGGATTCCCTCCCGGAGCCCTCCGACTTCCCCTTCCGTCCCGCATAGGCTCCTCCCATGCCACCGGCGAAGAGACGCACCCGCTCCTACGACCCCGTCAAGATCCGTGCCGCGGTGCTGGCCCAGTTCGGGAACGTGCGGGCCGCCGTGCGCACCCTCACCCCCGAGCAGCTCGCGCTGCCCACACGGCTCGGGGACTGGACGGTGCGGGACCTGGTCGCGCACCTCGGGGAGTCCCTGGGGGCGGTCGCCCGCCTGATCGACCTCCCGGAGCCGGCCGCACAGGACGGGACGCTGACCGACTGGCCGCTCGCGATCGCCGCCGAGGCTCCGGACATCGCCGGCCACGCCCGCGAGCAGGCCGAGCGCCACCCGGACCCGGACGCCCACCTCGCCGCCGCCGAGGAGCGCTTCACCGCCGACCTCGCCCTCCACCCCGGCACGAGACTGCTCGCCACCGGCGCCGGTGCCCTGCCGCTGGCCGACTACCTGGTCACCCGCACCGTCGAACTCGTCGTCCACACCGACGACCTGAACGCCGCCGTGCCCGGACTGGACGTCCCCCACGACCGCCAGGCCCTCGCCGCCTGCACCCGGCTGCTGGCCGACACGCTCGCCGCGAAGGCGCCCGGCGGCTCGACGGAGGTGCGGATCCCGCCGTACGCCGTCGTGCAGTGCGTTCCGGGACCGCGGCACACCCGCGGCACCCCGCCCAACGTCGTCGAGACCGACCCGCTGACCTGGATCCGGCTGGCCACCGGGCGGAAGGCCTGGCGGGACGCCGTGGCCGACGCCGAGGTGAGCGCGAGCGGGGAACGGGCGGACCTCGCGCCGTACCTGCCGCTGCTGGCGTGACCCGTGAGGGCGGCGGGAGAGGAAGGGAACCGTCTCCTCCCCGCCCCCGTCGGACGGGCATGGACACGCAGAGGCAGCAGCGGCGCAGGACCCTGGTGGCCGCCGCCGTGCTCCTCCCGCTCGTGGCGGCCTGCGGCGGCGAACGGGCGGGCGCGGGCCGCGGCAGCGGCTCCGCCGAGGCGGCGCGACCGCTCACCGGTGTCCGGTGGACCGTCGCCCTCCCCGAGGCCGGCGGCCGCGCCCACCTCGCCTTCGACGGGAAGGGCACCGTCTCCGGCAGCCTCGGCTGCAACGACGTCGGCGCCGGCGCCACCGTCCGCGACGGCCATATCACCCTCGGCGCGCCCGCCACGACCCGAATGATGTGCGAAGACTCACTCATGGACGCCGAGAGGACCCTGCTGCGGCTCTTCGGCGGCACGGTCGCCTACCGGATCGATTCCGGAAACCTGACGCTGACCAGCGAAAACGGCACCCGTGTCACCGCCTTCGCCGCCGAGTGATCCACCGGTGGGGGCACATCCCGCATTCGGACCAGCGCTCGGCCTCGCCTACACTCGATGACGTGCCACGTGGTGACGGACGACTCAACCACGACCTGCTCCCCGGTGAGAAGGGCCCTCAGGACGCCTGCGGCGTCTTCGGTGTCTGGGCCCCGGGTGAAGAGGTCGCCAAGCTCACGTACTTCGGGCTCTACGCCCTCCAGCATCGGGGCCAGGAATCCGCGGGTATCGCGGTCAGCAACGGCTCCCAGATCCTCGTCTTCAAGGACATGGGCCTGGTCTCCCAGGTCTTCGACGAGACCTCGCTCGGTTCGCTCCAGGGTCACATCGCGGTCGGACACGCCCGCTACTCGACCACCGGCGCCTCCGTGTGGGAGAACGCCCAGCCGACCTTCCGCGCCACCGCGCACGGATCCATCGCGCTCGGCCACAACGGCAACCTGGTCAACACGGCGCAGCTCGCCGAGATGGTCGCCGAACTCCCCAAGGAGAACGGCCGCGCCCCGAAGGTGGCGGCCACCAACGACACCGACCTGATCACCGCCCTGCTGGCCGGCCAGCGCGCCGCCGACGGCGAACCGGTGACGGTCGAGCAGGCCGCGCACGTCGTCCTCCCGAAGGTCAGGGGCGCCTTCAGCCTCGTCTTCATGGACGAGGGCACCCTCTACGCGGCCCGCGACCCGCAGGGCATCCGCCCGCTGGTCCTCGGCCGCCTGGAGCGCGGCTGGGTGGTCGCCTCCGAGACCGCCGCCCTCGACATCACGGGCGCCAGCTTCGTCCGCGAGATCGAGCCGGGCGAGTTCGTCGCCATCGACGAGAACGGACTGCGCACCTCCCGATTCGCGGAAGCGAAGCCCAAGGGGTGTGTCTTCGAGTACGTCTACCTGGCCCGCCCGGACACCGACATCGCCGGCCGGAACGTGTACCTCTCGCGCGTCGAGATGGGCCGCCGCCTCGCCAAGGAGGCCCCGGCCGAGGCCGACCTGGTCATACCGACCCCCGAGTCCGGCACCCCGGCCGCCATCGGCTACGCCGAGGAGTCCGGCATCCCCTTCGGCGCCGGCCTGGTCAAGAACGCGTACGTCGGGCGGACCTTCATCCAGCCCTCGCAGACCATCCGGCAGCTCGGCATCCGCCTGAAGCTGAACCCGCTCAAGGAAGTCATCAAGGGCAAGCGCCTGGTCGTCGTCGACGACTCGATCGTCCGCGGCAACACCCAGCGCGCCCTGGTCCGCATGCTCCGCGAGGCCGGCGCCGCCGAGGTCCACATCCGGATCTCCTCGCCGCCCGTGAAGTGGCCCTGCTTCTTCGGCATCGACTTCGCCACCCGCGCCGAGCTCATCGCCAACGGGATGACCATCGACGAGATCGGCACCTCGCTGGGCGCCGACTCCCTGGCGTACATCTCCATCGACGGCATGATCGAGGCGACCACCATCGCCAAGCCGAATCTGTGCCGCGCCTGCTTCGACGGCGAGTACCCGATGGAGCTGCCCGACCCCGAGCTCCTCGGCAAGCAGCTCCTGGAGACCGAGCTGGCCGCCGGCACCGCCGCCCCGGCCGCGGTCGACGCGATCCGCCGCCCGTAAGCCCTGCCGGACGACACGAAAGCTCTCACAGTCATGTCCCAAACACCTCTTGCCGGGGGCGGCGCCAGCTATGCAGCGGCGGGCGTCGACATCGAAGCGGGCGACCGCGCCGTCGAGCTCATGAAGGAGTGGGTGAAGAAGACGCGGCGCCCCGAGGTCCTCGGCGGCCTCGGCGGTTTCGCCGGCCTCTTCGACGCCTCCGCCCTGAAGAACTACGACCGACCCCTGCTCGCCTCCGCCACGGACGGCGTCGGCACCAAGGTCGACATCGCCCGCCGGATGGGCGTGTACGACTCCATCGGCCACGACCTGGTCGCCATGGTCATGGACGACATCGTGGTGTGCGGTGCCGAGCCGCTGTTCATGACCGACTACATCTGCGTCGGCAAGGTCCACCCCGAACGCGTCGCCGCCCTCGTCAAGGGCATCGCCGAGGGCTGTGTGCTGGCCGGATGCGCCCTGGTCGGCGGTGAGACGGCCGAGCACCCGGGCCTGCTCGGTCCGGACGACTTCGACGTCGCCGGCGCCGGTACGGGCGTCGTGGAGGCCGACCGGATGCTCGGCGCGGACCGCATCCGCGAGGGCGACGCGGTGATCGCCATGGCGTCCTCCGGACTTCACTCGAACGGGTACTCCCTCGTCCGGCACGTGCTGCTGGACCGGGCCGGACTCGACCTGGACCGCCGGATCGACGAACTGGGCCGCACCCTCGGCGAGGAACTGCTCGAGCCCACCAAGATCTACTCGCTGGACTGCCTGGCCCTGATCCGCACCACCGAGGTGCACGCCTTCAGCCACGTCACCGGCGGCGGCCTCGCGGCCAACCTGGCCCGGGTCGTCCCGGACGGGCTGCACGCGGTCGTCGACCGCTCCACCTGGACCCCGGCCCCGGTCTTCGACCTCGTCGGCAGGACCGGTTCGGTCGAGCGCGCGGAGCTGGAGAAGACCCTCAACATGGGCGTCGGCATGATCGCGATCGTGCCGCAGGAGTCCACGGACGTGGCGCTGGCGACGCTGGCCGACCGCGGTGTGGACGCCTGGGTGGCCGGCGAGATCACCGGCCGGGGCGAGCACACGACCGGCGCGGCCCTCGTGGGTGACTACGCGGACTGAGCACCGGAATGCTGCCCGCGCGTGCGACGGGCGGGCAGCATGAAACCCGGTCGGTGACCGGAATCACCGACCGGGCTGATGCTCAGTGCAAGGTCAAGCGCCGCGACGCTGTTGCGGGGACTGGCCGTCCTCGTCCTCGTCGTCGTCCTCGTAGAGATCGGCGTACCGTGCGTACAGGTCGTCGTCTCGCTCATCGTCCTCGAAATGGTCACCGTTCGGTGACTGGTTCGACGTCGATGCGCCCAGCTCCTCGGCCAGGCGTGCAAGGTCCGTCCCACCGCTGTTGTACTTCAGCTGGCGGGCGACCTTCGTCTGCTTGGCCTTGGCCCGGCCGCGCCCCATGGCTCGACCCCCTCAACGACGGGGCTCGACGGCCCCAGAGTCTTGACACGCGTTCATGGTCCAGAACGAACTCTCCTCGGAGAGTCCGGTCTGTAGAGCTTCCACGGTACCTGAGCCCGCGCCCATACGGTACGTCGCCCGCATGACGTGCCCGCGCCCAGACCCTCGAGACATCCCGTCCTCGCTGGTCAAACGCGATTTTAACCACTTATCGGCGGTCGACCCGCCGGGAGAAGTGAGAGTTCTCTCCAAGTGCCCCCGGCGGGTACCGGCCGAACGCGCGCGGGCGCCCGCTGCCGGGCGCCCGCGCACACCTCGTGCCCCGGGTGTCAGGCCACCGGGCGCGCCTCCGCCATCCGCTGCTCGGCGATCCGGTCGGCCGCGGCAGCCGGCGGAATCCCATCCGTCTTCGCACGTGCGAATATGGCGAGCGTGGTGTCGAAGATCTTCGCCGCCTTCGCCCGGCACCGGTCGAAGTCGAAGCCGTGCAGCTCGTCGGCGACCTGGATGACCCCGCCGGCGTTCACCACGTAGTCCGGCGCGTAGAGGATCCCGCGGTCGGCGAGGTCCTTCTCCACCCCCGGGTGGGCGAGCTGGTTGTTGGCGGCGCCGCAGACCACCTTGGCGGTCAGCACCGGCACGCTGTCGTCGTTCAGCGCGCCGCCCAGGGCGCACGGGGCGTAGATGTCCAGGCCCTCGGTCCGGATCAGCGCCTCGGTGTCGGCGACCGCCGAGACGCCCTCGGGGTGCCGGTCGAGGATCCGCCGCACGGCGTCCTCGCGCACATCGGTGATCACGACCCGGGCGCCCTCGGCCCGCAGGTGCTCCACCAGGTGGTGGCCGACCTTGCCGACCCCCGCGACGCCGACCGTGCGCTCCCGCAGCGACGGGTCGCCCCACAGGTGCTGGGCGGCCGCCCGCATGCCCTGGTAGACGCCGAAGGAGGTGAGCACCGAGGAGTCGCCGGCGCCGCCGTTCTCGGGGGAGCGGCCGGTGGTCCAGCGGCACTCGCGGGCCACGACGTCCATGTCGGCCACGTAGGTCCCCACGTCGCAGGCGGTGACGTACCGACCGCCGAGCGAGGCGACGAACCGGCCGTAGGCCAGCAGCAGCTCCTCGCTCTTGAGCTGCTCCGGGTCGCCGATGATCACGGCCTTGCCGCCGCCGTGGTCGAGACCGGCCATGGCGTTCTTGTACGACATCCCGCGCGCGAGGTTCAGCGCGTCGGCGACGGCCTCCTCCTCGGTCGCGTACGGGTAGAAGCGCGTACCGCCGAGGGCGGGGCCCAGGGCGGTGGAGTGGATGGCGATCACGGCCTTGAGGCCGCTGGCACGGTCCTGGCAGAGCACGACTTGCTCATGGCCGCCCTGGTCCGAACGGAACAGGGTGTGCAGGACGCCGTCAGATACGTCGGTCACTGTGGTGACTCCTGAGTAAGTAGCGGCGGGGTGGGAACAGTCTCCCCGGGTCCCCGCGCTTGTGGCAGTGGGGAGGGTGGCGGGACTGTGAGCACGAGGGTAGAGCCTGAGGCGCTCGCGGGGCGTACCGTGGCGGGGATCACCTCCGACCGGAGTACCGCCGTGCGACGATTTGCATGGATTTCCCGCGCATCCGTGTGAGGGGCCGGCAGGTTTTCACGGCGGTCCTCGGGGGAGGGAGCAGGCGTGCCCAAGGTGACCTCGGTGATCGTCCCCTACACGACCTACCTGCGCGTGTACGAACCGCTGGCCGCCTTTCCCGAGCCGGAGCGCGACCACTGGGCCCGCTACGCCCACCGCCCCGACCGCCCCTCCTACCAGGACGAACTCCGCCGGGCGCTGACCGACCTGGTGCCCACGCCGCCGGTGCCGGTGCCGGTTCACGAAAGCGACGACGCGTTCGTGCTGGAGAGCGACGGCGTGGTCCACGTCTGTCCCTGGCGCACCCGGCTGCGCGGCTGGCAGGCCCTGGGCGAACTCGCCGAGGACTTCCCCCCGCCGGTCCTCGACGCGCTGCTGCCCCCGGTCCTGCGCCGCCAGGCGGCCCAGGACTACGAGCGCTGGCTGACCGACCACCCCGACGCCCGGCCCTGGATCCGCACCGCCACCTGGCAGGTGCCGATCAACTGGTTCGTGCTGTTCGCGGACGAGGAGCGCGAGTACGCCAAGGGCTCCGCCGACGAGGCGCCCGTCCTGCGCTACCGGACGCCCATGGTCCAGGCCCGGCGGCGGGTCGCGCGGGGTCTGCGGGCCCTGCGGGACGCGGTGGAGGAGGGGCTGCTGATCGACGGCCTGGTCGATGTCGGTCGCTGGCTCGAGGAGTTCCACCCGCGCTCCCTGGTCGAGCTGGACTACGGCGGTCTGGTGCACGCCCTGCCGTCCGGCGCGCTGGAGGACGACCACTCGGCGGCGGACGTGGCCGAGGGGATCGCGGCGCTGCGCCGCGGTGACGACGAGGGCGCGGGCGCCGCGTACGGGCGGCTGGTCGACCGGTGGCGGTCGGTACGGGACCTGCGCTCGGCGAACTGACGTTTGACCAAACGCCCTTCTTGGGGTTTTGTCTTCGCCCTGAGGTTCCGTCAACCCGGACCCGACAACGGACGTAGGCGTCGATTTGGGCGTATGCCCCAAGCGCGTCAAGCGTGACGGACCGCACGTACGCGGCCCTTGCGCCGCTTGCCCCTCCTCATGCCAAAATAGGACAAGGAGTCCGGGGAGGGCTCCTCCGTCCCGCTGTGCGCCATTGTGGGCGGAATCTCAGCATTGCACGCTTTGGGGGGTCCGGTGCCTCCTGATCGCCGGTGTGACTGATCGTCACACCGGCGTGACTGTCCGCTATGGCATGGTCCATCGGCTTCCGCGGCTGATGAACACCTGGGAGGGCAATTCCATCGGTTTGGCCGACGCGGCTGGACAGATGGTGTAGTTGTAGTGCCGAGGACAAGCCGTTCGTCCTATAACCGACTCGACTCGCGTCCGCCATTTCGGGCAACGCGGGTCAAGGTGCAGAATTTAGAGGAAAGAACCGAGAAGGTTCGGTTCTCCCGAGGAGGCCGCTCATGACCGCTCGCACCCCTGATGCCGAGCCGCTGCTGACCCCGGCTGAGGTCGCCACCATGTTCCGCGTCGACCCGAAGACGGTCACGCGCTGGGCGAAGGCCGGCAAGCTCACGTCGATCCGCACGCTCGGCGGGCACCGCCGCTACCGCGAAGCCGAGGTCCGCGCCCTGCTCGCGGGCATTCCGCAGCAGCGCAGCGAGGCCTGAACAACTGAACAATCCGGGCGAACCGGCTGGTCCCCCAACTGGCCGAGGCGCTCGAAACCCTAGCTCCAAGCGACGCGGGGACTGCCCCAACAGGCCCCTCGCCCAAGCCGATCAGAGCTCTTCGGACAACTGAACAAGGGTGCGTCGTCGATCGCGCTGGACTCCGCCGGGTCCAGCGCGATCTTTTGTGTGCGCGCCGGTCGCGGGTGCCTCGGGCCCGGTCCCGGCCCCGGTCGGCGGAGCGGGAGGGGCGGTCCGGTGTGCGGGCCGGCCGGACTCCGCGGGGCGACCGCGGGCCACCTGCGCGGTCGACGGCGCGGACCTCTCCGAGTGGTGCAATTGTACATATTAAATTGACCTGTTGTAGGAGGGGCGTAAGTACCGCACTTCCTGAAACTCATGCGGTGACACCCGTCACATACCGGTCGGCTTGTCGGTGCTGTGGCATATGCGCTAAAGGGAGTGCGCGGGCGAACCGGGCTCGTGGGAAGGGGAGTCGGGGACGTTCTCGTCCTCGGCGGACGCGGTGGGGTCCGGCGCCGACTCCATCGCCAGCCGGTGCAGGCGGTGGCAGATCGGGCAGTGGCGGGTCAGGTGCCGGTACGACGACGCGGCCGACAGGTGCGCGCGGAGCAACGCCCGCGTCTCGTGCCTGGCCGATTCCCCCATGCGCCACCTCCACGGCCGTACGGAGAGGGACCCTGCTCCTGAGGTACCGACGGAACGCCGGCCCGTCAAGACGCCAGGAGGGCCCCGTAAGGGCCGCGCAGCGCCTCGGAGCGGGAGAACCGCGGAAGAGGGGAGAACGCGCGGGAGAAGGACCTGACGGCGCGTAGGGCGAGAAGGCGCAGAGGCAGGAGAGGGGGAGGGGGAGGTCAGGGAGAAGGCGAGGGCGCGGGCGGGAGCGCCGCCCCCACATGCGGAAGGCCCGCGGTCCCTTGCGGGCGCGGGCCTTCTTCTCTACGGCGGTCCTGACGGGATTTGAACCCGCGGCCTCCACCTTGACAGGGTGGCGAGCACTCCAAACTGCTCCACAGGACCAGGTTTCGCAGGGCCCGTGCGACAAAGCCGCTCAGTGGACTTCGTGCGCGTTGCGCTGCGAGAAGAGACTGTACAGGAGGGTGGGCCGCCAGGTCGAACTCACTCTCCGCGTCGGCCCCGTCACGTTTCCGTCACGGAACCGCCGCGTCGATCGCCTTCACGATCCGCTTGTCCGAGACCGGATGCGCCGTCCCCAGC
Organism: Streptomyces viridosporus; assembly: GCF_002078235.1. GTDB lineage: Bacteria > Actinomycetota > Actinomycetes > Streptomycetales > Streptomycetaceae > Streptomyces > Streptomyces viridosporus. The sequence continues at coordinate 17,891 of NZ_MSGP01000323.1, forward strand.
GCGTGGGCGAAGTAGCTCACCCGCAGCTCCTCGATCATCCAGCGGATGTCCCGCACCGACGAGGGCACCGGCCGGCCCTGCGGCATCTGCTCCAGCAGCCACGCGTACTCGTCCTGCATCTCGTGGACCTTCGCCATACGGGTCGTGTCCCGCTGCACGTTCGTCGGCATCTGCTGCAGACGGCGGTCCGCGGCCACCAGATAACGCATCAGGTCCGGCAGACGGCGCAGGCCCGTCTCCGTCACGAAGCCCGGCCGCACCAGCGCGTCCAGCTGCTTCCGCACGTCCTGCAGGTTCGGCAGCAGCGCCGGGCTGCGCACGCCCTTCAGACGGCGCTCACAGGCCTGCCAGGCGGCCAGCACCTGCTGCACCTGGTCCACCGCGCGGACGGTCGTGTCGACGATCTCCGCGCGCACCTTGTCGTACAGCTTCCGGTACGACTCCTCGTCCCACACCGGCCCGCCGAAGTCCGCGATCAGCTTGTCCGCCGCGGCCATCGCGCAGTCGTCGAACAGGGCCTGGACGGAACCGTGCGGATTCGCGGACAGCGCGAGCTTCTGAGCGTTCGACAGCTTTTCGGACGCGAACTTCGCAGGGTTCACCGGAATCCCCAGCAGGATCAGCCGGCGCGTGCCCTTCCACATCGCCTCCGCCTGCTCGGCCTCCGTGTCGAAGAGACGGACGGAGACCGTGTCCCCGTCGTCGACCAGCGCCGGATACGCCTTCACCGGCTGGCCGGCCCGACGGGTCTCGAACACGCGGGTGAGCGTCCCGATGGTCCACTCCGTCAGCCCCGTGCGCTCCAGGGACTCGCCGCCCCGGCGCTCCGCCGTCGCGGCGGCCGCCTGTGAAAGGGCCTTGCGGGCCTTCGGCTTGAGCCGCAGCTTCAGCGCCTCGAGGTCCTTGTCCTCGGCGAGCTTGCGGCGCCGCTCGTCGACGATCCGGAAAGTGATCTTCAGATGGTCGGGGACCTTCGACCAGTCGAAGTCCTCCGCGCCGAAGGGAACGCCGACCATGCGCTTCAGCTCACGCGCCATGGTCGTGGTCAACGGCTCCTGGAGCGGCACCGCCTTCTCCAGGAACGCCTTCGCGTAGTTCGGCGCGGGCACGTAGTTCCGGCGGATCGGCTTGGGGAGCGAACGGATCAGTTCCGTGACGACCTCCTCCCGCAGACCCGGGATCTGCCAGTCGAAGCCCTCGTCGGTGACCTGGTTGAGCACCTGGAGCGGGATGTGGACGGTCACCCCGTCGGCATCCGCCCCGGGCTCGAACTGGTACGTGACCCGGAACTTCAGCGGGCCCTGCTGCCACGTGTCGGGATAGTCGGCCTTCGTGACCGCCTCCGCCGACTCCCGGATCAGCATCTCCCGCTCGAAGTCCAGGAAGTCCGGCTGCTCGTGCCGCTTGCGCTTCCACCACGAGTCGAAGTGGGCGCCCGAGACCACGTGCTCCGGGACCCGCTGGTCGTAGAAGTCGAACAGCGTCTCGTCGTCCACCAGGATGTCCCGGCGCCGGGCACGGTGCTCCAACTCCTCCACCTCGGTGAGGAGTCGGCGGTTGGCGGCGAAGAACTTGTGGTGCGTACGCCAGTCGCCCTCGACCAGCGCGTTGCGGATGAACAGCTCCCGCGACACCTCCGGGTCGATCCGGCCGTAGTTCACCTTGCGCTGCGCGACGATCGGGACGCCGTACAGCGTCACCTTCTCGTACGCCATCACCGCGGCCTGGTCCTTCTCCCAGTGCGGTTCGCTGTACGTGCGCTTCATCAGGTGCTCGGCGAGCGGCTCGACCCACTCCGGCTCGATCTTCGCGTTGACCCGGGCCCACAGACGGGACGTCTCGACCAGCTCGGCCGACATCACGAAGCGCGGGGGCTTCTTGAACAGCGCCGAACCCGGGAAGATCGCGAACTTGGCGTTGCGGGCGCCCAGGTACTCGTTCCGGCCGCCGTCCTTGCGCCCGCCCGGACCGGAGTCCTTCGACTCCTTCACGTCCTTCATGCCGATGTGCGACAGCAGACCGGCCAGGAGGGAGACGTGGATGCGGTCGGCGGGGGCGTCCTGGTCGTTGAGGTGGATGCCCATCTGCTTGGCGACCGTGCGCAGCTGCGTGTAGATGTCCTGCCACTCACGGATGCGCAGGAAGTTCAGGTACTCCTGCTTGCACATCCGCCGGAACGACGACGAGCCGCGCTCCTTCTGCTGCTCCCGCACGTAGCGCCACAGGTTCAGGTAGGCGAGGAAGTCGCTCGTCTCGTCCCGGAAGCGGGCGTGCTGCTGATCGGCCTGCGTCTGCTTGTCGGCGGGCCGCTCCCGCGGGTCCTGGATGGACAGCGCCGCGGCGACGACCATGACCTCACGGACACAGCCGTTGCGCTCCGCCTCCAGCACCATGCGGGCCAGTCGCGGGTCCACCGGCAGCTGGGCCAGCTTCCGGCCCGTCTCCGTCAGCCGCTTGCGCGGGTCCTTCTGCGTCGCGTCGAGCGCGCCCAGCTCCTGCAGCAGCTGCACACCGTCACGGATGTTGCGGTGGTCCGGCGGATCGATGAACGGGAACTTCTCGATGTCGCCCAGGCCGGCCGCGGTCATCTGCAGGATGACGGAGGCCAGGTTCGTCCGCAGGATCTCCGCGTCCGTGAACTCCGGACGGGACAGGAAGTCGTCCTCGCTGTAGAGGCGGATGCAGATGCCGTCCGAGGTGCGCCCGCAGCGGCCCTTGCGCTGGTTCGCGCTCGCCTGGGAGATCGGCTCGATCGGCAGGCGCTGCACCTTGGTGCGGTGGCTGTAGCGCGAGATACGGGCGAAACCGGGGTCGATGACGTACTTGATGCCCGGCACCGTCAGCGAGGTCTCGGCGACGTTGGTCGCCAGGACGATCCGCCGGCCGCTGTGCCGCTGGAAGACCCGGTGCTGCTCGGCGTGCGAGAGCCGGGCGTACAGCGGCAGCACCTCGACGCCGTGCACGTCGGCGCCTCCGGCGCGGCGGTACTGCTTCTTCGTCAGGGCGTCCGCCGCGTCCCGGATCTCCCGCTCCCCGGACAGGAAGACCAGGATGTCGCCGGGCCCCTCCGCCATCAGCTCCTCGACGGCGTCCGTGATCGCGGTGATCTGGTCCCGGTCGGCGTCGTCCGAGTCCTCCTCCAGGAGCGGGCGGTACCGGACCTCCACCGGATACGTGCGACCGCTCACCTCGATGATCGGGGCGTCGTCGAAATGCCGGGAGAAGCGCTCCGGGTCGATCGTCGCCGAGGTGATGACGACCTTCAGGTCCGGGCGTTTCGGCAGCAGCTGCGCCAGGTAGCCGAGCAGGAAGTCGATGTTCAGGGACCGCTCGTGCGCCTCGTCGATGATGATCGTGTCGTAGGCGCGCAGTTCGCGGTCGGTCTGGATCTCGGCGAGCAGGATGCCGTCGGTCATCAGCTTGATGAAGGTGGCGTCCGGGTTCACCTGATCGGTGAAACGGACCTTCCAGCCGACGGCCTCGCCCAGCGGGGTCTCCAACTCCTCCGCCACCCGCTCGGCCACCGTGCGGGCGGCGATGCGGCGGGGCTGCGTGTGCCCGATCATGCCCCGCACGCCCCGGCCCAGCTCCAGGCAGATCTTCGGGATCTGCGTCGTCTTGCCGGAACCGGTCTCACCCGCGACGATCACCACCTGGTGATCGCGGATGGCCTCGGCGATCTCGTCCTTCTTCTGGCTGACCGGCAACTGCTCGGGGTAGCGGATCTCCGGCACACGGAGGCGTCGCTCGGCCATCCGCTCCTCGGCCCGGACGGTCTCCGTCTCGATCTCGGCGAGTACGGCGGCCCGGGCCTCCGGCTTACGGATCTTGCGCGCACCCTCCAGCCTGCGCCCGAGCCGGTGTGCGTCGCGCAGCGACAGCTCGGTCAGGCGGGAGGCGAGGGCGCCGAGGGCGGGGGCGGGGGCGGGATGCGTGGACATACGGGACTCAGGATCTCATCCTCGGGAAATTCCTGGCGAACGCTTTTGCCGCCGATGTCGACCATTCGGCAGTACGCACCAACAAGGCCCCGATCCGAAGATCGGGGCCTTTGCTGTGGCTGGGGCCGGGGTCGAACCGGCGACCTTCCGCTTTTCAGGCGGACGCTCGTACCAACTGAGCTACCCAGCCGCGATGTTTCACGTGAAACATCAGCGGTCCTGACGGGATTTGAACCCGCGGCCTCCACCTTGACAGGGTGGCGAGCACTCCAAACTGCTCCACAGGACCAAGCGTGTCGTACGACAGTGTCGCACAGGGTGGTGCGTGCCCCCAACGGGATTCGAACCCGTGCTACCGCCTTGAAAGGGCGGCGTCCTAGGCCGCTAGACGATGAGGGCTATCGGCCCGCCTGGGCGCTTCTCAGCGCGTCGGGGACGTGAGAAGCATATGGGATGGGGAGAGGGATCGCCAAAACGGTTTACGGGGAGTTCGTCGAGGGGGTGGCGGGAGAGGGGGTCGGCGAGGTGGACGGCGAGGTGGTCGCGCCCGGCTGGTTCTCCTTCGGGAGGTGGCGGCTGACCTCTGCCGTCGTCCGGCCCAGGCCGCCCAGTTCGATGGAGTCCCAGGCCTGGAGGCGGCGGGTGTCGCGGTCGAAGTAGAGGATCGAGGCCTCGATCGGGTCGGGGTACTTGCCCTCGACGGCGCGCAGGCCGCTGCCGCCGGTGGAGCCCTCGATGCGGAGGCGGGTGCCGTACTTCATGACCTCGGTCTTCTCGCGGTGGATGTGGCCGGCCAGGACCAGGGGCACGGTGCCGTCGACCTCGCGGGCGGCCGACGGTTCGTGGGCGACGGCCACGTCCACGGGGGTGCCGGCGGCCCGCTGGTCGCGCAGGGCGGAGGCGAGGCGGGCGCCCGCGAGCTCCTGGGACTGCTCGGCTCCGGAGGCCTTGGAGCGGTCGGGGGTGAACTGGGGGTCGCCGATGCCGGCGAAGCGCAGTCCGGCGATGGTCGTGGCCCGGCCGTCGTCCAGGACGTGGACGTTCTTCATGCGTTCGAGGTAGCGCTGGGTGACGAGGGAGTCGTGGTTGCCGCGGACCCAGACATAGGGGGCGCCGAGGCCCTCGATGGGGTCCAGGAAGCCGTTCTCGGCGGCGGTGCCGTGGTCCATGGTGTCGCCGGAGTCGACGATGACGTCCACCCGGTACTGCTCCACCAGCGAGGCGATGATCTTCCAACTGGCCGGGTTGAGGTGGATGTCGGAGACGTGCAGGACCCGGATGGTGGTCGGGTCGGGCTGGTAGGCGGGGAGGGTGGAGGTGGCGTCGTAGAGCTTGGTCACGTTGGTGACCAGGCGTGCCAGTTCCTGCTGGTAGACGTCGAACTCGGTGACGATGCTGCGGGCGTTGCCGACGAGTGAGGGGGCGGAGGAGAGCAGACCGGAGAACTTGGGCTCGAGGACGGAGTCCGGGTTCCAGGTGGCGTAGGCGGTGCCGCCGGACGCGGCGAGGAGGGCGAGGGCGAGGCCGCCGGAGGCGAGGGCGCGGCGGGGGCGCCGGTAGACGGCGAGGCCGAGCGCGGTGGCGCCGGTGACGACCGCGACGCCGGAGCGCACGGCGAGGTCGGCGGTGCCGCGGGTGATGTCGTGGGCGACCTCGTCCTGGAGGCCGGAGAACCGTTCGGGGTGGTCGACGAGGGCCTGGGCGCGGGTGGGGTCGAGCTGGTCGACGTTGACGTCCAGGCGGACGGGGGCGGTGTGGCTGTCCAGTTGGAGGGCGCCCAGGGGAGAGATGTTGATTTTGGTGCCGCCGGTGAGGGAGGGGCGCAGGGTCATGGTGGTGTCCATGGGGCCGACGGGGACCCGGACGTTGCCGACGACGAGGAGGCCGAGCCAGGCGCCTAGGACGACCACGGCGACGAGCCCCAGGGCGCGGACCAGGGGGCGGCGGGGACGCGGGGCGAGGGCGAGCGGTGCGGAAGCGGGCCGACGGGTGCGGCGGGTGGGGACGCGCGGAGCCCTTCGGAGGCGGTGCCGGATCTTCACGACTGCGGAGGGGACGCGGGACATTGGTCCCGTATGCCCAAGCGCGAGACCGGATATGCGAGGGCGTGGGGGATCTCGTACGGACGGCTCGTGTCCGAGAATGGCTCTGTGCTGGAGATGACGCGCGAGATGTTCGAGGAGCTGGTCGCCGAGGCGCTGGACCGGATCCCGCCGGAGCTGACGCGGTTGATGGACAACGTGGCGGTGTTCGTGGAGGACGAGCCGCCGGCGGACGATCCGGAGCTGCTCGGGCTGTACGAGGGGACCCCGCTGACGGAGCGGGGCGAGTGGTACGCGGGGGTGCTGCCGGACCGGATCACGATCTACCGCGGGCCGACGCTGCGGATGTGCGAGACGCGGGAGGACGTGGTCGCGGAGACGGAGATCACGGTGGTGCACGAGATCGCGCATCACTTCGGGATCGACGACGCCCGGCTGCACGCTCTCGGCTACGGATAGACCGTTCGCGTGTCCTCTTGCGGGTGGAGGGAGTTGGGCATGTAGTCCCCGCACTCCGACCGGAGGTGGCCCCGTGCGCCCCTTGTACGTATCCGCCCGCCTGGCCGCCACGACGGTGGCCCTCGTCGCTGCCGCCGGTTGCATGAGCGTGGGCGAGGACGGCGCGGGCGGGAGGGCCGAGCCGTCGAGTTCGGCGGGGCGGCAGGGCGACGGGACGTCGGACGGGAAACCGGCGGTGTCGGGCGGCGGGGCGGGCCGTGACGCCACGGCGGCCGACAC
>NZ_MSGP01000324.1 GCF_002078235.1 Streptomyces viridosporus
GCGTTGCGGGAAGCGGCCTGCGCGGCCCCGGCGAGACCGGGAGCAAGCCCGGCCGGCGCCTCGACGGCCTCGGTCACGTACCGGTAAGACGGGGCTGGCATCGGCACGCCGGCGGCGACGCCTCCCTCGATCCGCGGACCACGGTCCGCAACACCAGTCTCAGCGCCGCGATCCGCACCGCGCCCTGGACCGACATGAGCGGCTTCTCCCGGAAGGACGACCGCTTCGCCGAGTACCGGAACACGGGCCCCGGCGCGGGCCCGGCGAGCGGTGACCGCCCGCACCTGACGGACGCCCAGGCGGCCGACCAGGACATCACGGACTGGCTGGGCGACCGGACCCCCCCACGGCGTCCTGACCCCGCCTTCCGACAGCCGCAGGAGAACCCTCCCGGACCGGAGCCGGGCGACGGTCGTGACCGCGAAGGGTTCTCCCCGGAGCGGTAATCGCGGCGGCGGTGCGTCAGGTGAGTTTGAAGAAGAGGGTGTCCTGGGTGTACCAGTCGATGTTCTTCGTGGCGTACTCCCACTCCCCGTGCTCGAACTCGAGCTTCTCGATCAGTTCACGGACGTCGTACCGGAAGTCCGGGTCCATCCGGTCCAGGACGGCCCGGTAGGCGTCGGCGGCGGGCTTGGTCTTGGCCAGAGGAAGGTGGCCGATGGCCGGATAGCCGTCGATCGAGGACGGAAGGTACGGGAACCCGTCGGGCAGTCCGCCGTAGAGGTAGCCGTGGGGTAGGAGGTCGGCGGGCACGCCGAGGCGGCGCATCTCGTCGTCCACCAGGCCGAAGAACGTCGAGGGCTTCGCGTAGGTGCCCAGATGGGACGGGTCCGACGCGTTGTGGTCGATGATGTGCTGCAGCGCGGAGTGGTAGGCGTTGCCCGCGCACTCGGCGTCCGCGTCCGTGCGCCCGGCGATGAGGTGGTCGAGGGCGTCGGGTACGGACAGGCCCCAGTCGACGCCCTGGTGGTCGAGGGCGTCCTGATGGGCCCGGGCGGCCTTGCGCATCCCGCCGAGTCGTCGCTGCTGATCCGGCGTCAGGTCGCCCTTGCTGCCCAGGTAGGCCAGGACGTCGGCCTTGTCCGCGGTGGAGTACGCGATGTTGTGACTCATGGCCGCCATCGTGCCAAGTGGCTCTGACATCCCGGCCGTTGAGGGCCCTCCGTACGGTCCGGGTACGTCCTCCCTCTATCGCCGCCGGTCGCCGAGCCCCGTCACGAAGGAGCTCCACGAGGCCGGGCCGAAGACGAGCACCGGACCGTCCGGGACCTTGCTGTCGCGCACCGGGACGAGACCGGGGCAGCCGTCGGCGACCTCGACGCAGTTGTTGTCTCCCCCGTCGCTGTAACTGGACTTGCGCCAGGCGGCGGTGCCGAGGTCGAAGGTGTGCTTCATGATCGGTGCTCCTCCAGTACGTCCTTCATGAACGTCAGCGAGTCCGACGGGGACAGCGCCAGATCCCGCAGCCGATCGTAGGACAAACGGTGGTGCAGGACGTCCTCCGGATCGTCCGTCAGCAGACCGTTGCTGTCACCTTCCGTGTAGGCCACGGCGCTTCCGTCCCGCTGCCACAGCAGAGTCAGCGATCCCTTGCCCATGAGGTCGTGGATTCCCGCCGAGAACGGCAGCACCTGGACGATGACGTTGGGCCATTGCGCCACCTCCTCGATGTGCATCAGCTGGCCCTCCCAGGTCTCCGGGCCGGCGGCAGGACGGCGGAAGGCGAGTTCGTCGATGACGAAACGGACGTGAGGCACAGGGTTCCTGCGCAGCAACAGCTGCCGCCCCAGGCGTGCGGCCACCTGTTCCTCGACCGCTTCGTGGTCCACGTCCGTTGCCCGGGAGCCGGACAACATCTCGCGGGCGAAATCCTCGGTCTGCAGCAAGCCGGGCACGTTCGGCGTGTACTTGCGCATGACCCGTGCCGTCGCCTCCAGCCGCATGAACTCCTTGTACCGGTCCTTGAAGGCGTCGATCCGCGCCACCTTCCACAGGCTGACCAGCAGCCCCCGGCCCCGTAATACGTGTCCAGGTCCTCCATCACCGTCACCTTGGAGAGGCGTTGGCCCGACTCCAGGCGGCTCAGGTAGCTCTTGTCGTACCCGGACGCGTCGGCCAGTTGCCCCAGGGACTTTCCTTCCTTCTCCCGCAGGAAACGGAGCGTCCGTCCCAGTACCGCGCGCCCCGACTCGACGTGCGCGTCGAGCTGTTCGGTCATGCCGTCCCTCCCCGTTGCCGGAAGCCGCGGGCACCTCCGGCCCTCTTCCCCAGCGTACGTGCGATGAGTGACCATCGGAGCACGAACAGTGATGGTCGCTGGTCGGCGTACCGGAGGGACACGGCATGAGGGGACGCACCGCGAGAGGCACCGACGCCGGGCCGCGCCGCATCCACGGGACGGAGGCCTCCGCGTGAGCGATACCTTCCGGTTCCGTCTGCTGCCCTGGACCACGCCCGAGGGCAAGCCCTGCTATCTGAGCACCGACAGCGACCGCAGCCGGCTCTCCCGGCTCGCGGACGACGTGGAAGAGGACCAGCTGGACTCGGGGGAGCAGGTGCTCGCGGGAGCGCGGGCCGTGCTCGCCGATCCCGGGGCCGGCGAGCGGGCGGTGCGCTTCGCGCTCACCAGGGCGACGGAATCGCTGGAGGAAGCGCTCCGGGTCGCCGAGAGCCGGGGGCGGCGCATCCTCTTCCGGATCGAGTGAGCCGGGGCCGTGAGCGAGAAAGTGCCTGTGCCACGCTTGGCGCCATGAGGACACCACCGGACGGGCTGCCCGTGTACCGCGTACTGACCGGTCCCGACGACGCGGCGTTCTGCCGCCGGGTGAGCGAGGCGCTGGAGAGGGGGTACCGGCTGCACGAGGGGCCGTCGGTCACCTTCGACGGTGAGCGGGTGATCGTCGCGCAGGCGGTCGTGTGGCCCGGGGCCGGGGACGACGGCTCCGGGTGAGGAGACGTGCGACGGGGCCGGTACCCGGCGCTCTCCGCCGCGTACCGGCCCCGTCGGCCGTCGGTCCGTGCGGTTACCGCACGATCGTGATCCGGTCCGCCTTCGGCGGGTCGATCGGGTCGGTCGCCGAGGAGTTGGCCGTCAGATACTGCTCCAGGGCCGCCAGGTCGTCCGCGCCGACGAGGTCGTTCGTGCCCTCGCCCAGCGTCGGGAAGCCGTCGCCGCCGCCCGCGAGGAAGCTGTTCGTCGCGACGCGGTAGGTGGCGGACGGGTCGACGGGCTCGCCGTTCAGCCGGATGGAGTCCGTGACGACGCGGTCCGCGCCGGTCCTGGTCAGGTCCAGGGTGTAGGTCAGGCCGTCCGAGACCTGGAGGATCTTCGGGGCGGCTTCGTTCGGGCCGCTCACCTGCTCCTTGAGGGCCTGGATCAGCTGTGCGCCGGTGAGGTCCTGGAGGTTGACCGTGTTGGCGAAGGGCTGGACCGTGAAGGCTTCCGCGAACGTCACCACGCCGTCGCCCTCGGCGCCACTGGCCGCGTAGGTGAGGGACGCGCGGATGCCGCCGGGGTTCATCAGCGCCAGGTCGGTCTCCGGGTCCAGCGTCCTGCCGTGCGCGAGCTGCGCGTCGGCGATCAGGTCGCCGAGCGGGGACTCCGTGCCGTCGCGGCCGATGTCGCCGGAGATGTGGCCGATCGGGCGGTTGCCGATGGGGGCGGCGAGGGTGCTCCACCTGCCGATCAGCGCGGTCGTGTCCGGCGCCTTGGGGACGTCCCGGGTGACGACGTGGTTCGCGGACTTCACGGCCGTGCGGGCGATGTCGCCGGTCGCGCGGTCGTAGGTCAGCGTGGTGTCCGTGTAGAGGCGGCCGAAGGACGCGGCCGAGGTGACCGTGCGGGGCTTGCCGGCCGGGTCGGGGATCGTGCAGACGTACGCCGCGTGGGTGTGGCCGGTGACCAGCGCGTCCACCTGCGGGGAGACGTTCTCGGCGATGTCCGCGATCGGGCCGGAGATGCCGTCGCCGGCGCCCGGGGAGTCGCAGTCGTAGTTGTAGGAGGAGGACGCGGGGAAGCCGCCCTCGTGGATGAGGGCGACGATGGACTTCACGCCCTGGCGCTGGAGCTCCTTGGCGTACTTGTTGATCGTCTCGACCTCGTCCTTGAAGGAGAGGCCCTTGACGCCCTCGGCGGAGACGATGTTCGGGGTGCCCTCGAGCGTCACGCCGATGAAGCCGACCTCGACGCCCTGCTTCTTCCACACCCAGTACGGCTTGAGGAGGGGCTTCTTCGTCTTCTCGTTCAGGACGTTGGCCGCCAGGTACGGGAAGTCGGCGCCCTTGAACTTCTTGTCGGTGTAGCAGCCGTCGGTGGGGTGGCAGCCGCCGTTCTGCAGACGGGCCAGTTCCCGGGCGCCCTCGTCGAACTCGTGGTTGCCGACCGAGGAGACGTCCAGGCCGAGCCCGTTCAGCGCCTCGATGGTGGGCTCGTCGTGGAAGAGGCCGGAGAGGAGGGGAGACGCGCCGACCATGTCGCCGCCGGCGGCGGTGATGGAGTAGCGGTTGCCCTTGCGGGCCTCGCGCAGGTGGGTGGCGAGGTACTCCACGCCGCCCGCCTCGACGTCCTTCGTCGTGCCGTCGGGCTGGATCTCGTTGACCCGGCCGGAGGAGCCCGTCGGGGGCTCGAGGTTGCCGTGCAGGTCGTTGAAGGACAGCAGCTGAATGTCCTGGTAACGGCCGGGGTGGTGGCCGTGCGGCTTGCCCTTGCCGCCGCCGTTCTCGCCCGCGCTCGCCGACCCGGGCAGGGCGGCGGCGGCCAGCGCACCGGCGGTCAGGACACCGGCGGCGGTCGCGAGGAGACGGTTCGTACGGCGTCTGCGGCGCAGGTGCTGCTGGTGCGCCGGGGATGTGGCTGGCATACGCCCCCCTGTGGGTCCGAGTGGGTACCGGCGCAGCCTAGGGTCAACGCGCGTAGCACGACAGGTCATTCAGGGTTACATCTTGGTTCGTCTTTCGCCGGCGCCGTACGACGGGCGTCGCCGTCCGTCGTACGGCGTGGCCCCTTCGCCCTCGTACACGTCCTCGTCCGCATACCCTCGTACCCATGACCAGCGACGACACCGTACGGCCCGGACGCTCCCGCTCGATCCAGACCCTCACCGCGCTCTCCCCGGAGCAGACCGAGGCGGTCCTCGCCCTGCTCACCGAGGCCGCCCGGACCGACGGGCAGCAGGCGGTGTCCGAGCAGGGGCGGTTGCAGCTGCGCGGCGGGGAGCGGGAGGGGATCTCGCACCTGCTGCTCACCGTCGACGGTGAACTCGTCGGGTACGCCCAGCTGGAGGACACCGACCCGGTGGAGCCGCCGGCCGCCGAGCTGGTCGTGCACCCCGCGCACCGGGGCCGGGGGCACGGACGGGCGCTCGGCGCCGCGCTGCTCGCCGCGTCCGGGAAGCGGCTGCGGGTCTGGGCGCACGGCGGGCACTCCGCCGCCCGGCACCTGGCCCAGGTGCTCGGGCTCACCCTCTTCCGGGAACTGCGGCAGATGCGGCGCCCGTTGACCGGGCTCGACCTGCCCGACCCGGTGCTGCCCCAGGGCGTGACCGTGCGGACGTTCGTACCGGGGCGGGACGACGCGGCCTGGCTCGCGGTGAACGCCGCCGCCTTCGCCCACCATCCCGAGCAGGGCTCCCTCACCCAGCGCGACCTCGACGACCGCAAGGCCGAGCCGTGGTTCGACCCCGAGGGTTTCTTCCTCGCCGAACAGGAGGGCCGGATCGTCGGCTTCCACTGGACCAAGGCGCACCGGGCTGAGGGCCTCGGCGAGGTGTACGTCCTCGGGGTGAGCCCCGACGCCCAGGGGGGCGGGCTCGGCAAGGCCCTCACGACGATCGGACTGCGGCACCTGGCGGGGCAGGGGCTGCCGACGGCGATGCTCTACGTCGACGCCGACAACGAGGCGGCGGTGGCCGTCTACGAGCGGCTCGGGTTCGCCACGCACGAGACGGACCTGATGTACCGCACGGAGACCTGACCCCGGAGACGGGCCGGAGCCCGCCCCCGGGCGCGGGACGGGAGCGCGGCCGGGGTGAGGGGTCTCCCGCGTCACCCCGTCCGGCCCACCGCCCGCCGCCGCAGCGGCTCCGCCGCGCAGAGCGCCGCCACCGCCAGCGCCGCGCACAACAGCACCGCCCACCGGTCGTGGGCCGCCGCCCACCGCTCGTCGTCCGGCGTCACGAACAGGGCCCAGCGCCCGGGCCACAGCAGCGGGGCCAGAACCCCCGGGACCAGCAGTCCGCCGGCGACGGCCCGGCCCGGCCGGGTGCGGTCGGAGCAGCGGACGGCGAGCGCCGCTCCGGCCAGGGCGAGGGAGACGATCGCCGCCGCCTCGAGGGTGATGTCGGCCTCCGGGGGCCGTACGGCCCGCGGGACGAGGTACAGCGCGGCGGTCCACCCCGCAGTGGCCACCGGAGCGACGAGGGCCAGCCGCAGTGCGTGGCGGACGGCGCGCCGGGTGGGGACGGCGGCCGTGGTGTGCCGGGCCGGGTCGTCCAGGAGGAACGCCAGGCCCAGCGCGAAGGCCAGGGCGGACGCCCGCAGCGCGTTCAGCGCCAGCCAGTCGTTCGTCTGATCGCCCGTCAGCCGGGGCACCCCGGCGAGCAGCAGTCCCAGGATCCCCGCCGTCCCGATCGCCCGCCACGGCACGGTCCGCGCGACCGGGCGGACCAGCGCGATCCCCACGGACACACCGGGTGCGCCGGATCCGCCGGATCCACCGGACGCACGGGGTTCGTCCGATGCGCCGGGTCCACCTGATGCGCCGGGCGCGCCGGACGTGTCGGACGTGTCGGACGCGCCGGGCGCGCCCTTCGAAGGCCCCCCGGTCACAGACACTCGTCCGCCTCCTCGGGCGCGTCCAGGCCCAGCAGCTCCGCGGCGCGGTCCGTCGTCACCTTCGGGGCGGTCAGCTCGGCCCAGTGGCCCTTCACCTTCGCGGCGACCTCGTCCCGGGGGCGCTCCAGCAGCTCACGCACGACCTCCGTGTGGGCGGCGGTCATGCTCAGCGGTTCCGTCTGCGAGATGACGACGGCCGAGCCGCTCGTGCTGTCGTCCAGACGCACCCGGCGCAGGTCGGACATCGGGTCGGGCCGGCCGGCGAGGGCCAGCCACATGACGGTGACCGTGCGGCCGTCGCACAGCGCGCCCGCCGTCTCCTCGTCGCCCGTGACCAGCACACCGGCCACGGCGACGGCGAACTCCGGGACGCGGTTGCCGCCCCAGGTCGTGCCGACGGTCACCTCGTCCGGGCGGGCGGCCGGGGGGATCGCGGCGTCGCCGGACAGTCCGTACCGCGCCTCGACGCGCTGCCGTACGGTCAGCGGCCGGTCCGGTGCCGTGCCGCCCGCGAGGGAGCGCACGTCCTCCACGACCTCCGCCCAGTCAGCGGTGCGCGGTCCCCACTCCGGGAAGGCGCAGTACGTCGTGCCCTCCCGTTCGGTGCACCGGTGCACCTTCTCCGGGGTGGTCGAGATCCGCGTCCGCGCCTCGGCCGTCTCCGGCGACACGCTCCCGTCCTGTGCCACCGCGCCCACCAGGGTCAGTACCACCGCGCCGGCGACGCCTGCCCGGACGGAGCGGAGGCGGGCGCCCCCGGAGAGCATCACCGCCGCCAGCGCCAGGCACAGCGCGAGGCCCGCGAGGTACAGGGCGTGCCAGGCGGCGGGGCGGCCCAGCAGGTCGGACGGCAGCGTGTCGCCGCTGTTCTCGACGACCACCGGCGCCAGCCACCGGGCCCGGCCCTCGTCGGGGAGGCCCGCGGTGAACAGGGCGAAGAACAGCAGGAAGACGAGCAGCAGCGGGGCCGCGAGGGGCGAGGCCACCAGCCGGGCGAGCAGTACCCCGGTCACCCCGAGCAGCAGCACGGACAGCGGTCCCGCGAGCAGTTCGCCCGGCGAACCGTGCCCGATCGCGCCCGGCTTGAGCGCCTCCCAGGCGAACTGGCCGCCCACGCACACCGTGACGAGCAGCGCCGCCGGCACGACGGACAGCAGGTGCCCGACCGTGCGGCGCCACGGCGGGACCACCAGCACGGCGAAGTGCGGCTCGGTGCCGTGCCGCCGGGAGCGCAGCACCGCGTGGTTGGCGCACAGCAGGACGGCGAGGCCGACGAGCAGCGGGCCGGTCTGGGTGGCGCGGTCGGCGTCCTGCAGCGCGGGGAAGCCGTCCCAGGAGGTACGGGTCCGCCACACGGTCCAGCCGACGTACCCGGCGAAGGCGATCAGGACCGGTGCGCGCAGCAGGAGCCTGCGGGCCTCGAAGCGGGCCAGGACGAACACGGCCGCCCGGGAGGCGCGCGGTCCGGTCGTCGCGTCCGGCACGGCCGGGGCCCCGGGGATCGCCGCGGTCATGCCGCCACCTCCGCGTCCGTGCCGTCGAGGGTGAGCAGGTAGCCGTCCTCCAGGGTGGGTTCGAGGAGGTCGGCGCCGGCGGGCGGGTCGCCCACGTTGCGGAAGGTGCCCAGCCCGGTGCGCCAGCCGGCCTTCGCGCCGGGGTCGCGCTCGGTGCTGCTCCACACCCGCCCGGCGGCCCGTGCGGTCAGCTCGGCGGGGGTGCCGTCGAAGCGGACGGTGCCGCCGGCCAGGACCACGACCCGGTGGCAGAGCATCGCCACGTCCTCGGTCTGGTGGGTGGACAGCAGCACCGTGCGGCCCTCGCCGGCGTGCGCGATCAGCTCGCGGAAGCGCATGCGCTGTTCGGGGTCCAGGCCGACGGTGGGCTCGTCGAGGACGAGGAAGGCGGGGTCGCCGACGAGCGCGGCGGCCAGGGCGACCCGCTGCCGCATGCCGCCGGACAGCATGCGGATGTGCTTGCCGCGCACCTCGGTGAGGCCGACCTCGTCGAGGACGCGCCGCACCTCGCGGTGGCGGGCGGCGCGGTCGGTGAGCTCCTTGAGGATCGCCACGTAGTCGACGAACTCGAAGGCGGTGAAGTCGGGGTGGAAGCCCGGCGTCTGCGGCAGGTAGCCGAGGCGGCGCCGGACCTCCCGGCGCCCGTGCGAGGTGCCCGGGTCGTGGCCGAGCACCGTGAAGGACCCGCGGTCGGCCGGCACGGCGGTGGCGAGCACTCTCAGCAGCGTGGTCTTGCCCGCGCCGTTGGGTCCGAGCAGCCCGGTGACGCCGGCGGACAGCCGCAGCGACACGTCGTCGAGGGCGCGGGTGCCCCCGTAGTGGAGGCTCAGCCCGGAGGCGGAGACGGTGCAGGTCATACGGCACTCCCGTGGAGGTCGTGGGGAAAGGGACGAGGAGAGGGGGCGGGGGCGGTCACGCCGTGTTCGCCCGGCCGGAGTCGAAGCGGTCGCGGAGCAGCACGAGCAGTCCGGCGGCGAGGACGGCGACCAGCGCCGACACGCCCTGCCCGGCGGCGGTGAACGGGGCGAGCGGGTCCTCGGCGCCGGTCCGGGCCGCCTCCGCCGTCACCAGCAGCGCGATCCAGCCGACGCCGACGAGGGACGGCCCGAGCACCGGGCCCAGCCTGGCCGCCAGCGCGAGCCCGGTCGCGGTGAGCGCGAGGGCGGGCAGCAGCCAGCCCAGGGCCCGCAGTCCGTACCCGGGCAGGGCGAGGGTCGCCAGCCCGTTGAAGCCGATCCCGACGGCGAGCACCGCCACCGTGCGGATCATCAGCAGCCGGAAGCCGTGCACCGGGGCGACGACCGCCATCTCGTACGTGGGGTCCAGCGCGGGCCCGTACGACAGGGCGACCCCGGCCAGCGGCAGCAGCGGCGCGAGGGCGAGGAAGAGGGTGGGCGAGCCGCCGGCCGTGTGCCCCGCGGTCACGGCCACGGTCAGCAGCAGGACGGCGGCGACCGCGCCCACCCAGGAGCGGCGCAGCGCCGGCGTGGCCGCGAGCAGCCGTGCGGTGTGGTCGGCCATGCCGCACCGCAGCAGCAGCGCCTCCAGGAAGCCGGGCCGGGGCGCGTCCAGTTCGGCGTCGAGCCGTTCCCAGCCGGCGTCGAGGGCGACGGGGTCGCCGACGTCGGCGAGGACGCCCCGGCAGTGCGCGCAAGCGGCGAGGTGGGTGTCGGCGGACCACAGCGCAGGGGCCGTCAGCCCGCCGCGCGCATAGGCCCGCAGGTCCTCCTCGGGCACGTGCCAGCCGGTGCCGCCGCCACTCGCGCCGCCCGTCGTTCCGCCCGTCATGCCAGCGCCGCCCGTCGTTCCGTCCGTCATGCCAGCGCCGCCCGTCGTTCCGCCCGTCATGCCAGCGCCGCCCGTCGTTCCGCCCGTCATGCCAGCGCCTCCCGGAGTTGCCTGCGGGCCCGCATCGCCCGCGTCTTGACCGTGCCCGGCGGGATGCCGAGCAGGACGGCGGCCTCACGGGTGGTCAGCCCGTCGACGACGGTGGCCTGGAGCACCGCGCGCAGTTCGGGCGAGAGCCGGACCAGCGCGCCGGCCAGGTCCCCGTGCTCCACCCCCGCGAGCACGCGTTCCTCCGCCGATACCTCGTCCCGGTGCCGCAGCCGTGCCAGGGCCTGCCGCAGCCGGCCGCGTGCCCCGGCGCCGCGCAGGGCGTCGACCAGCCGCCGCGAGGCGATCCGCCACAGCCACCCGGCGGCGTCCGCGCCCTCGGCGTCCGCGCGGTAGCGGGCCGTGCCGCGCCACACCGCGAGGAACGTCTCCTGGACGACGTCGTCGACGATCCCCGCGTCGGCGCACCGGCCGCGCATCCGGGCGGTCAGCCACGGCGCGTACCGCCGGTACAGCTCCTCGAAGGCGCGCCGGTCGCCGTCCGCGGCGACGGCGCGCAGCAGCTCCCCGTCGCTTCTCGTTTCGCTCACGTCCCCTCATCGCACGAGCCCGGCCGATCGGTTCACCCGGCCGCGGTTGACTTTTCCGGACCCCTTGCACCACCCTTTCACTACTCAATTAGTGAAAGGGTGGTTGTCGAGTGGTCGACTACCGCATCGACCGGCGCAGCGGCGTGGCCACCTACGTCCAGATCGTGCAGCAGACCAAACAGGCCCTGCGCCTGGGCGAGCTGGTGCCCGGCGACAAACTGCCCACGGCCCGCGAGGTCGTCGAGGCCACCGCCGTGAACCCCAACACCGTGCTGAAGGCCTACCGCGAACTGGAGCGCGAGGGCCTGGTGGAGGCCCGGCGCGGCCTCGGCACCTTCGTCCGGCGCTCGCTGGGCGCCGCCCCCGCCGACTCCCCGCTGCGCGCGGAGCTGGAGGACTGGGCGGCCCGGGCCCGGGAGTCCGGGCTGGAGCGGGAGGACGTGGCCGCGCTCTTCACCGACGTACTCGCGAAGCACTTCCAGGCACCTCAAGTACCTCAGGCACCCCAGACATCCCAGACAACCCGAACGCACCAGGCACATCCCCAGGGAGACCCGTCATGACCGACCCGGCCATCGAGGCGACCGCGCTCGGCAAGCGCTTCGGCCGACGCGGGGCGTGGGCGCTGCGCGACTGCTCCTTCCGGCTGCCCGCCGGCCGCGTCTGCGCCGTCGTCGGTCCCAACGGCGCGGGCAAGTCCACGCTGCTCGCCCTCGCCGCCGGGCTGCTGGCCCCCACCGAGGGCACGGTCGCGGTCCTCGGCACCGACCCGGCCTCGGCCCGCCCCCGCGTCGGCTTCGTCGACCAGGACAAGCCGCTGTACCCGCAGCTCACCGTCGCCGAGACGCTGCGCATGGGCGCCGACCTCAACCCCGGCCGCTGGGACGCGGACACCGCCGGGCGCGTGGTGGCCGGCGGCGACCTGGACCCGGGCAAGCGGATCCGCTCGCTCTCCGGCGGCCAGCGCACCCGGGTCGCGCTCGCCCTCGCCCTGGGCAAGCGGCCGGAGCTGCTGCTCCTGGACGAGCCGATGGCCGACCTCGACCCGCTGGCCCGGCACGAGCTGATGGGCGTGCTGCTGGGGCAGGCCGCCGGGCACGGCACGACGATCGTGATGTCCTCGCACGTGGTCGCCGAACTGGAGGACTCCTGCGACCACCTGCTGCTGATCGGCGGCGGC
>NZ_MSGP01000325.1 GCF_002078235.1 Streptomyces viridosporus
AGAAGCGGCCCCCCGTACCCTCGCCCGCCAGGATGCGGGGCATGGGCATACGCGTGCTTCACCGCAGAGCGATACCCCCGCGGGCCGGCGCCGACGGACCCGCCCTCGAGGCGTTCTCGCCGGTTCCGGTCTTCGCGGCCGCCGCGAGTACCGTCCGCCTCCCCACCACCCGCGCGACCGCCCTGCGGCACGCCACGGCGGATCTCGGCCGCCGCGTCACCGACGGCCGACGGCGCACCGACCGCGCCTCCACCGCCGCGGGGACCGTACGCCCCGGCGAGCCGCCGGCCTGGCGCCTGTGGACCGAACTGGTCCGCGGCTACCTCGCGCTCGCCCTCACCCTGCTGCCCCGGCCCCGCCCGGTCCGCACGATCACCGTGTTCGTCGCGGCCGGCGAGACCCTCAGCGTGCGGCCGTACGGCCCGGCCGCCGCGTCCCGGCCGCTTCCGGGCCCGGCGCGGCCGGGACCGGACGCCACGCCCTGACCGCCAGCGCGTACAGCGGCAGCGCGAGGACGAGCCCCGCGCCCGCCCCGAAGCACACCGTCGGGATCAGCTCCCAGGGCTTCGCGGTCGAACCCCAGAAGGCCCACCAGCGGGAGGCCCGGTGCACCGCCGCCACCAGCGCGCAGCCGCCGAGCAGCGCGGCGGCCCCCCACCGGTCCGCACCCGACAGCACCGGCACCCCCGCCGGCCCGGCGGACCGGGGCGTCCGGCGCAGCGCCCGCACCAGGAACGCGGCGATCACGAGCGCGGCCACCGCCGAACCGCCGTACTGCAGGTACCAGTACAGGGGTGAGCCCGCGATCTCCTCGCCGAGCACGGGGAACACCCGCATCCCCCACCGGTCCAGGTGGGTGAAGGCGTCCCACACGACGTGCGTCAGCGCGCCGAGCACCGCCGAGACGTACCAGCGCAGCGCCAGGGGCGGCCGCACGCGCGCCCGGGGCGCCCCGCAGCGCAGCAGGGCGGCCGTCCGTCCCTGCCGGGCCCGCGGCAGCAGCGCCACCAGCGGTTCGCGCACCAGCAGCCACAGCCCCACCAGTGCCCAGGCGAGGAGCACGTCGACCGTGAACACGCCCGGGAAGGAGTGCGTGACGTCCCCGAACTCCATCGCCCCGGAGAGGACACTCGCCGCGTAGTAGGTCAGGTCGGGAGCGAAGGAGCCCGCGACGAGCACGGCCGGGACCAGCGGACCCCGGCCGGTCCCGTCGGTGCGCACGGCGGGCAGCACCGCCGCCGCGTGGCTCAGCGTGAACGGCAACTCGGCTCCTCGTGGCAGGCGTTGACGGGTGCTGGCGGGCCCCGGTGGTCGGCGGGCCCCAGTATGCGCGATGCCCCGCACCGCCACCGGCCGCGGATGAACACGGCCAACCGGTGGATATCGGGCATGAACGGGTGTCCGGGCAAAGGAAGTTGTCGTAGGGTCACGGAAGCCGTCGTGTCGGGGCGCAGGACGGGCGGGCGCGGGCGGAGGGCAACAGCGCACGCGCACACCCGCCGAGGGCGACCGGCGCGGCGGGCGAACCGTCCTCACAGGGCGGGGACGACAGACGTCGACGGACGCTCCGGCGTCCACGGGAGGGGTTCACTCTATGGCGGCGCAATTCGGCAGGAGGCTGCGCAAGGGGGCGGCAACCACCGCCGTGGCCGCGGCGGCGGTGGCGGCCCTGTCCGCGTCCCAGGCTCCGGGGGTGACGGTCGACGGCCGGGGCGGGCGGGCCACCGCGGACACCACCCCCACGCCCGAGGAGACCGCCGACGTCGGCGCGACCGGCAACTCGCCCTACTACACGGACCTGCCGCCGCTCAACAGCCCCCACCCCTCCCCGTCCGCGAGCACCGGCCCGGGCACGTCCGGCAGGTCCGAGGCCGGCATACCCGCGACCGTCCTCGACGCCTACAAGAAGGCGGAGGCCGCGCTGCGCGAGACGAAGCCCGGCTGCAACCTGCCCTGGCAACTGCTCGCCGCCATCGGCAAGGTGGAGTCCGGCCAGGCCCGCGGCGGCCGGGTCGACGCCGACGGCACCACCCTCAGCCCGATCATCGGCCCGCAGCTCGACGGCAACGGCTTCGCCCTCATCAAGGACACCGACGGCGGCGCGTACGACGGCAACAGCACCTACGACAACGCCGTCGGCCCCATGCAGTTCATCCCCTCCACCTGGGAGTGGGCGGGCCGCGACGGCAACGGCGACGGCCGCAAGGACCCCAACAACATCTACGACGCCGCGCTCTCGGCCGGCCACTACCTGTGCCGCTTCGGCTGGGACCTGTCCGACCGGGGCGACCTCAGGAAGGCGATCCTCAGCTACAACAACTCCACGGACTACCTGAACACCGTCCTGTCGTGGCTGGAGTACTACCGCAAGGGCACCCACGAGGTCCCGGACGGCACCGGCACCCTGCCCGTCGACCGCAGCGACGACCACGACCGGGTACGGCCGACCCCCTCGGCCCCGGTCACCTCCCGGCCGGGGGCCGGCTCCGGCTCCACGCCCGGCAAGCCGGCCGGCTCCGGCCCGAGCCCCAAGCCGCCGACCTCGCCCGGCACTCCGAGCACGCCGCCCACCTCACCCGGCGCTCCGAGCACGCCGCCCGGCACCCCGAGCACGCCGCCCACCACGCCGACACCGCCGCAGACGCCCACCGACACGGTGGACCACCTGGAGAACGCCGGTACCGCGAAGCTCACCGCGAGGGCGGGCGACGTGTTCGACGAGAGGATCCGCGCCCGCGCCGAGACGGCCACCGGCAAGGCCGTGGCGGCGGTACGGATCCGCTTCACCGTCATCGGCGACACCGACACCACCTTCGCCGGCGGCGAGAGCGTGGCCACCGTCGTCACCAACGGCTCGGGCGTCGCCGTGGCGCCCGCGCTCCGGGCGGGCGAGAAGACCGGCGACGTCACCGTCCGCGCCACCGTCGTCGGCCGCATGGTCCCCGGCCTCGACTACCGGGCCACCGTCACCGAGCGCGTCGCCGACACCCTCGTGCGCACCGGCGACGCGGAGCTCACCTGCGCCCCGGGCGGCGAGTTCGCGGACCGGGTCGAGGTGAGGGCCACGCACGACGGCGCCGCCGCCGGCAGGGTCGCGGCCACCGCCACGCTGATCACGTCGGCCGACGACCCGGCCCCGAACGACAAGGGCCCCTACTTCAAGGACGCCGACGGCCGGGCCGTCCGCACCCTGACCGGCCTGGAGACGGACGAGAACGGCCTGCTGAAACTGCCGCGGCTGTACGCCGACGACACCACCGGCACGTTCCTGCTCCGCGTCACCACCGCGGGCGGGGCCACCCTCACGGTCGAACTGACCGTGGCGCCGGCCGGGACGACGTCACCGAGCCCGTCCGCCGACCCGTCGGAGAGCCCCGGCGGGTGACCGCCGGCCCCTCACCGGCCCGGGGCGCCTCCCCGGAGGCCCGCCGCCGGGGCCCCGCTCCCGTGCCGGCGACGGAACCGGAGCGGCTCACCGCCCGAGCCGCGCGTTGGTGTGCCGGGTCGGTGCGGCGGTGGCCGGGTCCTCCGGCCAGGGGTGCCGGGGGTACCGCCCGCGCAGCTCGGCCCGTACGCCGCGGTAGCCGTCCTTCCAGAAGGAGGCGAGGTCGGCGGTCACCGCGGCCGGCCGTCCGGCCGGGGACAACAGGTGCACCAGCAGCGGCACGCCGGCCACCCGGGGCGTCTCCTGTAGCCCGAACATCTCCTGGAGCTTCACGGCGAGCACCGGCTGCTCCGGGTCGGAGTAGTCGATCCGGATCCCGGACCCACTGGGCACGGTGATCCGCTCGGGCGGCTGCTGCCCTGGGCCTCCGGCCAGGCCGCGCTCCTCGACGAACTGGCGCCCGAGCGGATCA
>NZ_MSGP01000326.1 GCF_002078235.1 Streptomyces viridosporus
CGCGACGATCTCCGCCGCGATGGACAGGGCGGTCTCCTCCGGCGTACGGGCGCCGAGGTCGAGGCCGATCGGGGACCTGAGCCGGGCCAGCTCCCGCTCCCCCACGCCCGCCTCGCGCAGCCGCCGCTCGCGGTCGGCGTGGGTGCGGCGCGAGCCCATCGCCCCCACGAACGCCACCGGCATCCCCAGGGCGGCCTTCAGCAGGGGGACGTCGAACTTCGCGTCGTGGGTGAGGACGCACAGCACCGTGCGCGCGTCGGTCGCGGTGCGGCGCAGATAGCGGTGCGGCCAGTCGGCGACGACCTCGTCGGCCTCCGGGAAGCGGGCCCGGGTGGCGAAGACCGGGCGGGCGTCGCAGACGGTGACGTGGTAGCCGAGGAACCGGCCCGCCCGCACCAGGGCCGCCGCGAAGTCGACCGCCCCGAAGACGATCATGCGGGGCGGCGGCACCGAGGACTCGACGAACAGGGTCAGGCCGCCGGGGCAGCGGGAACCGTCCTCGGCCAGGACGACCGTGCCGGTGCGCCCGCCGTCCAGCAGGGCCCGGGCCTCCTCCGCCGCCGTCCGGTCCAGCTCCCGGCTTCCGCCGAGGCCGCCCTCGTACGAGCCGTCCGGGCGGACGAACAGGGCCCCGCCGAGCAGGTCCGCCGGGCCCCGGACGACCCGGGCGAGCGCCCCCGGACCGCCCCGGTCGGCGGCCGGGAGCGCCGCCCGGAGCACCTGCCGGACGGGGGCCTGCGCGCCGACCGGGGCCACCAGGACGTCGATGGTCCCGCCGCAGGTCAGGCCCACCGCGAAGGCGTCCTCGTCGCTGTACCCGAACCGCTCGACCCGCGTCCCGCCGTCCTCGAGCGCCTGCAGGCACAGCTCGTACACCGCGCCTTCCACGCAGCCGCCGGAGACCGAGCCGACCGCCGTGCCCGCGCGGTCGACGGCGAGGGCGGCACCCGGGTCGCGCGGTGCGCTGCCGTCCACGGAGACGACCGTGGCCACGGCGAACTCCCGGCCCTCGGCCAGCCACCGGAGCAGCTCACCGGCGATGTCAAACACGCGGTCCCCCCGCCCGCAGCACCCGGTCCGGGCGGATGGGCAGACTGCGGTGGCGCACGCCGGTCGCGTGCCAGACCGCGTTGGCGACGGCCGCCGCGGCGCCCACGATGCCGACTTCGCCGAGGCCCTTGACGCCGACCGGGTCGTCGGGGTCCGGGTCGTCCACCCAGTCCGCCTCGATCGCCGGTACGTCGGCGTGGGTGGCGACGTGGTAGCCGGCCAGGTCGGCGCCGTAGAGGCCGCCCGAGGCGCGGTCGCGGACCGCCTCCTCGTGCAGGGCCATGGAGATGCCCCAGGTCATGCCGCCGACGAGCTGGCTGCGCGCGGTGAGCGGATTGACGATCCGGCCCGCCGCGAAGACGCCCAGCATCCGGCGGACCCGCACCTCGCCGGTGGTGACGTCCACGGCGACCTCGGCGAACTGCGCCCCGAAGGAGTGCCGCTCCTTCGGGGTGAGGGCGCCGATGGCGGCGGTGGTGTCGGAGCGCACGGTGATGCCCTCCGGCGGCACGGCGGCTCCCGGCACGAGCCGGTCCCGCAGTTCCTCGGCGGCGGCGGTGACCGCCCAGGACCAGGAGCGGGTGCCCGCGGAGCCGCCGGCGATCATCGCCGGGCCGAAGTCGCTGTCGCCGATCCGCACCCGGACCCGTTCGGGCGCCACCCGGAGCGCGTCGGCGGCGACCAGGGTGAGCGCGGTGCGGGCCCCGGTGCCGATGTCGGCCGCCGCGATCCGCACGGTGAAGGTGCCGTCCGCCTGTGCGGTCACCGCGGCCGTGGAGGGCATGGCACCCGCGGGGAAGGAGGCCGCGGCCGTTCCGGTGCCGAGCAGCAGGCGTCCCTCGCGCCGTACGCCGGGGCGCGGATCGCGGTCGGCCCAGCCGAAGCGGCGGGCGCCCTCGCGGAAGCAGGCGGCCAGGTTGTGGCCGGCGAACGGCAGCCCGGAGACCGGCCCCCGCCCGGGCTCGTTGCGCAGCCGCAGCTCGATCGGGTCGACGCCGCACCGCTCGGCGAGCTCGTCGAGCGCCGCCTCCAGCGCGAACGACCCCGGTGCCTCGCCCGGCGCGCGCATCCACGTCGGGGACGGCACGTCCAGCCGCACGACCTCGTTCGCCGTGCGGTGGGCGTCGGCGTCGTACATCACCCGGGCCGGGCCGGCGCCCGGCTCGACGAACTCCCAGACCGTGGACGTCTGGTTCAGCGAGCGGTGCTCCAGGGCGCGCAGCCGCCCGTCGGCGTCGGCGCCGAGCCGGACCCGCTGGGCGGTGGGGCTGCGGTAGCCGGTGAGCGAGAACATCTGGCGGCGGGTCAGCACGACGCGCACCGGTCGCCGCAGGGCGGTCGCGGCCATCACGGCGGACACCTGGTGGGCCCGCAGGCCCTTGCTGCCGAAGCCGCCGCCGACGTGCTCGGAGCGCACCCGCACGGCGGACGGTTCGAGGGAGAACATCCTGACGAGGTCGTCGGCGACCCAGGTGGTGCCCTGGTTGGAGTCGACCACCTCGAGCCGGCCGCCGTCCCACCGGGCGGTCGCCGCGTGCGGCTCCATCATGGCGTGGTGTTCCTCGGGGGTGGTGTACTCCTCGTCCACCACGTGGGCGCAGGCGGCGAGTTCGGCCTCCAGGTCGCCCTTCTCCGTCACGGCGGGCATGTGCCCGTCCGCCGGGTACGCGTCCGGACGGCCGGCGTGGAACGCGGTGTCGTGCGGCTGCCGCTCGTAGGTGACGACGAGTGCCTCGGCGGCCTCGCGGGCCTGTTCGGGCGTCTCGGCGACGACGAGCGCGACGGGCCACCCGGCGTGCGGGATCCGGTCGTGCTGGAAGACGGCGGCGGTCGGGTCCGGCGGGACGCCCAGCATGCCGACGTAGTCGGTGTCGAGCCGCGGGGCGTTCCCGTGGTGCAGGACGGTGAGCACACCCGGCATGTCCAGCACGTCGGCGGTCCGGACGGAGCGGATCCGGCCGCGGGCGACGGTGGAGAGCACCAGGTGGCCGTGGGCGAGGTCCGCGAAGGGGAGGTCGGCGGCGTAGCGGGCGGCCCCGGTGACCTTGTCGCGGCCCTCCACGCGGGTGTGCGCGGTGCCGACGGCGCCCGCCCGCGTCGTGCGGCCGGCCGTGGGGGCGGTGGTCATCGGGCGGCCTCCTCGGCGAGTTCGGACAGCACGGCCACCACGAGGTTGCGCATGAGGGTCACCTTGTATCCGTTGTCGGGCAGCGGCCTGGCCGCCGCCAGTTCGGCGTCCGCCGCCGCGGCGAAGTACTCCTCGGCGGCCGGGGCCCCGGTCAGGACGCGTTCGGCCGTCCGGGCCCGCCACGGCCGGGACGCCACCGCGCCGAAGGCCAGGCGCGCCTCGCGCACGACCCCGTTGCTGACGTCGAGGGCGGCGGCGACCGAGCCGATCGCGAAGGCGTACGAGGCGCGTTCGCGGACCTTGCGGTAGCGGGAGCGGGCGGCGACCGGCGCGGGCGGCAGGGTGACGCCGGTGACGAGCGCGCCGGCCGGCAGGGCGGTCTCCCGGTGCGGGGTGTCGCCCACCGGCAGGTAGAGGCCGTCGAGCGGCAACTCCCCCGGCCCGTCGGCCGTTTCGTACGAGACGACCGCGTCGAAGGCGGCCAGTGCCACACCCATGTCGGACGGGTGGACGGCCACGCAGTGGTCGGAGGCGCCCAGGACGGCGTGGTTGCGGTGCTCGCCCGAGACGGCGGGGCAACCGCTGCCGGGGGCGCGCTTGTTGCAGGGCGCGGTCACGTCGGTGAAGTAGCCGCAGCGGGTGCGCTGGAGCAGGTTGCCGCCGACGGTGGCCATGTTGCGCAACTGCCCGGAGGCGCCGGCGAGCACCGCCTGGGCCAGGGCCGGGTAGCGGCGGCGGACCTCGGGGTGGGCGGCGAGGTCGCTGTTGGTGGCGGTGGCGCCGATGCGCAGCCCGCCGTCGTCGGTCGGTTCGATCCGGTCCAGCGGGAGCCGGCGGACGTCGACGAGGCGGGCGGGGCGCTCGACGCCGGTCTTCATCAGGTCGACGAGGTTGGTGCCGCCGCCGAGGTAGCGGGCGTCCGGGTCGCCGCCGAGCAGGGCCACGGCGCCGGGGACGTCGTCCGCGCGCCGGTAGGCGAACTCCCTCACGCCACCGCCTCCTCGTCCTCGGTCCGGGCCGGTGCGGCCGCGCGGGCGACGGCCTCGGCGATCGACGGGTAGGCACCGCAGCGGCAGAGGTTGCCGCTCATCCGCTCCCGGATCTCCTCCGGGGTCAGCGGTGGCGGTCCCGCTTCGGGCCGTACGTCGTCGGTGACGGCGCTGGGCCAGCCCGCGGCGTGCTCCTCGAGGACGGCGACGGCCGAACAGATCTGGCCGGGCGTGCAGTAGCCGCACTGGAAGCCGTCCAGGTCGAGGAAGGCCTGCTGCACCGGGTGCAGTCGCCCTCCCCGGGCCACGCCCTCCACGGTGGTGATCTCGCGTTCGTCGGCCGCGACGGCCAGTTGCAGGCAGGAGACGGTGCGGCGGCCGTCGACCAGGACCGTGCAGGCTCCGCACTGTCCCTGGTCGCAGCCTTTCTTGGTGCCGGTCAGATCGAGCCGCTCGCGCAGGGCGTCGAGCAGGGTGGTGCGGTGGTCGACGGACAGCGTGTGCTTCTCGCCGTTGATGTCCAGGGTGACGGTGCTGGACGTGGAGGGGTCCATGAGCAGCCTTCTTTCGCGGATCCGGGGCCTGTCGGGACGGCGTTCCGGACGGCGGGCGGGTCGGTGACTCGGGAGGGGGTGCTGTCGGAACGAGCGCGCTTCGGGAACCATGCGGACATGCGGGATGCGGAGCCGGGGGCCGGCCGTACGGGCCGCGGCACCGGCCGTTCCGCGCCGTCCGTGTCCGTCGATACGATGAACCGAAGCGGACAGCTGTCCGTTACCGGAAAAGTTAGTGGACAGCTGTCCGGTCAACAAGGGCGGGTTTCGGTCACGGCCCGAGGAGGAGTCGCACGTGCGGGAGAAGCGGGAGAGGAAGGACGCGCCCCTGCGTTCGGACGCGCAGCGCAACCGCGAGCGCATCCTGGAGGTGGCCCTGGCCGAACTCACGCGCTCGGCGGACACCCCGCTGAGCGTGATCGCCAAGAGGGCCTGCGTCGGACAGGGCACGTTCTACCGGAACTTCCCCAGCCGTGAGGCACTCGTCCTGGAGGTCTACCGGCACGAGATGCGGCAGGTCGCCGAGAGCGC
Source organism: Streptomyces viridosporus (assembly GCF_002078235.1). Lineage (GTDB taxonomy): Bacteria > Actinomycetota > Actinomycetes > Streptomycetales > Streptomycetaceae > Streptomyces > Streptomyces viridosporus. Next base: position 5,253 of record NZ_MSGP01000326.1, read on the forward strand.
GGCCCGGTTGCTGGCGACCCTGGAGCCCGACCGGGCCCTGCGCGAGTGGATGGACCGGCTGGCCCGGTTCGCCATGGCCAAGGCCGGGCTGGCCGACGCCATCCGGCAGGCCACCAGCGGACCGGGGAGCCCGGCGAAACCGGGGCACAACGCGGTGACCGAGGCGGCCGAACTCCTGCTGCGGGCCTGCGAGGAGGCCGGCGCCATCCGCCCGGGGGTGACCGCGGACGACTTCTACCTCGCCATCGCCGGCCTCTGGCAGATCGACCCGGACGGGGACTGGCAGCCGCGCGCCACCAGACTGCTGGACCTCGTCATGGACGGGCTGCGCGCGGGGGCACGCGGACGGTAGCGGGGGCACGCGGACGGGTGGGGCCCGGCCCGCTCCCCGGGCCTCAGGCGACCACGGTCGTCGCCAGCTCCCGCAGTTCCCGCAGCGCGGCCTCCACCGCCGGGCGGGCGTGGCCGCCGCCGCGCGTGCAGGTCAGCAGCTTGCGGTGCGGGTCGCCGGCGCAGCGGACGCGGATGAGGGGCAGGTGCGGGGCGAGGCGGGCCAGGCGCGGGATCAGGGCGACGCCGAGTCCGTGGGCGACGAGGTGGGCGGTGACGTTCCAGTCGAGGGCGTGGTGGACGACGTCCGGGGCGAATCCGGCCGCGCCGCAGGCGGACATCACATGCGGCCGGCAGGGACTCTCCGGCACCGGCGCGATCCACGCCTCGCGCGCCGCCTCGGCCAGGTCGATCCGCTCGCGCCCGGCCAGCGGATGCCCCCGGGGGACCACCAGGTCGAACGGGTCGTCCAGCAGCGGCCGTTGGTCGAACCGCGCGTCGCCCAGGGGCGGGTTGTGCGGGGTGGACTCCACGACGGCCAGGTCCGCGGCCCCCTCGAAGAGCAGGTCGAAGCTCTGCTCCACCCCCGCCTCCGCGATCCGCACCGACAGCCGCGGGTGGCGCTCGCCCAACCGGGCGGCCAGGGGCGCCAGCAGTACCGAGACCGCCACCGGGAACCCGGTCACGCGCAGCGGCCCGGCCGGGGCGCCGCGATCGGCCCGCAGGTCCAGTTCCGCCTGGTCCCAGCGCGCCTGGATGGCGTCCGCGTGCGCGAGCAGGCTCTCGGCGGCCGGGGTGAGCCGCACCCCGCGCCCCTGCGGCTCCAGCAGCTCGACGTCCAGGTCGCGGGCGAGCTGGCGGATCTGCTGCGAGGCGGCGGAGGGGGTGAAGTGCAGGGCGCGGGCGGCCGCGGTGACCGTGCCGTAGTGGGCGACCGCCCTGAGGACGTGCAGCCGGCGCAGGTCAATCATGAAGCCCACGCTTCACAATGACGTCCGCAAAGTCAACCTGGACGTGCACGGAGGTTCCGGCGCACCCTTGCTGTGTCGCGACGAACGGTCCCGACCCCCGGAGTGGAAGCGAGGAGTCAGCATGACCAGCACGACCGGCGCCACGGGTACGACCGGCACCGTCTGCCCGTACTGCGGGTGGCCGGACGACGCCGAGCCGTTCCAGGTGGTCTCCCGGCACGGCACGGCGGCGGGCAGCACGGTGTGGACCCGGTGCGGCTGCGGCTCGCTCCAGGCCCGTGCCGTGGACGGCCGCGGCGTCCGCGTCGTGTCCCGCAGCAGGCCCGCCGACCTCCCGTCGAGCCGGGCCGGGCAGTGAACGGCCGGACGGTCGTTGACAGCCGGCCCGCCCCGGTCGTACTAATCGAGGCCGGTGGTCCCGGGGCGCGACAGGAGGCGTGGACGTGCACAGACACCCCTTGTCCGGGGTCACGGTGGTCAGTCTGGAGCAGGCGGTGGCCGCGCCCTACGCCACCCGGCAACTGGCCGATCTCGGCGCCCGCGTGATCAAGGTGGAGCGGCCGGGCGAGGGCGACTTCGCCCGCCGCTACGACACGACCGTCCACGGCCACTCCAGCTATTTCGTGTGGCTCAACCGCTCCAAGGAGTCCCTCACCCTGGACCTGAAGGACCCGCGCGGCCGCGCGATCCTGCACCAACTCCTCGAGGACGCCGACGTGTTCGTGCAGAACCTCGCGCCGGGCGCCGCCGGCCGCCTCGGCCTGGGCGCCGGGGAGCTCACCCGCCGCTACCCGCGGCTGATCCCGTGCACGATCTCCGGCTACGGCACGACCGGCCCCTGGGCGGACCGCAAGGCGTACGACCTGCTGGTGCAGTGCCAGACGGGCCTGGTGTCGCTGACCGGAACGCCGGACGGGACCGCCCGCACGGGCATCTCCGTCGCCGACATCGCCGCCGGGATGTACGCCTACAGCGGCGTGCTCACCGCCCTGTACACCCGCGCGACCACCGGCACGGCCCCGCCGGTGGAGGTGTCGCTGTTCGAGGCGCTGGCCGAGTGGATGGGCCAGCCCGCCTACTACACCCGCTACGGCGGCAGCCAGCCCCCGCGCCTGGGCACCCAGCACGCCACCATCGCCCCGTACGGCACCTACCGGGCCGCCGACGGCCGCGAGGTGCTGTTCTCCGTGCAGAACGAGCGCGAGTGGGCGGCCCTGTGCGCGGAGTTCCTCGGCCGGCCCGAGCTGACCGGCGACCCCCGCTTCGCCACGGGGTCCGACCGCGTGGCCCACCGGGAGGAGCTGAACGCGATCATCGCCGAGCGCTTCGCCCGCTCCGACGCCGAGGAACTGATCGAGGACCTGGAGGCGATCGGCATCGCCTGCGCCGGGGTCAACGACGTCGCCGCGTTCCTCGACCACCCCGTCCTGGCCGCCCGCGGCCGCCGGCGCGAGGTCGCGGTGCCGGGCGCGACCGTGGAGGCGCTGCTGCCGCCCGCCGACCTCGCCGGTCTGCCGACGCGCATGGACCCGGTGCCGGCCGTGGGCGAGCACACGGAGGCGATCCTGACGGAGCTGGGCCACTCCCCCGAGGACATCGAGGCGCTGCGCGCGGACTCCGTCGTCTGAAGCCCCGCGGACTTCGCCGTCCGAAGCCCCGCGGGCTTCGTCGTCCGAGCCGCGCGGTCTGCGGCGTCCGAGCCGCGCGGTCTGCGGCGTCCGGGCCGCGCCTACTCCTGCCGCTGGTGCAGCGCCGCCAGGACGTCCTCGTCCGTCAACTGCTCGAAGTCGTCGTACCACTGCCCCACGGCCATGAACGCGGCCGGCTGGTACAGGCAGACCACCTCGTCGGCCTCGGTGCGCATCATCCTGGCGCCCTCCGGCGAGCAGACCGGGGCGGCCAGCACGACCCGGGCGGGGTCCTGCCGCCGCAGGGACCGCAGGGCGGCGCGGGCCGTGGAACCGGTCGCCAGTCCGTCGTCGACGACGAGCACGGTCCGTCCCCGCAGGTCCGGGGCGGGCCGGTCCCGGCGGTAGAGCTGTTCGCGGCGGCGCAGTTCCCTGCGCTCGCGCTCGACGACGGGGGCGAGGTCGGCCTCGTTGAGCCCGAGCCGGCGCAGGGATTCCGCGTCGAACAGCGGCACTCCGTCGCCCGCCATCGCGCCGACGCCGAACTCCTCGTGGCGGGGAGCACCGATCTTCCGCACCACGAGGACGTCGAGCGGGGCGTCCAGCTCCCGGGCGACCTCCTGGGCCACGGCGACACCGCCGCGGGGCAGGGCCAGCACGACGGGGTCGGGCAGGGCTCCCTCCTCCTGCCTCGCCCGCAGCCGTTCGGCCAGTTCGCGGCCGGCTTGCCGACGATCACGGAACCGCATGGCAGACGCCCTCCCTCCGCACCGGAGACGGCACCCGCGTACCCGCTCCCGGGCGGCCGAAGCGCGCCGCGCCCCGCCACGCGCCGGGGCGGCCCCGCATGGGTGCGCGGCCGCCGGGCAGGCGAGGTGCATGGCCGGTGACACGGACGACTACGGGCAGACGCGGTGGCCGGGCGACAACGGGCACCGGACGGTGCCGCAGGAGGACGACGTCCGGATCGAGGTGTGGGCGGAGAGCCGGGAGAACTGCCTGGCGGAGGCCGTGGCGGCGGTGGTGGAGTGTTTCGCCGACGTCTCCGGGGTGCGGCCGACCGGCGTGGGCCGCATCCGGCTGGACGAGGCCAGCGACGACGATCTGCTGGCCGCCCTGCTGGACGAGATCCTGCACCGGCTCCGGGTGCACGGACAGGTCCCGGTGGACGTGGAGGCGGACGAGGCCGAGGGCGGGCTGGACGTGCGGCTGGCGGTCGCCGGTCTGGCCGACGTCCGGGTCACCGGGGCCCTGCCGACGGCCGTGGCCTGGGAGGAGCTGCGGATCGGACCGGGTCCGTACGGGTGGTCCTGCGCGGTCACGGTGGACGGCGGGTGACGGCGCCGGTGCCGGGGCGCGCGTCGCATGCCCCGGGGACGGCCGGGGTACCCCGGGGCACATGAACGGCATCGACATCGGCAGTGACACCTTCGACGACCACGCCTTCATCGCGCGCCGTTACGCCTACGAGGGGGCCAACGTCTCCCCTTCGCTGACCTGGAGCGGGGTACCGGACGACGCGACGGAGCTGGTGCTCCTGTGCGAGGATCCCGACGCGCCGTCGGGCACCTTCGTGCACTGGATCGTGGTGGGCATCGACCCCCACAGCGGCGGGGTCCCGGCGGGGCAGAGTCCCCCGCAGGGCACCGAACTCGTCAACGGCTACGGCGAGCGCGGCTGGGGCGGGCCGCATCCTCCTCCGGGGGACGACGCGCACCACTACTACTTCCGGCTCTACGCCCTCGCCGAACCGTGCGTCCTGCCCGACGCGCCCCGGGCGGAGCAGGTGCACGAGGCGGTCGAGAAGGCGCAGCTCGCCAGCGGCACGCTGGTGGGGCTCTACCGGCGCTGACCGCACGTCCCGCCCGCCGTCCCCCGGGGCGGCGCCGACGGGTGGGCGTCAGTGGGTCGGGGCCGCCCTGCTGATGTCCGCCAGCGCGGAGTGCGGGTCCTCGACGGCGGCGAGATCGCCGAGGCTGACCACGCCGACGGGGCACCCGCCGCGTTCGACGACCGGGAGCCGGCGCACGGCGTACTGCCGCATCAGCTCGACGGCGTGCTCGGTGGTGTCCTCGGGGGTGAGCGTCACCAGGGGCGGGCGCGTGCACAGCGAGCCGACCGTCATGGCCTCCGGGTCGTGCCCCTCGGCGACGGCCCGCAGCACGATGTCGCGGTCGGTGAGCAGACCGAAGAGATCGCAGTCGTACGCCACCAGCACGTCGCCGATGTCCCGTTCGCGCATCAGGCGCGCCGCCCGCGCCACCGAGGTCATGGGCTCCACGGACGCGGTGTCCGACGACATCACGTCCCGTATCCGCCGGGTCATGGGCACCTCCCGGGAACCGGTCGGCCGTCTTCTTCCGTTCGCCGCGTAGCCCGCAGCGCGCCGCGTAAACCGGCCGTGGGGCGGTCGCCCCGCCGTGCGGCCGCCGACCGGGTCCCGTCGCACCGCCCGTGGTCCGCCCGGGTCGGGGCGGGCGCGGACCGTCCGCCCCGACCCGGGCGCCCTCCGGGACCGGGCCCCGGCCTACACCGCCCCGGGGACCTCCTCCGTCGTGCCGTTCAGCGGTGAGGCCGGGTCGCTGCCGTACGGCCGGGTGAAGGCCTCGAGACCGTGTCCGGCCGGATCCCGGAAGTACACGCCGCGTCCGCCGTCGTTGCGGTTGATCCGGCGTGGGTGCCGGCCGTGCGGATCGGCCTGGATCGGGATCCCGGCGTCCACGAGCCGGGCGAGGACCGCGTCGAACTCGTCCTCGGAGACGAGGAACGCGTAGTGCTGCACGGGGACGTCGGCGTCGACGGTCGCGAAGTCCAGGGTGACGCCGTTGGCGGTCGTCACCGGCAGGAACATCCCGGCCGGTTCCCCGACTTCCAGCCCCAGGACCTCCGCGAGGAAACGGGCGGACTTCTCGCGGTCGCGGGTGAGGACGATGGTGTGGTTGAACTCGACTGACACGGGTCAATGCCTCCACGGGCATCCGCGGCGCCTCCATGCCTCACCCTGCCGGTGACCGGCACGCGACGCCGCACACACGGCACCCTAGGCGGCGGCCCCCGCGTCCGTCGAGCGGTTTTCCCGGCGGTGCCGCCGCCCCTGGCCGCCGGTGGTCCCCGGCACGCGCGCGAGGGAGGCGGACCGGATCACCGGCCCGCCCCCTGTCGACGGGTCGTCCGGGCTCAGTACCAGCCCGTCTCCGCCAGGACGTGCCCGTCGCAGGCGAGCAGGGCGCGGGAGACACGGCCGTGGAGGTTGTTCCCGATCTTCGTGTAGGCGTAGGTGACGCCGGGGTCCACGGTCTCGGAGACCCAGCCGTCGGCACGGTGCGTCCCGTTGTTCGAACGCTCCAGTACGGCCGCGCAGTTGGCGCGCGAGTTCTCGATGCGCGCGAAGGATCCGCACGAGTCGGAGGAGAAGTACTTCAGCGCCGTGCTCCCGGCGTACCGGGTGGGCCCGATCTGCCGGAACGTGCCCGAGCAGCCGGAGACCGTGGGGTACTGCCCCTCCAGTGCGTAGGCCCCGTAGTTGCCGCCCGAGTACGGCGCGGCGTGGGCGGAGGCGGGGAGGAGCGCCATCACTGCGGCAGCGCCCCCCGCGGCCAGCAGAGTTCTGAGCGGTCGGCGGCTCATGGTCCCTCTTTCCTGTGTCGGCGGTGGCACGGTCGTGCGTGCGGCCGGTGCCCCGGCCGCGCGCAGCCCGTGTCCGCGACCGTACGGCCCGCCACCGTCCGTCCGGCACCTGACAGTTGTCAGGGTCGGGTGCGCGGCAGCAGCGCGAGGTACTCCTCCCGCGCCGGTCCGAGGCGGAGCGCGCCCGGCGCCGGGCGGGCGGGACCCGGCGGCTGGACGGTGATCGTTCCCAGGGGGATCCCCCGGCTGACCGCGGGAATCGTGGGGGACGCATTCGGTCTGCCGCCGAGGCGGCGGCGCGGGGTGGCTGAACCCCGTTCTCCGGGGCACCCGGTCGGCACACCGTCTCCGGGGAGGGACACCCGTGTTCGCCACCGCATTCCTGCTGCTGCCCGGGCTGGGCCTGTTGCTGCTGCTCATGACACACATCGAGGACCGGCTGCTGGGGAAGGACGACTCGCCCCGGCGGCCCCGTCTGCGCGTTCTGCCGGGAGGCGGGGGCGGTCCGTCCGCCGCGGCCTCGTCGGCGGCCGGGCGTCCCCCTCGTCGGGGACGGCACGCCGCCTGATCCGGCGCGGCGCACGGCGCCCGGACCCCGTGCGCCGCGCCGGATCAGGCGGCGTG
>NZ_MSGP01000327.1 GCF_002078235.1 Streptomyces viridosporus
CAACTGCCCCAGTCCCGCCCGCCCACAATGCGCCCTCCACTGTCGACTTCTCTCCATTCGCGACCACATAGGCAGTAACGCCCGCGCCAATACCGACTGCCACACCGCAGACAATCGATGCACCACAAAGCGCGCCCCCAGTAAAACCAGCGACCCCAATAAGAGCCGCACCTATTTCTTTTCTGTGATCCCAAACAGAATCAGCGGCATCCGCGGCGGCCGACGCAACCTTCCCTCCAGTCGCATCCCAAACATCACCCAGACCACTAGTAAAGCTGTCCCAGCCGTTTTTCTTGTTTTGAGTGCGCTGCACATCTTCCTTATCTTTTCGGTTGGCATTGTCTATTGCCTGGCGCTGCTGGGCCTTGGCGTGGTCGGCGTTCCACTGCGCCTGGGTGTAGACGTGGTTCGGTCCGTAGGAGTTGCGGCCCTGGTGGCCGTAGACGTTGTATCGGCCCTTGCTGGGGTCGGCGGGGATACGCTTCTTGCTGCCAGGTGTCCAGGGTACGTAGCTGCCGGAGTTGCCGGGGCTGCCGGGGTTGCCGCCTGAGACGGCGGTGTTGGGGCGCGGCTTGGGCTTGTCGGGCTTTCCGCCGGTGCAGCTGATCTCCCCTGTCCGGCATTCGGCGACAATCATGCCGGTGGGGTCGGCGAAGGTGGCGGGGTTCTGAGCGCCGTAGCTGTAGCCGTTGAGGGTCTGGGCGATCAGGGCTTCGGCGTAGTCGCATGGTGCCCGTTTCGTGATCATATGAGTCCGGGGAAGGCGGGCGTGGCGGGCGTTGTGCCGCAGCGCGGAGGCGATGTTCGTCTTGCCAGTCAGGCGGAGGGCGCCGATGGCGAGAGTGTGCCAGGTGGCCATGGTGCGAGGCGCGGTGCCGTCCGCAGCTGGGAAGCACCCTCAGCGAACGTCAAGGAGGTTGCTCGGCCAGAACCGCACACGCGGTCAGCGCGAGGGCCAGAGCGTGTCGCACGCCGCGGAGGCATGCTGGTTGAGCCCTCCCCGCCGATCATGTGATTTGCCGCCCGGGAGGGTGAGTCAACAGTCAAACCCCGTACAGACGGAGACAGTGCCCGATACGAAGATCGCCGACTTGTCCGTGATCTTCGAGAGGAATCCCGCTCGTGTGTCTCCCCCGCGCCGTTGGCGACGCGCTCACCGTATTGGTCAATCCGGTTGCCGCTCATTCCGCCCCCGGAAACACGACCGCTTTCTCCGCTTCTGCGTTGGGACTTGTGTACGGCGCGGGGGAACTTCTGTGACCTCCAGGTCTGCGTGTGATGACCGTGATGCCAGCGGGCCACGGGATGGCTGTGCACCGAGTCACGATGGAACGGGGCCGGGCGGACCGGAGGTGGGCGTGGGTGTAGACGGGGGCGGATGGCTGTCCTTGCTGGCCTGTCACAGTGTCAGGAATCCCGCGCGCACGGTGTGGGCGGCGGTGCTCTGCACTGCGGCTGTGGTGTGCGTGGCGATGCTTGGCACCACGGCTTCCCTGTCGACGGGGGGATACAACTCCGTGGGAACGGAGTCCGCGCATGCGGATGGACTGTTGCGGAAGTTCAGGGGGGCCGACCCGGGGCTGGTGCTACGGGTCAGGTCGGAGGACTCGGTCGACTCGGCACGGGCGCGTTCGGACGGGGCGGCGCTGGCACGGCGGGTTGCTGCTCAACCGGGGGTGGCCGCGGTGGAGGCGTACTGGACGTCGCGTTCGCCCGCCCTGCGGGCGAACGACGGCCGGTCGGCGCTCATCGGCGTCGCGCTGGAGGGGGACGAGGCCGCGCAGGCGCGTGCCGCGTCGCGGATCGCGCCACGGGTGACGGGCCAGCAGGGCGCGCTGCGGGTGTCGCCCGGCGGTCGGGTTTGGGCCGGGATCCAGGCAGCCGAGCAGGGCGAACGGGACCTTGTGCGGGCGGAACTGGTGATCGCCCCCGTGGTCTTCGCATGCTTGGTCTTCGCTTTCGGCTCCCTGCTGGCGGCACTGTTTCCGCTGCTGGTGGGGGCGTTGGCGGTGGCGGGATCGTGGGCGTTTATGCGCCTGCTGGGTGGTGTGACGGAGGTGTCGGCGACCTCGCTGAACATCGCGGCTACCTTGGGCTTCGGGCTGGCCGTGGACTATGCCCTGCTGGTCGTGACGCGCTTTCGTGAGGAGGGCGCGCGAGGGCTCGCTGTGCCCGATGCCGCGGTCAGGGCGGCCCGGACCGCGGGTCGCACCGTGTGTGTCTCCGCCGGCGTGGTGACACTGGCGTTCTCGGCGCTGTGGGTGTTCCCGTTCCCGTGGCTGCGGTCGATGGCCGTGGCCGGGGTCGCGGTGGTACTGCTGGCGGCGACGGCGACCGTCGTCCTGGTGCCGGCGATACTGGCGATGCTGGGCTCCCGGATCGGGCACCGCCGGGCGGCGTCGAGTCCGGCCTGGCGGCGGCTCGCCCGCTGGGTGACCGGGGCGCCGTGGCCATGGGCGGCCTGCTGCGCGGCGCTGCTGGCGGCGCTGGTGTGGCCTTTCGGCCAGGCTCACTGGGGGTTCACCGACGAACGTGCACTCCCCGCCGGTTCACAGGCCCGGGAGTTCACCGAACGCCTCCGCACCGATTTCCCTGCCCAGCCCGACCGCGATCTCATCGTCGTACTGACCCCGGTCCCCGGCGACCGCGAGATCGACCGGTACGCGCGGCGTATCAGTGCGCTGCCGGGCGTCGTCCAGGTCACCGCCCCGACGGGCCGCTACCACGACCGCCATCACACCGCGGCCGTCAAGGCAGCACCGGGGAAGGCGACGGCAGTGTGGCTGAAGGCATCGACGGGGCTGGATCCGCAGTCGGCGGCGGCCACCCGCCTGGTGGAGCGGGTGCGGGACCTTCCCCCGCCCGGACCGCGCTGGGTGGGGGGTTCGCCGGCCCGTCATGTCGATGCGAAGGCGGCTCTGGCCCATCGTGTGCCCTGGGCCGTGCTGCTGATGGCGGCCACGACACTCGCCGCGCTGTTGCTGTACACCAGGTCGGTACTGATTCCGCTGAAGGCCGTCGCCCTGGCGGCGCTGAGCCTGACGGCCAGCCTCGGCAGCATGGTCTACATCTTCCAGGAGGGCCATCTGCGCTGGCTGGTCGGCGACTTCACGACCACGGGCTTCTTGGACATGACGATCCCGCCGCTGCTGTGCGCGATCGCATTCGCACTGTCGCTGGACTACGAGGTCTTTCTGCTGGCCCGGATCAAGGAGCACCACGACGCCTATGGTGATCACCGGGAGGCGATCGTCGAGGGCATCGCCCGCACCGGCCAGCTCATCACTGTGGCCGCCGTGGTCTTCGCCATCAGCATGGCCGGACTGGCGAGTTCTGCCATCACGACACTGAAGATGATGGGCGTGGGACTGGGAGTGGCGGTCCTGGTCGATGCCACGCTGGTGCGCGGCATCCTGGTGCCGGCCTTCATGCAGCTGACCGGGCGGGCCAACTGGTGGGCCCCGGCATGGCTCAAACGACCTGCCCCGCACGAAGCGCGTGATCCGAACCGCGGGCCGGACACGGTCGCCGGGAGTTCCGCGGAGGCGTCTGCGGCTCACTGACCACCGCGGCAGCGGTCGGCCGCTGCCGCGGTATGGGTGAGCCGGCCGGTGAGGGCGAGGGCCAGTGCGGCGGTGGCCATTCCTGCGAGGGCGTCGAGGACGTAGTGGTAGCGGCAGTACACCACGGCCACGGTGAGCAGCGCCGTGGCCGCGATCATCAGCCGCTTCGCGGGCCGCGGAACGGGGGCTGCCCGTACGGAGAGCGCCGCTGCCCAGGCGCCTGCGACGTGGGAGGAGGGAAAACATGTGCCGGGCGGATCGGCGCTTGCCATTAGCTGCGCCTGAAGGGGCTGGGCCAGATAGCCGTGCAACTGGCCGGGGGCGAACGCCGGGGCGAGCGCGGCGATGGGGCCGGCGAGGGGCAGCAGCATGAAGCCGAGGAAGCACAGGTAGAGAGCGAGGCACAGGGCGAGGACATAGCGGTGCAGGGCCTGGTGCATGCCCTTGGCAAGGAAGTAGGCCGGGGGCAGCACGAAGTACAGGTAGTAGGAGCTGTAACTGAGGCTGAGCGCCTCGGTGAGGGGGCGGGAGGCGAGGGCGCCGAGCAGGAGGTTGGGATGGGCGCCGAACAGGTGCTGCTCCCAGGTCAGCATGACGTCGTCGAGCAGACGGCCGTGCAGGGCCAGCGACTGAGGGCCGGACGCGGAGAACAGCAGCGGCGCGCAGGCCAGCGGGTACAGCGCCCGTACGAATCCCAGGGCCAGCGACGCCCAGCGGTGGTGTGCCGCGGCGCAGGCCAAGACGAAGCCGGCCAGGGCCGCGTAGGCCCCCGTCAGCCACGCGGCGTGCGGTACGGCCTCACGGCCCCAGACCACCACCGTGGCAGCGAAGAAGAGATACCCGAGAGTCACCTTCTCCACGGCCCTCAGGAGAGACCGGGCCGCTTGGTGCGGGTGAGATCGGCGGGCGATCTCCCGTGTGGTCCGAATGGGTGACAACTGTGTGGGGAGAGAGACCTCTCCCCGGGGTGTCCGCGCAGGTGCCGCCGCGACGTGAGGCTCTCTATGTGTGGGGGGTTTCCACTGGTCAGATGTAGTCAAGGGACCTCGTGCGTCCTTGCGTTGAGTGTCGGGTATCCGAACAAGAGACACCCAGAATTACAGCTTGTCATCATCTGACTCCAATGGGCTACGATTGCGGCGATCTTGGAGTGCACGCTGTGACAGGGCAGGTAAGCGATGTCAGATGTGAGTGGTGCGGCTGCTTCCTGGGCCGCCGTCAACAGGGCTCGGGATGACGGCGGTTATCCGTTCTTCCGCCGGGTCACCGGGCAGCCGGCTCCGGGAGAGGTCCTCGTCGAAGGCATGCGGGCGATCAATGCGGCCTCCGGTGACTACCTGGGCCTGGCGTCGAATCCACGGGTACGCGAGGCGGCAGCGTGCGCGGCGCGTGATCTGGGCGTCTCCTGCTGCGGCTCACCATTGGCGAGCGGCACCTGGTCGGTGCACGCGGAACTGGCGGAGGAACTCGCCGACTTCCTGCACCGCCCGGCGGTGCTTCTGGCCACGACCGGATTCCAGGCCAATCTCGCCCTGGCCTGTCTCCTCGACGAAGACCGGGTGGTTATCGCCGACCGCCACATCCACGCCTCTCTCGTCGATGCGCTGCGGCTGGGATCCGCCAAGAACCGCCGGTTCCGGCACAACACTCCCCGCCACCTGGCGCGGCTGCTGGAGGAAGCGTCGGAACACGGCCTGTCGCCGGTGGTCGTGACCGAGGGGGCGTTCTCGCTGGGCGGGGAGCTGGCCGTACTGCCGGAGATCGCGGATCTTGCCGGACGTTATGCGGCCATGCTCATCGTCGACGGGGCTCATGACATCGGTGTCCTGGGCCCATCGGGGCGCGGAGCCGGTGAGCACCTCGGCTGCGAGCAGAAGATCGACGTACTGACCGGGACCTTCTCCAAGGCGTTCGGCGCCGGCGGCGGATTCATCGCCGGAAGCACCGAACTCATCGAGCACTGCCGCGTGTTCGGGCGTGCCGCCGTCTACTCGGCGTCCATGCCGCCACCGACCGCCGCCGCAGCGCTCGCCGCGCTGCGCATCATCCGCGACGAGTGCGAACAGCGCGCAGCACTGGCCGAGCTGGCGGACCGTCTGCACGACGGACTGGCCGGGCTGGGATACGTCCGTCCCAATTGGTCCAGCCCCATCGTGGCCCTCCCTGCCGGCAACGCCGACCAGTGCCTGCACACATGGCGGGCAATGCTTGAGGCCGGTGTGTTCGCTACGCCGTTCCTGCCGCCGGGCGTCCCGCCGGGACAATCCCGGTTGCGCCTGTCCATCACCGCTGCCCACACCGAAGCACACATCGACCACATCCTGGAGGTCGTGGGCCGACTCCTGCCGTCCGGCGACTCGACCGGCGTGGCAGCGGACCCGATCCCGTGTCCCGCCTGATGAGCGATCCTCGGCCCCCGCAAGGCCCTGTCAACGTCGTGATGGTCCGAAGCCGTGTCGACATGGATGACTTCATCAGGCTGCCCTACCAGCTGTACAAGGCCCACCCGCACTGGGTGGCCCCGCTGGAAGTGGAGCGGCGTCAGTTCCTCGACCCGCGCCGCAACCCCTACCTGCGCCAGAGCGAGGTCGGCTACTTCGTGGCCCGTCGTGGCCGGGTGCCGGTGGGCCGGGTCGCGGCCATCATCGGTCCGGACGGACCAGCCCGCGGGCACCGAGGCTATGTGGGCTTCTTCGAGTGCGCCGAAGACCCTGCCGTGGCGCGCGCCCTGTGGGAGCGGGCGGTGGCCTGGCTGCGTGAGCGGGACATGCACACCGTGACGGGCCCGATGAACCCGAACATGCACCACGAGTGCGGACTGCTCGTCGACGGCTTTGACGACGCCCCGCGCATCGGCATGCCCTACAACCCTCCCTACTACACAGACCTGTTCGCCGCGGGCGGCTTAACCCCGGTCAAGGAACTGCTGTCGTGGCGGCTGTCCCCGACCAGCCGCAAGGTCACGCGGTGGGCCGGTCACAGCGACCTGCTGCGGCGCAGGCGTGGTCTGACGGTGCGAGCGGCGGACTGGCGACGCTTCGACAGCGAGTGCGATCTCGTGCGGGCGCTGTATCACGCGTGCTGGCAGGAGAACTGGGGCTTTGCACCGGCGACCGACGCGGAGTTCACCTACCTGGCCCGGCAGATCCGGCTGCTCGCCCCCACCGGCGTCCGCATCGTCGAGCACGAGGGAACACCCGTCGGCTTCAGCATCCTGCTGCCCGATTTCAACCAGGCCCTCGCGCCCGCTCGCGGACATCTAACCCGCTTCGGCTGGCCGGTCGGAGCCTGGCGCGTGTGGCGGGGCAGTCGCGCCATCACCCGCGGCCGCCTGATGGCCCTGGGAGTCCGCGAAGACAGCCGTGCCCAGGGAGCCACCCTCGCTCTGGCCGCCGATGCAGTGGCCAGCAGCCTCACGCGTGGCTGGAACGAGCTCGACGTGTCCTGGGTCCTGGAGGACAACGAAGCCGCCAACAGGACACTGGCCGTCGTCGGCGCCACGGTACACAAACGCCACCGCCTGTACGCGCGCTGCGTGCGACACAGCGAGCCGTGCTCATGTCTGCCCGCTCTCTCCCATACTGCACAGGAGGCTGTCCATGCCGCTCACACATGACACCGTGGTCTCGATCCTTGCCGAAGTCACCGGGGTGGACGAGAAGCAACTCACCTCGCAGACCACCCTGCTGGACATCGAAATGGACTCACTGCTCCTGGTCGAATTCGCCGTCGTTCTCGAAGAGCGCCACGGAGTCGACGTAGCCGACAACCTGGACCTCACACAGGACTCCACAATCACCGAGCTCGTGCAAGCAGTGGCCGAGCAGTCCCCGAACGCTGCGGCCGTCCCGTCCACCGCGGCCGCGCAGTGACCCGCGATGTCGCCGTCACTGGCATCGGAATGATCACACCGGCTGGCGTCGGCGCCAACACGACCTGGCAGGGCCTGTGTTCAGGGCAGTCCTTCAGCTCTGCCCATGATCCGCTCCTGACGGGGCTGCCGGTGGACCTCTCCTGCCCCGTTCGTGCATTCGACGCCTGCGATCATCTACCGCGACGGACGGTGCGGCGGACCGATGCTTTCATCCACTTCGCGCTGGCCGCCGCCCAAGAGGCCGCCGCAGATGCCGGCCTCACACCAACGACGGCAGACCCCACCCGCATCGGCGTCGTCCTGGGGGTCGCCTCCGACAGCTTCACTGGCGTGGACAAGGTCTGCGACCGTCTCCGGAACGGTGAACACCACTTGGTGTCCCCGTTGTTCCTGCCGCGGACCCTGCCCAGCATGGCGGCCGGAGAGATTGCCGCTCACCTTGACTACCGCGGCCCCAATTTCACCGTCACCAGTGCCTGCGCCTCCGGCGGTCACGCCATCGGCGTCGCCCGTGACCTCATCCGCTCAGGTACCTGCGACATTGTCCTGGCTGGCGGCGCGGAATCCGGCCGCTCCCCTGTCACTGCCATCAGCTTTGCCCGCATGGGGGCGCTGTCCACCCGCCTGCACGATCCATCTGGGGCCTCCCGCCCCTTCGACCGTGACCGCGACGGCTTCGTCCTGGGCGAAGGTGCCGCCGTCCTGGTGCTCGAGAACCCCGACCATGCCCGCGCCCGCGGTGCCGCCTTCCAAGGCACCGTCGCCGGCTACGGCGCCTCTGCCGACGCCCATCATCCTGTCAACCCGCACCCCGACGGAGGCGGCCTGCAACAAGCCGTCAGAGCAGCCCTGTCCGATGCCCGCATGACGCCTGCCGACATCGATCACGCCAGTGCCCACGCGACCTCGACTCCGGCCGGAGACGCAGCCGAAGCACGCGCCCTGAACCGCGTCTTCTCCGCCGCGCCTCCGCCCGTCACGGCCCTGAAGGGCGCGATCGGACACGCCCTGGGGGCGGCAGCCGCCATCCAGGCCGCCGCCGCCCTGCTGACCCTCAGGCATCAGGCCATCCCACCCACAGCCAATCTCAGCCATCAAGACGACGCCGTCGACCTCGACATCGTCCTCAAGGCCCCCAGGTCCGCGCGCCTGCACACCGTGCTGACTACGGCGAGCGGATTCGGCGGAGCCAACGCCGCGCTCATCCTGCGCGCCCCCTGACTCGCGACCGCAGTCTGGCCCGCACCAGGGGGAAGTACTCGTTGTGGGGCCGCCCCGCCGGCGGGGCGGCCCCACAACGAGTTTTCAGGCGGCGGTGCCGCCGAGATAGGTGCGGACGATGAACGGCTTCTCCCGCACGAAGTAGAAGACGTAGATCAGTACCTGGAACACGGCCACGCACACCAGCCCCGCCACCGACCGGTAGCACAGCGCCACCCCGTAGCCGTGCAGGTTGCCCACCCCGTACATCGGGTTGCGCAGCCAGCGGTAGGGGCCACGGACGACGTAGCCGTCCGTCGCGGTAGCGCGGCCCAGGAACATGTCCCGGCAGTAATAGGTGTTCAGGCCGGTCAGCCAGGCCGCCCACAGCTTCGTGCCGAAGCCCACGATGCCCAGCACCACGCCCAGCACCACCCACAGACCATCGACGCCCACTTCGGGCAACTGGCCGGGGAAGGCCGCCATCAACAGCCCCTGGCACAAGCCCTGCTGCAGAAACAGCAGCCCCAACACGAAGTCGAACCCTTCCACCGCCCGCGCCTCACCCACGGCATGGGTGAAGCGGCGGGCAACCGCCGCGTCCAGCACAGCGATCAGTCCGCCGTAGTACAGGACCGCGATCACCACCGCGTACCCGACCGCTGCCCATCGCACCGCGCCGCTGCCCGCAACGGCGCGGAACTGCTCCTCCGCCGCGAAACCGGCAGCCACCAGACACGCCCAGACCAAGGCCCGCAGCACCCGGCGTCCGGGCTGGTCCAGGCGCAGCCCGGACATACCGACGACCGCCACCGCCAGCTGCCCAAGCCCCCTCCGTGCCGCGTGGAGCAACGGCGCGCCCGCAGGTGCCGGCGCCAGCTCGGTGGTCTCAGCCATGAAGCATCTCCTTGAAAGCCTCTCGCAGTCCGTCCTCGAGCCCCACCCGGGCCCGGAACCCGAAATCCCGGTACGCACGATCCGAACTGGCCGTCCATGACCCGGCCACGGCCTCGCGCGCCTTGTCCCGGTTGAACACCGGCACCCCGCCCTGCAACCGTCCGACCGCCTCACTCACCACACCGGCCGCCCGCACCACAGGCGACGGCACGGGCAGCACCAGCGGCCTGCCGCAGCCCAGCAGCGCACCAGCAGTCCGCACCAGGTCAGCCAGGGTGTACTCAACGCCGTCGCACAGGTGATAGACACCGCTGTGGGGCTCATCCGGACTGGCGGTACGCCCCTGCAAGCCCGCGGCGATCAGCGCGTCGCACAGATCGTCCACGTACAGCACCGAGTAGACGCGGGCCGCAGGGCCTGGCCGCACCGCCACCCGCGACCGGGCCGTCGCAGCCAGATGCGGTACGAACGCCACATCACCCGGCCCGTACACGATCGGCGGACGCACGATGACGGTCGGCACTTGTTCTGCGAAGCGCCGCGCCTCCCGTTCCCCGGCCAGCTTGCTGGCTCCGTACGACGACACCGGGCAGGGCGGGTCCTCCTCACACCGCGCCCGCCCCTGCCCGAGGACCGGACCAGCAGCCGCCAGCGACGAGCACACGACCAGCCGCGGCGGCGCTCCCGACGTCGCCAACACGCCTGCCAACACACCCGTTGCCACCGTGTTGGCCAGTCGGAAGCCAGCATGCGATCCGACCCGTAGCGCGGCCGCCAGGTGCATCACCACATTCGCGTCCGAGACCGCCCCCGCGACCCCCGAGCCTGTGAGCAGATCCGCCACGGCAAAATCGACCGGACAGCCGTCCAGCACCCGGCGGTCGGACCGCGGCCGCACCAGTGCTGTCACTCGGCCACCGCCCTCAACGATCCGGCGGCACAGGCGTCGGCCCACGAAGCCCGTGGCCCCCGTGACCGCCACGCGTATTCCGCTCATGTCCGGCCGCACAAATGGCCGCTCTGCCTCGCAAGGTGGGTTGATCGAGATCGTCACCCCCGCACGCTAGAGGGCACATCCCCCATTCAGAGCAACGAAAGTCACTCAGGGCCCAAACACCACCCAGACGAATGACCATTACCCCAGAGCCCTCACTAGCGGGAACCGCAGTAAGCGACTGCCAGATATGGCTGATCGCAGGCGCCCTCAACGCGGGGCTTGATGTGATCGCTTGATGTTCGGTTCGTCGTGTTCTGTCAGCTCGACAGGAACGTGACAGGCACGGCTTCCAAGATCATGGAGTTCTCGACGCCCCGTGATCCAAGCGGAAGACCGTGCCTGCCGACGCATCATCTCTGATCCCGCCTGCCCTTGACCAACTGCGCGAGAATCCGCAGGTCGGACCCGAGGAGGTCCCGGGCCTGCTGGAACGCCTGGCAGAGGTGCCGGACCCGCGTGACCCACGCGGGGTGCGCCACCGCCTGGCCGTCGTGCTCGCTCTCACCGCGTGCGCGGTGCTGGCCGGAGCGACCTCGCTGCTGGCGGTCGGCGAATGGATCGCCGATGCCCCTGGGTATGTGCTGGAACAGGTCGGTGCCGACCCCGATCCGCTTCTGCCCAGGCGGGTCCTGCCCGCCGAGACCACGGTCCGCCGACTGCTGGCCCGCATCGACGGCGACGCGCTGGACCGGGCGGTCGGACGCTGGCTGGCGGACCGTCGCCCGAAGGCGACCGGGCTGCGCGGCCTCGCCGTGGACGGCAAAAGCCTGCGCGGCGCGGCCAGAGCGAAGGGCCGCAAGATCCACCTGCTCGCCGCACTGGAGCACGCCACCGGCCTGGTCCTGGCCCAGCTGGACGTCGGCGAGAGGACCAACGAGATCACGTGCTTCCAGCTGCTGCTGGACAGCGTCGCCGACCTGGCCGGCGTCGTGGTCACCAGCGACGCTATGCACACCCAGCGCGAGCATGCCGACTACCTCCTGGGCCGGGCTGCCCACTACATCGTGATCGTCAAGGGCAATCAGAAGAAGCTGCGCCGGCAGCTCAAGTCCGTTCCCTGGAAGGACATCCCGCTTCAGGGACGCACCAAGGGCGTCGGCCACGGCCGCTCGGAGATTCGCCGTATTAAGGTTGCCACCGTCAACGGCCTTCTCTTCCCGGGAGCCCGCCAGGCCGTCCAGATCAAGCGCCGGCGCACCGACCGCAAGACCGGCAAGACCACCGTCAAGACGGTCTACGCCGTCACCAGCCTGACCGCCGAGCAGGCCACTCCAACCCAGATCATCCAACTCATCCGCGACCACTGGAAGATCGAGGCCCTGCACCACATCCGCGACACCACCTTCGCCGAGGACGCCTCCCAGCTACGGACCGGCAACGCGCCCCGCGCCATGGCCACCTGGCGCAACCTCGCCATCGGAGCCCTCCGGGCCGCCGGGGTGAAGAATATCGCGGCTGGCCTCCGCCACAATGCCCGCGACCCTCGGCGCCCCCTCGCGCTACTCGGCCTCGAATGATCACGAACCAGACGTCACGCGACTACGCCGAAGCCCTGGGTCAGAGCCCCTGTGCCGTTCACCCAGTGAGCTTTTTCAGCGTTGTCTCTTTTGGTGAGTCAAGGTCAGTGGACACCCCCGCCGCCCGGATTAGATCCGGGCGGCGGGTCAGGACAGGGTGAACGTCGCTTGATGCGGCGCTAGGAGATACCCTACGGCAGGTATTTGATGGTGAGCTTCTGCTGACCGTTTCGGCTGATTTCCACCCTCGCAAGGACCGGGGTGTAGAACGTATAGCTCTTGAATACGTTTCCGATGTAGTCGAACAGCCCGATGCCGAGGGTGTATGCCGGCGCTGAACCCGCCATCCACCGGTCGATGACGGAGGAGGCGCCGGGGTACCTGGTTACGGTTAGCGTATTCCCATTGATGCTGACTTTCGCAACGTACTCGGCGAGAACTCCGTTCCAATAAAATCCGAAATTTTGCTCGGAGGCCGGCGACAGAGCGACGCCCTCGGACACTGCCTTGGCGGTTGGGCCGGCCGGAGGCATACTTGCTGAGGCGATGGAGGCCGAACCGAGCTGCAGCAGACCGGCAGTCAGTATTCCGGCGGCTGTGAGGGCGGCCATGCGCCGAGGGCGCTTAAACGTGAGTGACATTATGGCTCCGCGGGTCGATGTGGTGTGCTGCGTACGAGGAGGTGCGCTGCCGTCTTGCCTGCTCCCTGGAGGAGTGTTAGAGGGTTGGGATACGTGTTCCCGCCACCTGGCCGGGCGACGTGACAAGTGAACTGTGCAGCGCGTTCGGCGTCCAGGCAGAACAGCAGGCACAAGTACCGCGGGGCCAAAGTGCCCAGGCCGCACAGCCTGTTCCGGCGGATCCCGCCTTCATGCGACCAGCTCGGCCGGGTAAATCGTCGTTCACTGAGCGTTTTCAGCGTTGTCTCTCCAGGGTGAGGACGGCTTTGGCGATGACGGTCATGCGATTGGGGCTGATGCGGGATCTGTGGAAGATCTGCCAGGACTTCAGCCGTGCCATGCCGCGTTCGACAGGGGCTCTGGCGAGGGCGAGGTTGTGAAGGCGGGCTATGCCGAGCATGGCGTGATGGACGCCGTCGCCTTTCAGGCGGCAGTCGCGGAGGATCTTCCAGGTCTTCATGCGGGCGAAGGCGTGCTCGACGCGGGCGCGGACCTTTCGATGGGAGCGGTTGTGTTCCTCTTTCCAGGCCGGGAGCTCGCCCTAGCCGGGCCCGCGGCGGTGCGGGATGACCAGGCCGGTGCCCCGGTAGCCGCCGTCGGCGATGACCGTGGTGCGGCCGACGGCGTCCTTCGCACCGGACTCCGCCCATGCCGTGCAGTCGTTGCGGTTGCCGGGCAGCGGCCGGCCGACCGCGACGACAAGCCGGGTGTCGGCGTCGATGACGGCCTGGTGGTGGTTGGTGGAGTACCGGTAGTTCTTCGACTGCTCGGCGACCTAGTGGTCGCGGAGCGTGGTCGAGGTCCCACGGAGCGACCATGACAGCTCAGCTGGCGTCTGCAGCCGTTTTCGCACGCAGCGGTGCGGCGTGATGAGAACTGCTGGTGCGTCTGAACCCGCCGAGATGTCAGCTGGTTGAGCGTGCGAAGAGGTGCCAGGGCTCCCACGTGCACAGTCGTCATTCGCCCGGCCACGGTTCCGGCTTGGGATGGGCGTTGACGTCTTCTCGGATCCATCGTGGGGAGACGGTGGTCGGCGGCCCGCTGGCGCGGTGCAGGCGGGCCGTGACGGTCGCAGGCGCGCGGACTGACGTACGGGGAGTCCAGCGGCACGGTCACGCGCGTGAGTTCCCACTATTTCGGGGGACTCTCGGCGCGCCCGTCGGCCTCGCAGATCGAGATCCGGGCGTCCTGGACACCGCGCGAGGGGCTGGGCGGTGTCCCGGACACCGCAGCGGACCTGTCTTCGTGGTGCGGTCTGCTGGCCCAGGTCGCTGGCCAGCCGCCGGCCGCGCCAGGCGACGCCTCGATGGTCGCCCTTCCACAGCGGCGGGGTCCGCAGCCTCGGTAGCGGCGCGGTCCGCCCGGGGTAACGGTGCACCCCGCGGAGCCGGTCGTGCTGCGTACGGCGCGTTCCGCCGAGACCTTCTAACGTTGTTAGGATGGCTGTGCCGTGACGGTGCCGCCGACGTCGGCGGCTCCGTGCCGAGGACATGCTGGAAGCGAGGTGCCAACGATGCCGACCAGCGCCAGACGGGCCCGCGAACGCGCGAGCACCCGCGAACGAATCATCGAGGCCGCGTTGCACATCCTCGAGAACGAGGGTGCCACGGCGTTGACGATCCGGCGCATAGCAACCGCCGTCGAATACTCCGCACCCGTCGTCTATCAGCACTTCGCCAACAAGGACGCGCTCGTGCTGGAGCTCGTCGCTCACGGTTACCGTCTGATGATGGCCGAGCTGCAGCAGGCCGCCGAGGAGCCCGACATCGACCGGCGCTTCTTGCTGCTCGCGTCCGAGAGTGTCCGGTTCGCCGGCGAGCACCCGCACCTGTATCAGGTGATGAACGACAACACCGTCGACGCGGATGAGCGCCTGCGCGCGGCGGCCCCCATGATCGGCCTCCTGAGGGAACTCCTCACCATGTGGTCGGATGCCCACGACGTGGTCCTGGCTGATTTCGACGAAGCCTGCGACATCGTCTGGGGAACGCTGTCCGGCATAGCGTCGCTCGGCCGCATCGGCACCGTCGGCAACGAGCGCGCCCAGCAGCTCGCCCAGAAGGCGATGCACACACTGCTTCGCGGCTGGCGGGCCGACCTCCCGGTGAACGCGTAGGCACCGAAACGGCTCGGGTCCGGTTCGGTTTCCGCGAAACCGGGCCGAGACCGATTGCCGGCCCGTCCGTCGGTGCTGCCCGGTCCCGGTGGAGATCCACAGCTTGAACCGGAGCGGGGCGGGACGACTGCCATCCGCGACCGCGGCCATCTCACGCCGAGCCCGCCCCCGGGGGCGGGC
>NZ_MSGP01000328.1 GCF_002078235.1 Streptomyces viridosporus
CGGTCGTGGGTCTGCACGTCGACGGCCGCGAACCGGTAGTCCTCGGTGTCGCCGACGATCGTCGCGGAGCCGTTCCCGAAGGTGGTCTCGCCGGCGATCTCACCGGGGGCGAGGTCCTCGCCGGAGCCACCGGAGTCCTCGGCGTCGTCCGAGTCGTCGTCCGAGTCGTCCGAGTCATCGGAATCGTCGGAGTCGTCATCGTCGTCGCCCGGGGCGGACGGGGCGGGCGGGGCGGAGGGACGCGGCTTCACCTCGTCGGTCGCCGTGCCGCTGATCCGCTCCAGGTCCTCGCTGGCCGCGACCAGCCCGCCGCCCTCGTCGAGGATCTGCACCGGCCCGTCGTCGCCGTCCAGCCCCGTCAGGTCCTCGTACGCCGTCCGGGCGGCCAGATCGAAGGCGACCGCCCGGGCGGAGCGCTCCGCCCGGGTGCCCGCCTCGGCGGTCAGGTTGGAGCGCAGCGCCAGCACCACGGCGAACCCCGCCGTGACGAGGGCCACGGCGACCACCAGGGTCGCGCCGAGCGTCGCCCGCGACCGGACCGAGCCGAACAGCCGGTTCACCGCGCCGTCTCCAGCCGGTACCCGGCGCCGCGCACGGTCCGGATCAGCCCGGCGCGCAGCTTGCGGCGCAGGGCGCTGACGTAGACCTCGACGATGTTCGGGTCGCCCTCGTAGGCGAAGTCCCAGACGTGCTCCAGGATCTCCGCCTTGGAGACCACCTCGCCGGCCCGCAGCACCAGCTGCTCCAGGACGGAGAACTCCTTGGCGGTCAGCGCCACCTCGTCCTCGCCCAGGAAGACCCGGCGGGCGGCGGTGTCCACCCTGAGGTCGCCGTGCACGTGCACCGGGGAGGCCCCGACGCCCTGCCGGCGGCGCAGCAGCGCCTTGACGCGGGCGACGAGGACGACGTACGAGAACGGCTTGGTGAGGTAGTCGTCGGCGCCCGTGTCCAGGCCCTCGGCCTCGTCGTACTCGCCGTCCTTGGCGGTGAGCATCAGGATCGGCACGTCGTGCCCGGCGGCGCGCAGGGCGGCGCAGACCCGGTAACCGTTCAGGCCGGGCAGCATGATGTCGAGGACGACCAGGTCGTACGACCCCTCGGTGGCCCGGTGCAGCCCTTCCCGGCCGTCGTGGACGACGTCCACGGCATAGCCCTCGGCGGTCAGTCCCTTGGCGAGCGACAGGGCGAGCCGCTTCTCGTCCTCCACGATCAACAGGCGCATGCCCCCAAGGGTCGCAAAGGGAACCTGAAGATCACTTCAGGCGGTTTCAGGTTCCTTTCAGCCTCGGTCGGCGAGATTGAAGGCGTCGAAAACGAACGACAGGGGAGGAACCCGCATGAAGCGCAACATCGTGATCGCCGCCGTCACGGCCGCAGCCCTCGTCGGAGGAGGTACGGCGACGGCCCTCGCGGTCTCGGGGGACGACGCGCCGAAGCGGCAGGCGAACACGTGGGCAGCGGACGACGACGACCGCGACGACCGGGACGACGACGGTCGGGACGATGACGACCGGGACGACGACGGAGCGCGTGACCGCGACGACGACCGCGACGACGACGCGCAGGCGGCCTCCTCGAAGGTGACCGCCGCCGAAGCCGTCGCCGCCGCCCTGAAGCACACGCCGGGCACCGCCGTCTCCGTGGAACTGGACGACGAGGACGACGACGGTGACAGGACGGCCTGGGAGGTCGACGTCCTCACCGGCGGCGACACCTGGTACAGCGTGTGGGTCGACCCGGCCACCGGCAAGGTCCTGGGCGCCCAGCAGGACGACGAGGACGACGCCGACGAGGTGCGGGCCGCGCTGAAGGGGACGTCGGTGACGGCCGAGGAGGCCGCGAGGGCGGCGGCCGCCAAGGGGACGGTGACGTCGGTGGAGCTGGACGACGACGGCGACGAGGGCTGGGAGGTCGAGACCCGGGCCTCCGGCGGGGACGACCGGGACTGGCGGGTCGGCCTGAACAGCGGCAAGGTCACGGCGGACGGGGACGACGACTCCGACGACGGCTCCGATGACGACGGGGACGACGCCTGAGGGTGCGGATGAGGGGCGGCCGGGGGCGGATGGTTCCGCTCCCGGCCGCCCCTCACCTGTGCCCGGGGGTCAGCTCTCCGTCAGCCCCGCCACCAGCTCGTCCGCCGCCCGGTACGGGTCCAGCTCGCCGGCGATGATCCGTTCCGCCAGGGCGCCGAGCCGGCGGTCGCCGTGGAGGTCGCCGATGCGTTCGCGCAGGGCGGTGACGGCGATCGTCTCGACCTCGCGGGCGGCGCGGGCCAACCGGCGCTCCGCCAGGACGCCCCGCTCCTCCATCCACGCGCGGTGCTTCTCCAGCGCCTCGACGACCTCGTCGACGCCCTCCGCGCGCGCGGCGACCGTCTTGACGATCGGCGGGCGCCAGTCGCCGGGGGCGCGGGACTCGCCGAGGCCGAGCATGTGGTTCAGCTCCCGGGCGGTGGCGTCGGCGCCGTCGCGGTCGGCCTTGTTGACGACGTAGACGTCACCGATCTCCAGGATCCCGGCCTTGGCGGCCTGGATGCCGTCGCCCATGCCGGGGGCGAGCAGGACGACGGAGGTGTCGGCCTGGGAGGCGATCTCCACCTCCGACTGGCCGACGCCGACCGTCTCGACCAGGATCACGTCGCAGCCCGCCGCGTCCAGGACCCGGATGGCCTGCGGCGCGGCCCAGGCGAGGCCGCCGAGGTGGCCGCGGGAGGCCATGGAGCGGATGTAGACGCCGGGGTCGGAGGCGTGCTCCGACATCCGGACGCGGTCGCCGAGCAGGGCGCCGCCGGAGAACGGCGAGGACGGGTCGACGGCCAGGACGCCGACCCGCTTGCCCTGTTTGCGGTACGCGGCCACCAGTGCCGAGGTGGACGTCGACTTGCCGACGCCCGGCGAGCCGGTCAGACCGACGACGTACGCGTTGCCGGTGAGCGGTGCCAGGGCCGCCATGACCTCCCTCAACTGCGGGGACGCCCCCTCCACCAGGGAGATCAGCCGGGCCACGGCCCGCGGCCTGCCCTCTCTGGCCCGGGCCACCAGAGTGGAGACGTCCTGCATCACAGCTCCGTTCACGAGGGGGAAACCAGCAAACAAATCCGGCTCAGGCCTTGGGTACCCGCACGATCAGCGCGTCACCCTGGCCGCCGCCGCCGCACAGCGCCGCCGCGCCGACCCCGCCGCCGCGCCGCTTCAGCTCCAGCGCCAAGTGCAGCACGAGCCGCGCGCCGGACATCCCGATCGGGTGACCCAGGGCGATGGCGCCACCGTTGACATTCACCTTTTCGGCGGAAACGCCGAGATCCTTCATTGACTGCACCGCGACCGCGGCGAACGCCTCGTTGATCTCGACGAGGTCGAGGTCGGAGACCTCCAGGCCCTCCTTCTTCAGGGCGTGCAGGATCGCGTTGGACGGCTGCGACTGCAGGGAGTTGTCGGGGCCGGCCACATTGCCGTGGGCGCCGATCTCGGCGATCCAGTCCAGGCCGAGCTCCTGCGCCTTGGCCTTGCTCATCACGACCACGGCCGCCGCACCGTCCGAGATCTGCGAGGAGGAGCCGGCGGTGATGGTGCCGTCCTTGGCGAAGGCGGGGCGCAGCTTGCCGAGCGACTCGGCGGTGGTGTCGCCGCGGATGCCCTCGTCCTTGCTGAACAGGACCGGGTCGCCCTTGCGCTGCGGGATCTCGACCGGGGTGATCTCGGCCTCGAAGACGCCGTTCTTCTGCGCGGCGGCGGCCCGCTGGTGGGACAGGGCGGCGATCTCGTCCTGCTCCTGGCGGCCGATGCCCAGGCGCGTGTTGTGCTTCTCGGTGGACTCGCCCATGGCGACGCCCTCGAAGGAGTCGGTCAGACCGTCGTACGCCATGGCGTCGAGCATCTGGACGGCGCCGTACTTGAAGCCCTCGCGGGACTTCGGCAGCAGGTGCGGGGCGTTGGTCATGGACTCCTGGCCGCCGGCGACGACCACGTCGAACTCGCCGGCCCGGATCAGCTGGTCGGCCAGCGCGATGGCGTCCAGACCGGAGAGGCACACCTTGTTGATGGTGAGCGCCGGGACGTTCATCGGGATGCCCGCCTTGACGGCGGCCTGACGTGCCGGGATCTGCCCCGCCCCGGCCTGGAGCACCTGCCCCATGATCACGTACTGGACCTGGTCGCCGCCGATCCCCGCACGGTCGAGGGCGGCCTTGATCGCGAAGCCGCCGAGGTCGGCCCCGGAGAAGGACTTGAGCGAACCGAGCAGCCGACCCATCGGGGTGCGGGCGCCCGCGACGATGACGGACGTCGTGCCGTTCGCTGCGGAAGATGCAGAAGACATGAGCTGCGATCCCCTTACCGGCCTGCACAGCCGAGGAGTGAACGAGGGTTTACTTCGAATGTACTGAGGCCCGGCGCACCCCGTCATCGGGCCGTCGGTGTGATCGCGCGCACGTTGCGTAACCACCCCGGGAGCGCTGCACTGAAACCATGCTGACGCGAATCGACCACATCGGGATCGCCTGTTTCGACCTCGACAGGACCGTCGAGTTCTACCGTGCCACCTACGGCTTCGAGGTGTTCCACTCCGAGGTCAACGAGGAGCAGGGCGTGCGCGAGGCCATGCTCAAGATCAACGACACCTCGGACGGCGGCGCCTCCTACCTCCAGCTGCTGGAACCGACCCGGGAGGACTCCACGGTCGCCAAGTGGCTGGCGAAGAACGGCGAGGGCGTCCACCACATCGCCTTCGGTACGGCGGACGTCGACGCCGACGCCGCTGCCATCAAGGACAAGGGCGTACGCGTTCTGTACGAAGAGCCCCGGCGCGGCTCCATGGGGTCACGCATCACCTTCCTGCACCCCAAGGACTGCCATGGCGTACTGACAGAACTGGTCACTTCGGCGCCGGTTGAGTCACCTGAGCACTGACCCACGTACATATGGGCCGGTAGGGTTGGGTGCGGTCGCCGCTCGATCCAGGGTGACCGGGTCCTGCCGTCAACGACGGCGGGACCGACCGGGGTCCGGGTTGAGGGGGGCGAGCGCCGGGGCAGCAGCCCATGCTCCGCCGCCGATCTGACACCATTCCCCGGGAGCACCGTTCGCCGGACGGACGGGGCTCGGCCAGACTTGCGACCAGGGGACGGATGGGACCGCGCAGTGCGGGGCTACGAGAGCCAGGAGCGAGAGCCGGCGGCTGACGTCGACCACCTCTCTCGGTTCGAAGCCGAGATGAAGCGGCTGAAGACCGAGCGGGAAAAGGCGATCCAGCACGCCGAGGACCTCGGCTACCAGGTCGAGGTGCTGCGCGCCAAGCTGCACGAGGCGCGCCGCACCATCATGTCCCGGCCCGCCTACGACGGCGGGGACCTCGGCTACCAGGCCGAGCAGTTGCTGCGCAACGCGCAGCTGCAGGCCGACCAGTTGCGGGCGGACGCCGAGCGTGAGCTGAGCCAGGCGCGGGCGCAGACCCAGCGGATCCTGCAGGAGCACGCGGAGCAGGCGGCCCGGCTCCAGGCGGAGCTGCACCAGGAGGCGGTGACCCGGCGCCAGCAGCTCGACCAGGAGCTGGCGGAGCGCCGGCAGACCGTCGAGTCGCACGTCAACGAGAACGTTGCCTGGGCGGAGCAGTTGCGCGCCCGGACGGAGGCTCAGGCCCGCCGGCTCCTCGAGGAGTCCCGCGCGGAGGCCGAGCAGGCCATGGCCGCCGCGCGTGCGGAGGCGGAGCGACTGACCGCCGAGGCGCGCCAGCGGCTGCAGAGCGAGGCC
The DNA here is from genome assembly GCF_002078235.1 of Streptomyces viridosporus. Taxonomy (GTDB): domain Bacteria; phylum Actinomycetota; class Actinomycetes; order Streptomycetales; family Streptomycetaceae; genus Streptomyces; species Streptomyces viridosporus. The sequence continues at coordinate 5,751 of NZ_MSGP01000328.1, forward strand.
GAGTCGGCCCGCGCGGAGGCCGAGCAGCTCCTGCGCCGGGCCCGCGCGGACGCGGAGCGGCTGCTGAACGCCGCCTCCGCTCAGGCGCAGGAGGCCACCGACCACGCCGAGCAGCTGCGGACGTCGACGGCCGGCGAGACGCAGGCCGCGCGTCGTGAGGCGCAGGAGCTCGGCAGGGCCGCCGAGCAGCGCATGGCGGAGGCCGAGACCGCGCTGCGCGAGGCCCGCACCGAGGCGGAGAAGGTGCTCGCCGAGGCCAAGGAGGCCGCCGCCAAGGCGCTCGCCTCCGCCGAGTCGGCGAACGAGACCCGGACGCGCACCGCCAAGGAGCAGGTGGCCCGGCTGGTCCAGGAGGCCACGAAGGAGGCCGAGCAGACCAAGTCCGAGGCCGAGCAGCTGGTCGCGGACGCCCGCGCGGAGGCCGAGAAGATCGTCGCCGAGGCCGCCGAGAAGGCCCGCACGATCACCGCCGAGGAGTCGGCCACCCAGCTGTCCAAGGCGGCGAAGACCGCCGAGGACGTGCTCAACAAGGCGTCGGAGGACGCCAAGAAGACCACCAGGGCCGCCGCCGAGGAGGCCGAGCGGATCCGCAGGGAGGCCGAGGCCGAGGCGGACCGGCTGCGGGCCGAGGCGCACGACATCGCCGAGCAGCTCAAGGGCGCCGCCAAGGACGACACCAAGGAGTACCGCGCCAAGACGGTCGAGCTGCAGGAGGAGGCCCGCCGGCTGCGCGGCGAGGCCGAGCAGCTGCGCGCCGACGCGGTCGCCGAGGGCGAGAAGATCCGCGCGGAGGCCCGCAAGGAGGCCGTGGCGCAGATCGAGGAGGCGGCGAAGTCCGCCGAGGAACTGCTCGCCAAGGCCAAGGCGGACGCGGACGAACTGCGCTCCACCGCGCAGACGGACAGCGAGAAGGTCCGCACCGAGGCCATCGAGCGCGCCACCGCGCTGCGCCGGCAGGCCGAGGAGACGCTGGAGCGCACCCGCAAGGAGGCCGAGCGGCACCGTGCGGAGGCCGCCGAGCAGGCCGAGGCCCTCAAGGAGGACGCCGAGCGGGCCGCGCGCGAGCTGCGCGAGGAGACCGAGCGGGCCGTCGAGGCCCGGCGCGCGGAGGCCGCCGAGGAGCTGACGCGGCTGCACACGGAGGCCGAGGAGCGGCTCGCCGCCGCCGAGCAGGCGCTGAGCGACGCCCGTGAGGAGGCGGCCCGGATCCGCCGGGAGGCGTCCGAGGAGGGCGAGCGGCTGCGCACCGAGGCCGCTGAGCGGATCCGCGCGCTCCAGCAGCAGGCGGAGGTGGAGGCCGAGCGGCTGCGCACCGAGGCCGCCGCCGACGCGTCCGCGTCCCGCGCCGAGGGCGAGGCCGTCGCCGTACGGCTGCGTTCGGAGGCCGCGGCCGAGGCGGAGCGGCTGAAGTCGGAGGCGCAGGACAGCGCCGACCGGGTGCGGGCCGAGGCCCAGGCCGCCGCCGAGCGGCTGGGCGCGGAGGCGTCGGAGACGCTGGCCGCCGCGCAGGAGGAGGCCGCCCGGCGCCGCCGCGAGGCCGAGGAACTCCTCGGTGCGGCGCGGCAGGAGGCCGACCAGGAGCGCGAGCGGGCCCGCGAGCAGAGCGAGGAGCTGCTGGCCTCGGCGCGCACGCGCGTGGAGGAGGCGCAGGCGGAGGCCGTGCGCCTGGTCGAGGAGGCCGACCGGCGCGCCACCGAGATGGTGTCGGCCGCCGAGCAGCACGCCCAGCAGGTGCGGGACTCCGTCGCGGGGCTGCACGAGCAGGCCCAGGAGGAGATCGCCGGGCTGCGCAGCGCCGCCGAGCACGCGGCGGAGCGCACCCGTCGCGAGGCCGAGGAGGAGGCGGAGCGGGTCCGCGCCGACGCCTACGCGGAGCGGGAGCGGGCGTCCGAGGACGCGGGCCGGCTGCGGCGCGAGGCGCAGGAGGAGACGGAGGCCGCCAAGACGCTGGCCGAGCGCACGGTGTCCGAGGCGATCACGGAGGCCGACCGGATCCGCACGGAGGTCACCGAGCACGCCCAGCGGGTGCGCACGGAGGCCTCGGACACCATCGCCGAGGCCGAGCAGAGCGCGGCGCGCACCCGGGCGGACGCCCGCGAGGACGCCAACCGGATCCGTTCGGACGCGGCGACCCAGGCGGACACCCTCATCACCGAGGCGCGCAGCGAGGCCGAGCGGCTCACCGTCGAGACCGTCGCGGAGACCGACCGGCTGCGCACGGAGACGGTCGCCGAGGCCGAGCGGGTGCGGGCCGAGTCGGTCGCCAAGGCGGAGAAGCTGATCGCGGACGCCACGGGCGACGCGGAGCGGCTGCGGGCCGAGGCCGCCCAGACCGTGGGGGCGGCGCAGCAGCACGCGGAGCGGATCCGCGGCGAGGCCGAGCGGGTCAGGACCGACGCGGAGGCGGAGGCCGAGCGGCTGGTGTCGTCCGCGCGCGAGGAGTCCGAGCGGACGCTGGACGAGGCCCGCAAGGAGGCCAACAAGCGGCGCTCCGAGGCCGCCGAGCAGGTCGACAAGCTCATCACGGAGACCACCGCCGAGGCGGACAAGCTGCTCACCGAGGCGCAGCAGCAGGCGCAGAAGACGACCGCGGACGCCGAGGCGCAGGCGGACACGATGGTCGGCGCGGCCCGCAGCGAGGCCGAGCGGATCGTGTCCGAGGCGACCGTCGAGGGCAACACGCGTGTGGAGAAGGCCCGTACGGACGCGGACGAGCTGCTGGTCGGCGCGCGCCGGGACGCGACGCAGATCCGGGAGCGCGCGGAGGAGCTGCGCGAGCGCGTCACGAGCGAGATCGAGGAACTGCACGAGCGGGCCCGCCGGGAGGCGGCCGAGACGATGAAGTCCACGGGCGACCGCTGCGACGCGCTCATCAAGGCCGCCGAGGAGCAGCTCGCCAAGGCCGAGGCGAAGGCCAAGGAGCTCGTCTCCGAGGCCAACTCCGAGGCGGGCAAGGTGCGCATCGCCGCGGTGAAGAAGGCCGAGGGCCTGCTGAAGGAGGCGGAGCAGAAGAAGGCCGCGCTGGTCCGGGAGGCCGAGGAGCTGAAGGCCGAGGCGGTCCGCGAGGCGCGGCGCACGGTCGAGGAGGGCAAGCGCGAGCTGGAGGTCCTGGTGCGCCGCCGGGAGGACATCCAGGCCGAGATCTCCCGGGTCCAGGACGTCCTGGAGGCGCTCGAGTCGTTCGAGGCGCCGTCGGGAGGCAAGGACAACGGGGTCAAGGCGGGTGCCTCCGCGGGTGCCGCCCGTTCGGGTGGCAAGTCGTCGGATAGCTAGCGAACCGGTCAAAACCCCCCTGGTTTTGGGGGTTTTGACCAAGGCTCTGGCAAGCTGTCCGACGGTCAGCCACCCAAAAGGGGTGTCATTCTCCGTATCAAACGTGCATCCGCTCGATGACACACCGCATTGACGCCTAGGATTCCACCTATCACCTCACCGGTCTCTTTCGACAGGAACCCCATGAGCGACACTTCCCCCTACGGCTTCGAGCTTGTGCGGCGTGGGTACGACCGCGCTCAGGTGGACGAACGTATCTCCAAGCTCGTCTCCGACCGTGACAGTGCACTCGCCCGCATCACCGCTCTGGAAAAGCGCATCGAGGAACTCCACCTCGAGACCCAGAACGCCCAGGCCCAGGTCAGCGACGCCGAGCCGTCGTACGCCGGGCTCGGCGCCCGGGTCGAGAAGATCCTGCGGCTCGCCGAGGAAGAGGCGAAGGACCTGCGCGAGGAGGCCCGTCGCGCGGCGGAGCAGCACCGTGAGCTCGCCGAATCGGCCGCCCAGCAGGTACGCAACGACGCCGAGTCCTACGCCGCCGAGCGCAAGGCGAAGGCCGAGGACGAGGGCGTACGGATCGTCGAGAAGGCCCAGGGCGAAGCCGCACAGCTTCGGTCCGAGGCACAGAAGGACGCGCAGTCCAAGCGGGAGGAGGCGGACGCCCTCTTCGAGGAGACCCGCGCCAAGGCCGCACAGGCCGCCGCCGACTTCGAGACGAACCTCGCCAAGCGCCGCGAGCAGTCCGAGCGCGACCTGGCGTCCCGTCAGGCCAAGGCCGAGAAGCGTCTCGCCGAGATCGAGCACCGCGCGGAGCAGCTCCGCCTGGAGGCCGAGAAGCTGCGCACCGACGCCGAGCGCCGCGCCCGCCAGACGGTGGAGACCGCGCAGCGCCAGGCCGAGGACATCGTGGCCGACGCCAACGCCAAGGCCGACCGGATCCGTTCGGAATCGGAGCGCGAGCTCGCGGCCCTGACCAACCGCCGCGACTCCATCAACGCCCAGCTGACGAACGTCCGCGAGATGCTCGCCACGCTCACGGGCGCCGCGGTGGCCGCGACCGGCACGCCCGCCACCGAGGACGAGCCGATCTCCCGCGGGGTCCCGGCCCAGCAGTCCCGATAACGTTTCGGGACACGGCGACCGAACATCGGGCGAAGCCCTCCGCCACTGGGGTGGCAGAGGGCTTCGCCCCGTTCTAGCGTGGCCGCATGATCGAGCTCGAGGGGCTGACCAAGCGGTACGGCGAGAAGACGGCGGTCGACCATCTGACCTTCACGGTCAGACCGGGCATCGTCACGGGCTTCCTCGGCCCCAACGGGGCGGGCAAGTCGACCACCATGCGGATGATCCTGGGCCTGGACCGGCCCACCGCCGGGGACGTCCGGATCGACGGCAGGCACTACGACGAGCTCAAGGACCCGCTGACCTCCATCGGCGCCCTGCTGGAGGCGAAGGGCGCGCACCCCGGCCGCAGCGCCCGCAACCACCTGCTGTGCCTCGCCCAGAGCAACGGCATCCCGGACCGGCGGGTGCGCGAGGTGCTGGACACGGTCGGGCTGACGGCGGTGGCGCGGAAGAAGGCCAAGGGTTTCTCGCTCGGCATGGGCCAGCGGCTCGGCATCGCCGCCGCGCTGCTCGGCGACCCGCGGATCCTGCTGTTCGACGAGCCGGTCAACGGCCTCGACCCCGAGGGCATCCTCTGGGTGCGCACCCTGATGAAGTCGCTGGCCGCCGAGGGCCGCACCGTCTTCGTCTCCTCCCACCTGATGAGCGAGATGGCGCTCACCGCCGACCACCTCGTCGTCATCGGCCAGGGCCGGCTGCTCGCCGACACCTCCATGGCCGATTTCATCGCACGCAACTCCCGCTCCTACGTCCGCATCCGCAGCCCGCAGCGGGAACGGCTGCTGGACGTGCTGCACCAGGCCGGGATCACCGCCGTGGAGAGCGGTGACGGGACCCTGGAGGTGGACGGCGACAAGGCCGAGCACATCGGGGAGCTGGCCGCCCGGCACCAGCTGGTGCTGCACGAGCTGAGCCCGCAACAGGCCTCGCTGGAGGAGGCGTTCATGCAGTTGACCGCGGAGTCGGTGGAGTACCACGCCCACTCCGGTACGCCCGTGTCCCCGCAGCAGTGGGGCGACGACTGGAAGAAGGGCTGAGCATGGCGACGGTACAGGTCGTCCGGTCCGAGTGGACCAAGATCCGGTCGGTGGCGTCCACGGTGTGGACGCTCTCCCTGGCGGTGGTCGTCACCATCGCGCTCGGCATGCTGATCTCGGCGCTGGCGAGAAGCGAGTTCGACCGGATGAGCACGCAGGACCGCATCACCTTCGACCCGACGTTCATCAGCTTCGCCGGGATGAGCCTCGGCCAGCTCGCGATGATCGTGTTCGGGGTGCTGGTGGTGTCGAACGAGTACAGCACCGGCATGATCCGCACCTCGCTGGCGGCGGTACCGCAGCGCGGCACGTTCCTGTTCGCCAAGCTGGCGGTCGCCACCGTGCTCGGGCTCGTGGTCTCCATGGCCACCAGCTTCGCCGCCTTCTTCCTGGGCCAGGCGATGCTCGGCGAGCACCGGGCGTCCCTCGGGGACGACGGGGTGCTGCGCGCGGTCATCGGCGGCGGCCTCTACATGACCCTGATCGCGGTGTTCTCGATGGGCGTCGCCACGATGCTGCGCTCGCCGATGCTGTCGCTCGGCATCCTGGTCCCGTTCTTCTTCCTGATCTCCAGCATCCTGGGCTACGTCGACGCGACGAAGGACGTCGTCCGCTTCCTGCCCGACCATGCCGGCAGCAGGATCATGCAGGTGGTGCCGCCGGTCGGCGACGACACCCCGTACGGGCCCTGGGGCGGCCTCGGGATCATGGTGCTGTGGGTGCTCGCCGCGCTCGTCGGCGGCTACGTGCTGCTCAAGCGGCGCGACGCCTAGTGACGCCCGGCGAGGGGCCTGATCCGTGCGGTTTTTACCTCGCCTTGGGCGGAACCGTCAGCGCCTGGATATCCTCCTAACCCTTACGGGGGCGTATGCCCTGCTGTCCTGAACCTTTCGATGGGTGCGGAGCATGATCGAGGCAGTCGGCCTGACCAAGCGCTACGGCGACAAGACCGCTGTGTACAACCTGTCCTTCCAGGTGCGACCCGGCGCCGTCACCGGCTTCCTGGGCCCCAACGGCTCCGGCAAGTCGACGACGATGCGGATGATCCTCGGCCTGGACAACCCCACCGCGGGCCATGTCACGATCGGCGGCTACCCGTACCGCAGACTGCCCAACGCCCCCCGCCAGGTCGGCGCGCTGCTGGACGCCAAGGCGGTGCACGGCGGCCGCAGCGCCCGCAACCACCTGCTGTCCCTGGCCCAGCTCTCCGGCATCCCGGCCCGGCGCGTGGACGAGGTGCTGGGCGTGGTCGGCCTGCACGAGGTGGCCGGCCGGCGCTCGAAGGGCTTCTCGCTCGGCATGGGCCAGCGGCTCGGCATCGCCGCCGCGCTGCTCGGCGACCCCCAGGTGCTGCTGTTCGACGAGCCGGTCAACGGCCTCGACCCCGAGGGCATCCTCTGGGTGCGCAACCTGATGAAGTCGCTGGCCGCCGAGGGCCGCACGGTCTTCGTCTCCTCCCACCTGATGAGCGAGATGGCGCTCACCGCCGACCACCTCATCGTCATCGGGCGGGGCCAGCTCCTCGCCGACATGAGCGTGAAGGACTTCATCTCCGCCAACTCCGCCGACTTCGCGCGCGTGCGCACGCCCGACACCGAGCCGCAGCAGCGCGAGAAGCTGTCCGCCGCGATCACCGAGGCCGGCGGCCACGTCCTGCCCGAGCAGGACGGCGCGCTGCGGGTGACGGGACTGCCGCTGCCGCGCATCAGCGACATCGCCCACGACACCGGCGTACGCCTGTGGGAGCTGTCCCCGCACCAGGCCTCGCTGGAGGAGGCGTACATGCGGATGACGCAGGGCGCCGTCGACTACCGCTCGACCACCGACCAGAAGGCGGGGCTCCAGCAGCCGCTGCCGCCCGACGTGCAGCCGCCGATGCCGGTGCCGGGCCAGGGCCAGCCCGGCTGGTACGCCCCGCCGCCGCCCCAGCAGGGCGGGCAGCCCTTCACGGTGCCGCAGGGCGCGCCGCAGGCCCCCGCGGGCCCCTCCGGCGCGCCGTATCCCGCCTCCGGCTCGGCGTATCCCGCCTCCGGCTCGGCGTATCCCGCCTCCGGCTCGGCGTATCCCGCCTCCGGCTCGGCGTATCCCGGCTACACCTCGCCGATCCCGGTGGTGCGCACGCACCTCGGGCACGCGCTCGCCTCCGAGTGGACGAAGATCAGGTCGGTGCGCTCCACGATGTGGACGCTGGGCGTGTTCGTGCTGCTCGTCGTCGGCATCGGTCTGCTGACCGGCCTGGTGGTGGCGGGCCAGGACGCCGGCCTGGGCGAGGAGAGCCCGCTGGGCCTGGGCTTCTTCGGACTGCTGCTGGGCAGCATGTGCATCATGACGCTGGGCGTGCTGACCACGGCCTCCGAGTACAGCACCGGCATGATCCGCACCACGATGGTCGCCTGTCCCTCGCGCGCGCGGGTCCTCGCGGCGAAGGCCGTGGTGTTCTTCCTGGTCGCCTTCGTGGTGACCCTGGTGTCCGCCTCGCTCGTCGGCTTCGCGCACGTGGCGATGCTGGAGGGCGAGGCCAAGACCCCCTCCGGCGAGGAGTGGCTGAAGGGCACGCTCGGCATCTCGTTCTACCTCGCGCTGCTCGGCACGTTCTCGCTGGCCGTCGGCTCGATCGTCCGGCACTCGGCGGGCGCCATCACCATCATGATCGGTGCCGTGCTCGCCCCGCTGGTGATCGCGCTGTTCATGTTCTCGTCCTCGCTGCAGGACGTTCAGCAGGCGCTGTTCGAGTACTCCATCCCGAACCAGATGAGCATCTTCTACGCCAACTCCCTGAGCGAGTCCGGCCCGTCCGGCTGGGACCCGCTGTGGATCATGCTAGGGGTCACCGCCGTGGCCCTGGGCGGCGCCTTCGCCCTGCTGGAGAAGCGGGACGTCTGACGGGCTCCTCGCCCCCGGTCAGAACCTCGGCGCGTTACGGGACCGCTGCACCCGCGTGGTGCGGCGGTCCCTGGCGTTCCAGCACGCCTTGTGCCAGTGCCGGCGCTCGTCGACCCCCGAGTGCTCCGGCCAGACCACCACGTGCGGCACTCCGTCCGGGATCAACTGGTCGCAGCCGGGGCAGCGGTAGGCCTTGCCCCGGGCGCTGGACCCCGCCACGTGCCGCACGCTCCACTCCTCGTCCTGCCAGCTCTCCGTGGACTGCCAGCCGCCGTAGCGGCCGGAACGGTCCTCCTCGGCGCTCCGGCCGGAGGAACCGGCTCCCTTCGGTCGGTTGCGGCGCGGGGACACAGGACACCTCACGGGGGCTGTACAGGATGCAGGGGCCGCTTCCAGCCTACGCGGCACGCGCAGGGGTACGCGTTACTCCACCAAACGTCACAAGTCCCCTCCCCCGGCCCCGCGGAGCCCTTCCGGGCGGCCCATTCTGCAGACAATCCGCAAAGTCCACCGCCCGGCCGTGTCCTCGGCACGTGTCAGACGGTTATGCCCTGTGGGGGAGCTCCGGGTCGGGGCCAAGGAAGCAGGAAAGCAATGCGCGTTGGAAGTTTCGTGTTGGCCGCCCAGTTCCCCGGGCAGGGCGAGGGAGAGGCGCTGCACCGCGCGGTCCGCTCGGCCGAGGTGGCCGAGGAGGCGGGGCTCGACACGGTCTGGCTGGCCGAGCACCACTTCGTGCCGTACGGCACCTGCCCGTCGGCCGTCACCCTGGCCGCGTTACTGCTCGGACGCACCCGCCGTCTGCGGGTCGGCACGGCGGTGAGCGTGCTGCCCACCACCCACCCCGTGGCGCTCGGCGAGCAGGCCGCGCTGCTGCACGTCACCAGTGGCGGCCGGTTCTCGCTGGGGGTCGGGCGCGGCGGGCCGTGGGTCGACCTGGAGGTGTTCGGATCCGGCCTGGAGGCGTACGAGAAGGGGTTCCCGGAATCACTCGATCTGCTGGTGCGCTGGCTGCGCGAACCGTCCGTCGGGGCCGCCGGCGAGCGCTTCCGCTTCCGCACGGTCCCGGTCGTGCCGCGCCCGTCGGAGGCGCTCACCGAGACCGAGGGCCCCGAGGTCGTGGTCGCCTGCACCTCCCCGGCGAGCGTACGGCTGGCCGCCGAGCGCGGGCTGCCGATGCTGCTCGGGATGCACGTCGGGGACGAGGAGAAGGCCGAGATGGTCGCCCTGTGGCGGCAGCACGCGCACGCGTGCGGGCGGCCGGCCCGGGAGGTCCACCGGGTCTCCCACGTCTCGGCCGGTGTCTGCCAGATCGCGGACCGGCGCGCGGACGCGGTGGAGACGCTGACGAAGGCGATGCCGGGCTGGCTGCGCCGGGGCCTCGAGGCGCACATCACGGTGGACGGTCGGAAACGGCAGATGCGCGACCCGCTGGCGTACACCGAACTGCTCTGCGGGCTGCACCCGGTGGGCACCCCGCGGCTGTGCGCCGACCGGCTCGCGGCGACCAGTGAGCGGACCGGGATCTCCCGTTTCGCCCTGCTCGTCGAGGGGTCCGGCGACCTGGCGGCGACCGAGGAGAACGTCCGGCGGCTCGGGACCGAGGTACTGCCCCAACTCGGCTGAGTGAGCCGGGGTTCCACGCAAGGCTTGCCGCCCCGGTACGAACTGCACCTCCCGCGTACGGAGCGGCAAGCGAACGGTGGAGTGCTCAGCAGTCGCGCAGTTCCGGCGACTGGTTCAGCAACTGACTGCGGACCGAGGTGAAGCGGTCCAGCGTCTCGTCGACCGAGGAGTCGAGCGGGAACACGGCCACCCGGTGGCAGTTCTGGAAGGCCAGCCGAACACCGAAGTGCCGTTGCAGCGCACCGCGTATCGCGTCACTCGCTAGCGCACGCAGCAGCTGGCCGCGTGCCTGCTCGTCCGGCGGGGGCGTCTGGTTGTCGGCGAAGGATCCGCCGTCCACCTTCAGCTGGGCCACCAGGGAGCTGATCATCTCCCACGCAAAGGGCAGGGAGGTCCGGACGCAGTCGACGAAGGCAGCTTCGTCGACCTCGCCTCGCTCGGCCTGTTCGAGTAGGGCCGGTGAGACGTCGAGCGACATGGGTTCTCCTCTCGCACCCCCGACGAGCAGGGGTTGCCTGACAGATACGGGAGTCCGCGATATCGGACACGCTGCGTACACGCACCGCGACCTCCCGTTCACTACCGTAAGCAACGGACCGTGACCGCACCAGGAGAATGCGTGGATGCGGAACTTCCTGTGGGCCGGTAATCGGCCATCACCGAACACGCGTTTTCCAGGAGATACAGGACGTGCCTCCTGGGGCCCCCGGGGCCGCTGCGCACACGAATCGCGCCGGGGCGGGCCGGTCGAGTAGCGTTGCCGACCATGCGTCTCGTCATTGCCCGCTGCTCCGTGGACTACGCCGGGCGGCTCACCGCGCACCTGCCCTCGGCACCCCGTCTGATCCTGGTCAAGGCGGACGGCAGCGTCTCGATCCACGCCGACGACCGGGCCTACAAGCCTTTGAACTGGATGTCGCCGCCCTGCACCCTCAAAGAGGGCACCGGCGAGGAAGAGGGCGTCTGGACCGTCGTCAACAAGGCGGGCGAGAAGCTCATCATCACGATGGAGGAGGTCCTCCACGACTCCTCGCACGAACTGGGCGTCGATCCCGGCCTGATCAAGGACGGCGTGGAAGCGCACCTCCAGGAACTGCTCGCCGACCGCATCGAGACCCTCGGCGAGGGCTACACCCTCATCCGCCGCGAGTACATGACCGCCATCGGCCCCGTCGACATCCTGTGCCGGGACGCGGAGGGGCGGACCGTGGCGGTGGAGATCAAGCGGCGCGGCGAGATCGACGGCGTGGAACAGCTCACGCGCTACCTGGAGCTGCTGAACCGCGATCCCCATCTCGCCCCGGTGCGCGGCATCTTCGCCGCCCAGGAGATCAAGCCGCAGGCCCGCGTGCTCGCCACGGACCGGGGCATCGGCTGCCAGGTCCTCGACTACGACGCGCTGCGGGGCATCGAGGACGACAAGCTGCGGCTGTTCTGAGGCACGTCACGCACGACGCCGCGACGGGCGAGGGCCGGGTTCCGTGGGGAACCCGGCCCTCGTCCGTGCCGCCCGTCAGATCACCGTCTCCGGGTCGCCGGGCGTGCCGGCGTCGCTGCTCTCCGGGGCGCTCGCCGAGCTGGTCGTCTGGGCCGGGGAGGACGAGGTGGGGCCGCTGGCGGAGTCGCTGGTGGACGGCTCCTCCGTCGGCGTGGTCTCGGTCGGCTCCTGGGTCGGCGTCGGCTCGGTGGGCTCCTGGGTCGGCGTGGTGGGGTCGGGAGACGGCGAGGGAGGCGGTCCGCTCGTCTTCGTCGGCCGGGAAGTCGCGGACTGCGTCGGCGACTTCGAGGGATCGTCCGGCTCCGTCGTACCGCTCGGCTCGTCCGACGGCTCGTCCGACCCGGTGGCCGTGGGCGTCGGGTCGTCGGAGGTGCCCGGGGTGCCGTCCGGACCCGGGTCGGCCGGCCGGCTGGTGGCCCTGCCGGTGTCGCCGCCCTCGCCGGCCGCCGGGTCGGCGCCCAGGCTGCCGTCGTCGACGCCCTGGCTCGCGGACGGGTTGACGCCGACGTCGTCCGACGGACTGCCGGCGTCGCTGTCCGAGGTGGCGCCGAGGGTGACCACGGTGCCCAGCACGGCGACCAGCAGGGCGCCCGCGCCGGCCGCCACGAGGTTGCGCCGGGCCAGGCTCTTCAGCCCGCCGCCCGCCCTGCCCGGCGGCGTGGACGCGGGCGCGGGCGCGGTGCGGTGGATGACCAGGGCGGTGTCGGCGGGCGGCTGGAGGGCCGGGAAGGCCGTGGGCGTCCCGCGGGGCGGCGGGGCCGACTCCTCGACGTGGGCCTCGGGCACCTCCTCCCCCGCGGTCGGCGCGAGCGCCAGCGGGGTTCCGGAGCGGTCGGCGACCAGGGCCAGCGCACGGCGGCCGGCGACGATGCCGCGCTTGTCGGCGAGGGCGCCGCGCAGGCCGACGGACGCCTCCAGTTCGGCCCGGGCCCGGTCGAGCTGTCCGGCGCACAGGGCGTGGACGCCGAGCTCGTGGTGGAAGTAGGCCTGTTCCGGTACGTCCCCGGCGAGCCGGGCGGCCTCCGCGCCGGCCCGCAGCGCCTTCTCCCAGGCGCTCCAGTGCAGTCCCGCGGCGAACGCGGGGGCGGCGGCACGGGCCAGCCGCACGGCCGCGCCCGACTCGCCCTCGGGGTCGGCCGGCGTGAGCGGCGACAGCACGGAGAGCGCGAAGAGCACCGCGTCGGCCTCGGCGCACACCCGCTCCGGGGTCACCGAGGGGTGCCCCGCCCACCAGGCGTAGTGCTGGGCGGCGGCACGGGCCTGGGCCTCGGCCTCGTCGGCGTACCCGGCGGCCTCCAGCTGGGCCGGCACCCCGGCGGCGAGCCGGTAGCGGGAGCCGACCGGGCCGACCAGCCCGCAGGCGGCCAGCTCGCCGAGCGCGGCGTCGGCGTGGGTGTCGCCCACCAGGGCGGGCAGGTGCGCCTGATGGGGCACCTCGCCGCCGAGCGCGACGGCGAACCGCAGGGTGGCGCGGGCGGAGGCGCTGAGCCGGGAGGCGAGCAGCGGAGCGGGGGCGGCGGCCTCGCCGAGCGAGGGCAGCGGCACCTCGTCGCCGTCGACGGCGTCGTACGGCGGTGCGTCGTCGGGCCGGGCGTCCTCGAAGACGCCGAACTCGTCGACGGCGCCGGCGCCGGCCCGCAGCCGGTCGCGCTGCCGCAGCAGGGCACCGGCCTGGACGAAGCGCAGGGGCAGGCCCTCGGACTCGAACCAGAGGTCGCCGGCCCAGTTCGACTCGTCCTCGGTGAGGCGGCGGCCGACGGCCTGCTCCAGCAGGTCGAGGCTCGCCGCGCGGTCGAGTCCGCCGAGGGCGACCTCCTCGACGCCGGATCCCTCGGACGGGTCGGGCACGTCCGGGGTGGCGCCGAACAGGAAGGCGCACTCGGGGGTGGCGTCCAGCAGCTCGTCGAGCGCGGCCCCGCCGAACTCGAGGTCGTCCAGGACCACGACGGCCCCGATCTCCCGGACGCACTCCACCAGTTCGTCCCGGTCCGGGCGGTGCAGCGGAGCGTCGTGGACGGCGTAGAACAGGTCGTACAGCAGGTCCTCGGCCGAGCGGCGGTGGCCGTTCAGCCGGACGACGCCGTCGGGGGCGAGGTCCGCGCAGTCCTCGGCGACGACGTCGAGGAGCCGGGTGCGGCCGGAGCCGGCGGGGCCGGTGAGGCGTACGGAGCGGCCGCGGGCGAGCTGCCGCTGCTGGCCCGTCAGGACGAGCGCGAGAAGCTGGTGCGGCTGCTCGCCCGCGGCCGCTCCGTACGCCTCACCGGCCCCGCCGGCTCCGGCCGCACCCGGCTCCTCGACGTCGTCGCCGAGGACTGCGCGGACCTCGCCCCCGACGGCGTCGTCCGGCTGAACGGCCACCGCCGCTCGGCCGAGGACCTGCTGTACGACCTG
>NZ_MSGP01000329.1 GCF_002078235.1 Streptomyces viridosporus
CGTGCGCCGGTGTGCGGCCCGGGGAGGAGGCCGGGATTCAGCCGCCGGGCTGGGGCCGGGGCCGGTGTGCGGGCCGCACACCGGCGCACGACCCGGCGACCGGCCCGCACCACCCATCACGACGGAAAGGACACCTTCCATGGCCAACACCGAGACCGCGCTCAAGGAGTGCCTCAGCTCCATCGACGGGGCGACGGCCGCCGCGCTCGTCGACTACACCAGCGGCATGGCCCTCGGCACCCTGGGCGGAGGCAAGGACCTCAACCTGGAGGTCGCCGCCGCCGGTAACACGGACGTCGTACGGTCCAAGCTGCGCACGATGGAGCTCCTGGGCCTGAAGGAGGAGATCGAGGACATCCTGATCACCCTGAGCAGCCAGTACCACCTGATCCGCCTGCTGAAGGGGCGCGGCGGCAACGGCCTCTTCCTGTACCTGGTGCTCGACGCGGGACGGGCCAACCTGGCGATGGCGCGGCACCAGTTGCGACGCATCGAGGCCGACCTCGAGGTCTGAGCGGACCACCGGGCGGACCCCCCGGGCCGGGCCCTCCGCGCCGCACCGTGCGCGGAGGGCCCGGGGTCTGTGCGGGCCGTCGCCGGCCGCCCGTGACCTTCCGTCCGGATCAGGCCGCGCCGGGCAGCCACAGGTCGGGGCCGAAGACCTCGTAGTGGATGGCGCGGGCGGGCACACCGGCCCCGAGCAGTTGGCCGCGCACGGTGCGCATGAACGGCAGCGGGCCGCACAGGTACACCGTCGCGTCCGCCGGGACGCCGATCCCGGTGAGGTCCATCAGCCCGCTGCGGGCGTCGGGCTCCTCGGCGCCGGGGCGCTCGTACCAGAAGACCGCCTCCGCGTCGGGCAGCCCGTCCACCGCCTCGCGGGTCTCGGCGCGCAGGGCGTGCTCGGCCGGAGAGCCGTCGGCGTGCAGCACGAGGACCCGGCGGGTGGAGCCGAGGGTGGCCAGCCGGGCGAGCATGCCCACCATGGGGGTGCAGCCGATACCGGCCGAGATCAGGACCAGGGGGGTGTCGGCGTCGTCCAGCGCCACGTCGCCGAAGGGCGCGGAGAGGGTGAGTTCGTCCCCGGTGCCGATCCGCTCGTGCAGCAGACGGGAGACCTCGCCGTCGGGTGCGCCGTCCGCGCCGGCGACCCGCTTGACGGTGATGCGGCGCAGCTCGTCGCCGGGGTCGCAGGACAGACTGTACTGGCGCAGCTGGTGCACCCCGTCGGGCATGAGCACCCGGACGCTGACGTACTGGCCCGCCCGGGCGCGCGGCGCGGGTCCGCCGTCGGCGGGGCGCAGCAGGAACGACACCACGTCGTCCGTCTCCTCGTGGCGTTCGACGACCGTCCACCGGCGCCAGATGTCGCCCGGTTCGACGCCCGCCTCGTGGTACAGGCGCGCCTCCCGGGCGATGAGGGCACCGGCCATCAGCCAGTACACCTCGTCCCAGGCGGCGGCGACCTCGGGGGTGACGGCCTCGCCCAGCACCTCGGCGATCGCGCCGAACAGGTACTTGTGCACGATCGTGTACTGGTCGTCGGTGAGCCCGACCGCGGCGTGCTTGTGGGCGATCCGGGACAGCAGGGCGTCCGGCCGGGTGTCCGGGTCGGCGAGCAGCGCCTTCGCGAAACCGGCGATGGATCCGGCGAGGGCCCGGCGCTGGGCCCCGCTGGCCTGGTTGCCCCGGTTGAACATCCCGTCCAGCAGCTCGGGCCGGTCGCGGAACATGGTGTCGTAGAAACGCGTGGTGATCTCGTCGAGCGCTCCGGCCACGGCGGGCAGGGTGGCCCGCACCACTGCGGCGGATTCTTCGGACAGCATGAGGGTCTCCCAAGAGCGGGACGGGACAAGGGCCTTGGCCGCGGATCCGACCGGCGGCGAACCCTGTATAGCAACCCGGGACCCCCGTTTCTGCCGGGAACGGCGGTCGGGGCGGCAGGACGGGCCCATCGGCCCGAGGAGGAGGACCATCGGCCCCGGAGGACGGACGCCGGACGGGACCGGTCGGCACTTCCCCGGTGGGTCCGCCGGTGCTCGGCGCGGGGCTCGGCGCGCCCGTTCGCCGGCCGGCCCGGCCGCGGCTTCCGGTCGTCCCCCGAGGACACCGGCGCCCCGCCGGTCCGAGCAGGGCCGTCCGGCCCATGCGGAACGCCGCCGAACGGGACAAGCTGGACCTGCAGGGGACGGTTCGGCCGTCGAAGCGCCCGGAGGTCCCCCGTGAACCGGACGGGAGAGGGAGTGACCGCCATGGCCGAGAGGGCTCTGCCGAACGCGGCGGAGGGCACCCCGGTGGGCGACCTGGGACGCCGTCTGGCCCGGCGCCGCACGGAGCTGGGCCTCACCCGCGGGGAAGTGGCGGCCCGGGCGGGGCTGGCACCCAGTTACCTCCGCCACCTGGAGGAGCACCCGGGTGCCGCGCCGGGCACGGGCGTCCTGCTCAGGCTGGCCGGTGTGCTCGGGACCACGCTGAACCGCCTCACCGGCGGGGACGTCGACCTGCCGCCCGGCCCCGGTCGGGCCGCCCGCCGGGCGGAGTTCACCGAACTGGACGCCGAGGAGTGCCGCGCCCTGCTCGGCACCCACGGTGTGGGACGGATCGCCGTCTCCACCGACGAGGGGCCGGTCATCGTCCCCGTCAACTACGGCGTCGTCGACGACGCCG
>NZ_MSGP01000033.1 GCF_002078235.1 Streptomyces viridosporus
AGCGCGGTCAGACCAAACTCCCGGACTGGAAAGAGGACCACAACCGCTCACACCGCAAGGTCCGCGCCCGCGTCGGGCACGTCTTCGCCCGCATGAAGACCTGGAAGATCCTCCGCGACTGCCGCCTGAAAGGCGAAGGCGTCCACCACGCCATGCTCGGCGTCGCCCGCCTCCACAACCTCGCCCTCGCCGGGTGACCGGAAAACGACGCTGGTCATCCAGCATGTCGTAGATCATTTACGGGACAGCACTTACCCACGCTCGCCTGCACCGTGTGCTCCCGATGGAAGGCAATGGCGCATCCGACGACGCACGACGGGACTCCGGGCACTACGAACACGTACAAGGAGAGCGGTATCCACTGTGAAGAACCACTGAAATTCCGGGCCAGGAGATCGGCCAGAAACGGGCGGGCCGAACCCGGCCACGCGGGGAGCTCGCCGACCGAAACAGATCGGATCTCTCGAGCCGGCACACCATCACAGACTCGCTTGTCATACAGAGGGAAAACCAGGGGGGAACATGCTCAATCCGTTATTGCAGGGGCTCATAGACCGCTGCCGAGACCCCGAGGACCCCGGGGTCCTCACGGACTGCGCCACCGACAGGACGGTCCCTGCCCGACAATTCTGGGAGGACACCCAGCGCGTCGCTCATCAGCTGCGTGATCTCGGGGTCGCGCACGGCAGCCGGGTGGTCGTCACCATGCCTGCTGGGGAAGTGTTTGCGCACATCACCTACGCGTGTTTCATTCTCGGCGCCGTACCCGTATTCGTCGATGCCGGAACGCCGGGCCCCGTCCTGGCGAAGTGCGTCGAGGATTTGGAACCCGCGCTTTGGGTGAGCACCGACCCTGTGCCCGGGCACCAGACTCACCCGTCAAACGCGCTGGACGTACGCCACAGCGCAAGAGCGGCCGAAGAAGAGGCCATAACCCCCGAGTCGGCACAGCCTGGTGACCCGGTGCTACTGATCTACACCAGCGGCACCACCGGACTACCCAAGGGAGTCCCGTGGACTTGCTCCCAGCTCGCCTCCTACCTCCGAGTGCAGCGGGAGTCCTATGAGCGGTACGGCGTCGAGTCCGAGTTCGCGTTCTTCTCTCACCTGGGCATCAAGGCCATCGCGATGGGACGCCGGGCCGTCATCCCCGACCTGACGGAAACACAGCCGGCCCTGCTACCGGTCGACTACGCCATCCGGCAGATGACCAAGCATGGCTGTGACTACGTCTTCGCCTCGCCGGTGTTCTGGAAGCGGCTCACCGAACGCTGTGAGGAGGGGAATCTCGACGCTCCCCCGGTCAAGGTCGCCGCAACTGCGGGAGCCGCGGTGAACCAGCGCATGCTGGAAAACCTCGCCCAGGTCATGCCCGAGGCACGCATCTATGTGCCCTACGCCAGCACGGAGGCGCTGATGCCGATCACCCTGATCGACTCCGTGACGCTTGCCGACCTCACCGAGCACGGCACGAAACAGGGCCGTGGTGTGCCCCTCGGGCACGCGGTCGACACCCGCGTCGAGGTGATCGACACGGCGGTCGCCGACCTGGCCGGCATCTCTGATGCAGACTTCCTTCCCCGGGGCCAGATCGGAGAGCTGGTGGTCAGCGGGCCGCGGGTCACCACCGAGTACTTCCGGCGCCCCGAACTCACCCGGTACGCGAAACTGCGCCACCGCAACGACGACTCGCTGTGGCATCGCATGGGTAATGTCGGCTACGTGGACGAGGACGGCATGGTCTGGTTTCTATGCCGCAGAAAGCATGTCGTCGACACCGCCGCCGGGCGGGTGTACCCCGACCAGCAGGAGCAGCTGTACAACCACCACCTGGGCGTTTATGTCAGCGCGGTGATCGCGGTTCCCGGCAGCCCGACGGTGTTTCTCGTCCTTCCTGACTCCGCGTCGGGTCACGTCACGCAGCAGGATGTCGACGCGGTGGCGGGGCGGCACGCGCTGCTGGTTCCCACGCTGCTTTTCCACCCGGGGCGTCTTCCCTCCGACCGTCGGCACAACAGCAAGATCGACCGCGAGGCACTGCTGGACTGGGCGCTGGCTCACACCAATGGGGGGCGAGACTGACATGGAGTTCGGGGAACTCTTTGAGTTCTACCTTGAGGCGTGTTCCGACCGGAAGCAGGTGACCGAGCACCTCACCGACCTTCTGTCGAGCTTTCCCGAGAAGTCCGTCATCGACTGCTCAGTGGGCACCGGGTTCATCACGCTCGACCTGATCCAAGACGGTTACAACGTCATCTGCGCCGATGGAAGCGCTGCGATGTTGGAGCGTTTCGAGGACAACGCGGCCGCCATGGGGCTCGATGTGAAACCGCTGCTCCTGAACTGGGCGGACCTCGCCGGTACCTTTCCCAATGTCTTCGACCTCCTGATATGCCGCGGGAACTCGCTCGTCTACGCGAGCGTGTGGGACGACGACCGGCCTTCCGCAGATTCCGGTGCCATCGTCGAGCATCTGAAGAGCATGTACGGCGCTCTCAAGCCCGGCGGCTTCCTGTACGTCGACATTCCTGCCGAACACAAGGAGCCCGACCTCGGCGGTCGCATTCGCCATACGCCGCGCGAGGTACGTGGCCGGATGGTCTCCGTCTCTGAAACCATCCAGGCGCTCCCCGAGGTTGGCCTGCGACGCTGGGATATTCGGATGGAGATCGATGACGAGGTCTTTGAGTTCACCCGGCACTCTTACATGCTCGACGAGGCGCGGCTGCGTCATGCCCTGGGACAGGCCGGCTTTGCTGAGATCATGCCCTTGGAGGGCAACATGCTCCGCGATCACTACCAGGTGTTCACGGCGCGTAAGCCGCTGGTGAACGTCATGCGTCGGTTCGCCCGACCCGTGCAGGCAGTGCCGGGATGACCAGTGTCTGGACCGTGCGAGGTGGGCCGTCGTGGATGCGACGGCCCACCTGGCGGCACCACCGTGGATCCCCGTTTCGAAAGGTGGGCGCATGGAGATTCGGTAGTTCCGAAAGCTCGGCAACGTCTGCTACGAAATCCGCGGCCCAGTTGTAGCGGAGGCGAACGCGTTGGAGGACGCCGGCCTGGGGGCTGGCGGCTTCGGTGATGTACCGGTATACGGTGGTGGTGCTGGCGCCGAACCCGACGGTGAGCCGGGCGTAGGTGTGACCGCACCGCAGATGCGCCAGCACAAGCAGCGCTTGCCGCCCGGCGGTCAGCCGGCGCCACCGTGTGCCCAGTTCGCGCCGACGTGCGGTCAGTTCACGGGCGAGGAAGCGCAGGGCCGCGCTGGACAGATCGACACCGGATGGGTGGGCAAGCACGCAGAAGCTCCTGGCAGGACGGCGTGGACTCGACACCCACTCGTCTACCGGGAGCTTCTCTACGGGCGCTGTCACATTGTTGGGTGTGTGAGTGTCTGATGGCGCCGTCGGGGCGTGGTGGGCTTGCGCTTCGGGCCTGGGGTCAGGCCGTGGTGGACCGGCCGGCAGCGCCGGTGATCTGGTCCCAGACGGCGAAGCGGACGGTCATCTCGGCGCGGTAGTGGGCGGCGGTCATCAGGTGGCGGCGTGGCCGGAAGTGGGGCGAGATGCCACTGAACGCGGACAGGAACCGCTGGGCTGCGCCGATGCTGCGGGAGCCCTTCATCGCGCGTTCGCGCTGCCGGGTGGGCTGATGACTGTTCTCGGCCCGGTTGTTCAGGCCCTTGTGGGAACGGTGCTCCACGGAGGGCATCACCTCGCGGTGGGCCGCGCCGTAGGAGCGGAGCTTGTCGGTGACGATCACCCGCGGCACCGAGCAGGTGTTCCCGAGCAGTTTGCGGAAAAAGCGCCTGGCCGCGGCCTTGCCCCTTCGGCTCTGGAGAAGGATGTCGAGCGCGTTGCCGTCGGCGTCGACGGCGCGCCACCGGTACTTCGGCTCGCCGTTGATCTTGATGAAGACCTCGTCCAGGTGCCACTTGTCCCCGGGCCGGGGCCGCCGGCGGCGCAGGCCGTTGGCGTAGCCCTGCCCGAACTTTGCGCACCAGCGGCGGACGGTCTCGTGGGAGACGAGCACGCCGCGCTCGAGCATCAGCTCCTCGACCTCGCGGAAGCCGAGCGGGAAGCGGAAGTACAGCCACACGCAGTGCGCGATGATCTCCACCGGGTACCGGTGCCCCTGGTACGACGGCGGCGCGGACGACACGAGCGAATCCCTCCCCGGCACGACCAACCAGAAGATCATCCCAAGCCGGTCAACCAACGTGACAGCGCCCGGCGAACTACTGGCCAAGCGGCGGATCAGCGATGACGCGGCCGGCTACCGGATACTGCTCGAGCTCCTGGCCGAGCATGGCGACAGCCCCGAGTCGCCGATACCGGTGGCCATCGAGACCAGCCGAGGCCTGCTCGTGGCAGCCCTGCGGACCGGCCGCCGCAGGGTCTTCGCGATCAACCCGCTTGCCGCCTCCCGCTACCGCGACCGCCACGGTGTGTCCCGCAAGAAGTCCGACCTGGGCGACGCCCTCGTGCTGGCGAACATCCTCCGCACCGACATGGCCGTGCACCGGCCGCTGCCGGCGGACTCCGACCAGGCCCAGGCCATTGCGGTGCTGGCCCGGGCCCAGCAGGACGCCGTCTGGAACCGCCAGCAGATCGGCAACCAGATCCGCTCCCTGCTGCGCGAGTACTACCCCGCAGCCCTGGATGCCTTCCTGGCCAAGCAGGGCGGGCTGGCCCGCGAGGAGGCCCGCATCATCCTGGCCAAGGCGCCGACGCCGACCGAGGCCTCGCGGCTGTCGCTGAGCCAGCTGCGCTCCGTACTCAAGCGCGCCGGCCGTGTCCGCGGTATTGAGGAGGAGGCCGACCGCCTGCGCGGTGTCCTGCGCGCTGAGTACGCTCACCAGCCCGCGGCTGTCGAGGATGCCTTCGGCAAGCAGCTTCTCGCTCTGCTGAAGCAGCTCGAAGCAGCCTGCCAGGCCAGTGAAGATCTCGCCGAAGCAGTCGATGCCTGCTTTCGTGAGCATCCGGATGCCGAGATACTCCTGAGCTTCCCCGGCCTCGGCGTCCAGTTCGCGGCACGTGTTCTCGCCGAGACCGGCGACGACCGCGACCGCTTCGCCGACGCCCGCGGACTGAAGGCATACGCCGGATCCGCACCGATCACCCGCGCCTCCGGCAAGAAGCACTACGTCGGACGCCGCATGGTCAAGAACAACCGACTCCACCACGCCAGCTATCTCTGGGCCTTCTCCTCCCTGCGCTCATCACCCGGGGCGCAGGCTCACTACCGCCACCGACGCGACCTCGGCGACTGGCACGCACAAGCTCAGCGGCACCTGTTCAACCGCTTGCTCGGCCAGCTGTTCCACTGCCTCCAGAAGCGGGTCCTCTTCGACGAACAACGTGCCTTCAACTCGCCCGTATCCTCATCAACGGCAGCTGCCGCTTGACGTCTTCAGATCCCGAGATGTCTATCGGGACACGCTCCGCCGGCCCGGTGCCGGTACGTGCCGCTCCGACCGGGCCGACAGATCAAACACAAGGCACATGCAGCCAGCCAGAGTACGAGTCAAGCCACGGCCGGAACGGCACGACCATCATGCTCACAGCCGGAGTAGTTCCGCCGGTCGGCCTTCCCGGTGCGGCGCTGGGGGGCGATGAGGGTGCCGTCAATCAGGACCACCTCCCCCTTCCCGGACCGAGGCACGGATTCCCGTCCTTGACTCAGCAGCCCGCCGTAACGTTCCCGCAGTAGATCCACCCTCTGGTGAAGCCGTTATCAACGTAGTACCACCTGTTCCCGAACTCGTTGTAGGCGTAATGACTCCACAGCAGACTGTCTCCAGGGGCCGTGTTGTAGTACCACTCACACGCTTCCTTGTAGCAGGCACGAATCTTGCCGCCCCGAGAGACGGTCGGGTACCACGCCATGACCGCACCGGAGGCACTGTCTGCTGCCTCCGCCAGCGGGGTGACGGGTGCGGCTTGGGCGGAACCCGCCGTGGTGGTTGCGAGTCCGGACGCGAGGAGCACGCCGGACGCGAGAACGGACAGGACAACAGGCATTCTCATGGGATCTCCACAAGTCGTCAGCCGGCCCGGGAGGGCAGGCGGGGCTGGTGCGGCAGGCCGGGCGGACGGGCCGGCGGCAGTTCGCCCGCCGCGTGCAGGTGCTCATGGTGCGTCGGCGGTTGGAGACCTCGCCTCGTGCCCGGCGAGGTCTCCAACCGCCGACGCCGACCTGACCGGTTCAGGTCCTGTGGGGTGGTTCGTCAGCTCCAGCTGCCGCATCTCCGTGAGGCCCCGGCGTCACTGGTGCACACTCTGAACCTGGCCTGATCACCGGTGTAGGGGTAGGCGGCCCATCCCCACAGCCCGCCTGCATCGGGCGCGCATCCGACGCCGCATGTGGCCTCAAGAATGATTTCGCTGTCGTAGCCGCTCGACGTGTAGCCGACCCACAACTCGGCCCGTCGGCCGTCCTTGGCGGTGTCCTTCAGGTAGGTGGGCAGCTCGTTGTATTCCGGGGACATCCACCACATGTCCGGGTCCGAGCACACTGTGCCTTGGAAGTAGGCACCAGTGACGGACGTGTAGATGTTGCGGCAGCCTTCGGCCACCGCAGCTGGTGTTGCGGAGGCCGTGCTCGTTAGACCGGTGAAGGCGAGACCGGCGGTAAGGGCGACAGCGGTCAGGACGCGACTGAGAGTCCTGCCAACCTTGGCCTTGCCCAATGTTCCCCTCCTCGGAAGGAAGCCGATGTCCAGCGCGACAGAAGGCGCCACACGATGGGCGGATTGCTCTGTTGCGTCGAAGACGAGGCTGATGAGTCGGCGACGACTGCCACACGACGATTCGATCGACGATGAGCATGTCCGCACGGCCACTGAACTGACAAGGGAAGTCACCGTTCGCGTCTGTTCGGAACGATGCTGACTGCGTTCCGAACGCACTCGAACAAGGCCAGTTTCGATAGCGACCGATCACCACCTGTGGGCGCATGCTGAGGTAATGAGCCAGAGAAGGGACGGTTTCACCGAGTCAGCGGAGGGACCACCACAACCAGCGCAGGCCAACACCCCTGCCGAGTTCACTGCGGCACTGCGCAGGCTGCGGCTCTGGACCGGACTGACCTACCGTCAGCTTGAGGACAAGGCCACCGCACACACCAACACACTCCCGGCCAGCACAGTCGCAACCACTCTCGGCCGCACCACTCTGCCCCGAGAACGGTTTGTCGACGCCTTCACCCGCGCGTGCGGCCTTGGTGAAGAAGAAGTACGCCAGTGGCTCGAGGCACGCCGCCGCATCGCCACCCAAAAGCCTGCATCAACCGGCGACGAGGGGGGCGACGATCGCGACGTATCAACCACCGGTGTGTCTGTCCCAGCACACGCCCCGCGGTGGCGCCAGGCGGCCGGCCTGCTCGGTGCCGCGGGCATCGCGGTCGTGGGCACACTTGGCGTCATCAGCCTGTTCCACGGCTCGTCGGCGCCGGCCACCCCGCCCGCGATGCCGGTGACCGGACTGCGCATGCTGGCCGTGGGCAGCTGGGCACGTATCCACCCCGCTCGCGCACCCGAGCTGTGTCTCACCGAAGGCAGGGATCGCACAGGCCAATACCGAACCGCCGTCACCGCTCAACGACCCTGTGCGAAGGCCGTCTTGCCACTGGTGTTCCTCGAACCACTGGGCAAGGACACCGTGCAGATCCAGTGGCACCACCCGAAGTACGGCATCGGCTGCCTCACAGTTCTGTTGAAAGGGCCGGGGCGCGACCTGCTTGAGCCCCGCGACGACTGTGCCGACGACAACCGGGCCCAACAGTTCCGCATCGAGCCCTTCGGCCCGTCTGCTACGGCCCACTTCCGCATCCGCCCGGTCGCCACCGGCCAGTGTCTGAGCCTGCGCGACCAAGACACCAAGGACGGGGCGGAAGTCGTCCAGGGCCGCTGCTCCGGCGCCGCCGACCAGGACTTCCTGATCGAACTGATTTCACCTCCGCAAGTCGCCACCGGACGCACCCAATAAGAGCTCCTAACGGAATGCGGTTTGCAGGCGGCGCCAGCAGATCAGCGAGCAGGCGAGTTTGAGGAAC
>NZ_MSGP01000330.1 GCF_002078235.1 Streptomyces viridosporus
GCCACCGCTGCGGTGGCGACCGCCGTGGAGGCGAGGAAGCTTCTCCGGCTGGGCCCGGAGGAGCGGGGGGCGGCGTTCGGCGTCATTGCGTCAACCCTTCATGGCGCACCGGGACACCCGGCGGTGGCCGTCGGCTGCGGTGTCTTCAGTGGAACTGGCTGAGCCGAAGCGGCCGTTCGGCGGAGGATGCGCCGAACGGCGGGCCTCTCAGTCGAAGCGCTTCGATGTTGCTGCGAGGTTAAGTGAACACCCCAGGGCGCACAAGGGTCGCTCCCAAGATTCCTCGGAGGTCCGCACGAGTGCGGCAGCGCCGTGTGCTGCAGGGACCGGACCGGAGTCACCGGATCTGCCGCACTCCGGTCCCTTGACACCCACCCCCGCTCCGAATGAGCATCGAAGCGCTTCGAAAGCGCCTCGTCGCTCCATTCCGAGGGGAACCCCACGTGACCGCACCCACGCCGACCACGCCGCCTTTCCGCGATCCGCACCTGCCGTTCGCGAAGCGCATCGACGACCTTCTGTCGCGGCTCACCCTCGACGAGAAGATCGGTTTCCTGCACCAGTTCGCCCCCGCCGTCGAGCGCCTGGGCATCGCCGCCTTCCGCACCGGCCAGGAGGCCCTGCACGGCGTCGCCTGGATGGGCCCGGCGACGGTGTTCCCGCAGGCGGTCGGGCTGGGCGCGACCTGGAACCCGGAGCTGGTGCGCCGGGTGGGCGGGGCGGTGTCGAAGGAGGCCCGCGCGATGCGCGCCCGGGACGGGCGGGTCGGCCTCAACGTCTGGGCGCCGACGGTCAATCTGCTGCGCCACCCCCTGTGGGGCCGCAACGAGGAGGGGTACGCGGAGGACCCGGAGCTCACCTCCGCGATCGCCACCGCCTACACCCGCGGCCTGCGCGGCGACCACCCGGTGTACTGGCGCACGGCCCCCGTCCTCAAGCACTGGCTCGCGCACAACAACGAGACCGACCGCGACACCTCCTCCAGTTCGGTCCGCCCGCGCGTGCTGCACGAGTACGACCTGCGCGCCTTCCGCGGCACCGTCGAGGCGGGCGCGGTGGCCGGGGTGATGCCGGCGTACAACCTGGTCAACGGCCGCCCCAACCACGTCTCGCCTTACTTGCGCGAGCAGTTGCGCGCCTGGACCGACCAGGACCTGCTGGTCTGCTCGGACGCGGGCGCGCCGTCCAACCTGGTCGACTCCGAGCACTACTTCGACACGCACGAGGAGGCCACCGCGGCGGCCCTGCGCGCCGGTGTCGACAGCTTCACCGACCACGGCACGGACAGTTCGAGGATCGTCGCGCGCGTCGAGGGGGCTCTGGAGCAGGGCCTGTTGACGGAGACCGACGTCGACACGGCCGTCCGCCGCCAGCTCTCGGTGCGTTTCCGGCTCGGCGAGTTCGACCGGGGCGCCGACGGCCCCGCCGGCCCGCTCGCCGACGCGCACGCCTTCGACCCCCCGGAGCACCGGGCGCTCGCGCAGGAGGCCGCCGAGCAGGCGGTCGTCCTGCTCAAGAACGACGGCCTGCTGCCGCTCGCCCCCGGCACCCGGATCGCGGTCGTCGGTCTGCTCGCCGACGAGTGCAAGCTCGACTGGTACAGCGGCACCCTCATCCACCGCTCCACTCCGCTGGAGGGGATCTACGAGCGGTTCGGCGCCGAGCACGTGGAGTTCGCCGAGGGCGTGGACCACGTCCTGCTGAAGACGGCCGCCGGTGCGTTCCTGCACGTCCCGCCCGCCCCCGAGGCCCCCGGAACGGCGCGCGGCGCCGAGGGCGCCCTCGACCCCGCGCTGCTCGCCGGCCGCACCGATCTGCCCCCGCTCACCGCCGGCCCGGACGGCACCGAACTCGCCCTGGCCGACTGGGGCGAGGGCGTGCTCACGCTGCGCGCCCCCGACGGCCGCTACCTCTCCGTCGCCGAGGACGGGTACGTCCGCGCCTCCGCCGACCAGCCGGGCGGCTGGGTCGTCCAGGAGACGTTCCGTCTGGAACCGCACGGGGACGGTCACCTCCTCAGGCACGTGGGGACAGGACGTCACGTGCGGGTCGCCGCCGACGGCGTGAAGGTTGCCGAGGAGGACCCCGAGGTCTTCGAGCTGGTCGTCACCGAACGCGGCGAGGACGCGGTGGCGCGGGCCGCGGCCCGCGCCGACGCGGTCGTCGTGGTCGCGGGCAACGACCCGCACATCAACGGGCGCGAGACCGAGGACCGCACGACGCTGCGGCTGCCCGCCCAGCAGGAGCTGCTGCTGCGCGCCGCCCGCGCCGCGAACCCGGGCACGGTGCTGGCGCTGGTCTCCGCCTACCCGTACGCGGTCGACCCGGCGGACCTGCCGGCGGTGCTGTGGACGGCGCACGGCGGGCAGGCCGCGGGCACCGCCCTGGCCCGGGTGCTCGCCGGTGACGTCTCCCCCGCCGGCCGGCTGCCGCAGACCTGGTACGCCGACGACGCCGACCTGCCGGACCTCCTCGACTACGACGTGATCGGCGGCCGCCAGACCTACCTCTACTTCGAGGGCACGCCGCTGTTCCCCTTCGGGCACGGCCTGTCGTACGCGTCCTTCTCCTACGACGCGTTGGCGGCCCGTGCCGACGCGGCGGCGGTGCATATCTCCTTCGCGGTCACCAACACCGGGTCCGTCACCGCCGACGAGGTGGCCCAGCTCTACGCACGGGCCGTGCAGCCGTCGGTCCCGCGTCCGCGGCGTGAGCTGGTGGCCCACCGGCGGGTGACGCTCGCGCCCGGGGAGACGGCCGAGCTGTCCTTCGATGTCCCGCTGTCCGCCTTCGCGTTCTGGGACGTCGCCGTGGGCCGGTGGCGCGTCGAGCCGGGCCCGTACGAGCTGCTGGCCGGCGCCTCCGCCGAGGACGTCCGGCTCCGTGCGGCCGTCGTGCTCGACGGCGAGCCCGCCGCCCCGCGCCCCGTTCTCGAACGCGGCCTGGACGCGGCCGACTTCGACGAGCAGAGCGGCACGGAGATCGTCGACCGGAGCAGGGCCTCCGGCGACGCGGTGACCCCCGTGGACGGCAAGGACGGGGAACTGCTCTTCCGCCGCTGCGACTTCGGCGGCGGCGTGGCGGAGGTGTCGGTGGAGGTGTCCGGCGAGGGCACGGTCGAGCTGTCCCTCGACGGCGGTCCGGTGCTCGCCGCGCTGTCGACGGGGGCGCCCACCCCGGGCCGGTACGCCTACGTCACGCTCACCGCGCCCGTCACCGCCGCCGTGGACGGCGTGCACGACGTGCGCCTCGGGCTGCGCGGCCCGCTGCGGCTCGCGCGGGCCGGCTTCTCCGGTTGAGGGTCCGGACGCGGCCGGCACGAAGAAGGGGCCCGGCACCGATGCCTTCGGTGCCGGGCCCCTTCGGGGGTCCGCGGGAGACGGCTCCCGGCCGCCGCTAGAGGGCGAGGCCGGTCAGGACCAGCACCCGCTCGTAGGTGTAGTCCTCCATCGCGAACCGCACGCCCTCACGGCCCACGCCGGACTGCTTGGCACCGCCGTACGGCATCTGGTCGGCGCGGTAGGAGGGCACGTCGCCGACGACCACACCGCCCACCTCCAGGGCGCGGTGGGCCCGGAAGGCGGTCTGCAGGTCGTGGGTGAACACACCCGCCTGGAGGCCGTACTTGGAGTCGTTGACGGCGTCGAAGGCCGCGGCCTCGCCGTCCACCTTCTGCACGGTCAGGACCGGGCCGAAGACCTCCTCGCAGGCGATCGTCACGTCGGCCGGCACGTCGGTGAGCACGGTCGGCGCGTAGGAGGCGCCGTCGCGCTTGCCGCCGGTGAGGAGGGTGGCGCCGGCCTCGACGGCCTCCTGCACCCAGGCCTCGACGCGCCGCGCGGCGTCCTCGCTGACCAGCGGGCCGACGTCGGTGGCCTCGTCGTTCGGGTCGCCGGTGACCTGGGCCTCGACGGCGGCGACGATGCGCGGCAGCAGCCGGTCGTACACGGCGGCGTCGGCGATCACGCGCTGCACCGAGATGCAGGACTGGCCGCCCTGGTAGTTGGAGAAGGTCGCGATGCGGTTCGCGGCCCGGTCCAGGTCCTCGTCGCTCGCCCAGTCGGCGAGGACGACGGCCGCGCCGTTGCCGCCGAGCTCCAGGGTGCAGTGCTTGCGCGGCACCAAGTCCGTGATCGCGTAGCCGACCTGCTCGGACCCGGTGAAGGAGATCACCGGCAGCCGCTCGTCCTGGACCAGGGCGGGCATGCGGTCGTTCGGGACCGGCAGGATGCTCCAGGAACCGGCGGGCAGCTCGGTCTCGGCGAGCAGTTCGCCGAGGACCAGCGCGGACAGCGGGGTCGCCGGGGCCGGCTTGAGGACGATCGGCGCACCGGCGGCGATGGCCGGGGCGACCTTGTGGGCGCACAGGTTCAGCGGGAAGTTGAACGGTGCGATGCCCAGCACGACGCCCTTGGGGAAGCGGCGGGTGAGGGCGAGCCGGCCCTGGCCGCCGGCGTCGGTGTCGAGCCGCTGGGCCTCGCCGCCGTTGAACCGGCGGGCCTCCTCGGCCGCGAAGCGGAACACGGAGACGGCCCGGCCGACCTCGCCGCGCGCCCACTTGATCGGCTTGCCGTTCTCGGCGGAGATCAGCCGGGCGATCTCCTCGGTGCGCTCCACGAGCCTGCGGACGACGTGGTCCAGGGCGGCGGCGCGGACGTGGGCGGGGGTGGCGGCGAACTCGTCCCGCACGGCGTACGCGGCGGCCACGGCCTCCTCGACCTGGGCGTCCGAGGGGACGCTCACCGTGCCGACGACCCGGCCGTCCCACGGGGAGGTGACGTCGAAGCCGGTCTCGCCGGTGGCCTGGCGGCCGGCGATCCAGAAGGCGTGGGTGGCCCCCACATTCTGTTCTTGGGGCATGTCGAGTCCCGGCCCTTCCGCTTGGGGGGTGAGTACATGGATTGCTGAAATTCACGGTAGGGGCGGGACGACGGGCGGTCGTTTGTCCGAGTCGTAGCAGTCGGGCGGGCCGGCACGCCGCTTTGGCGGGGCGGCCGGGTCACTCCGCGGACGTCGCCTTCAGCGCCAGCCACAGCTCCATGCGGACGTCCGGGTCGTCCAGCGAGCGGCCGAGGATCTCCTCGACCCGGCGCATGCGGTAGCGCAGGGTGTGCCGGTGCACGCCGAGGTCGGCCGCCGCCGCGTCCCACTGCCCGTGCCGGGAGAGCCAGGCGCGCAGGGAGGCGACCAGGTCGCCGCGTCCGGTCGCGTCGTGTTCGTGCAGCGCCCGCAGCAGCCCGTCCGCGAACGCCCGGACCGCGTCGTCGGCGAGCAGCGGCAGCACGGACCCGGCGGCCATCTGCTCGTGCTCCACCAGCACCCGCCCGCGCCGCCGCGCCACCGACAGGGCCTGCTCGGCCTGCTTGTAGGCGGCGGACGCGGCGATCGGGCCGGCCGGCGCGGACAGCCCCACGACCAGTTCCTCCTCGTCGGTGCCCGCCCGGGGCGCGTGGGCGCCCCCGCCGGTGCGGACCGCCTCCCGGGCGGCGGCGTGCTCGCAGCAGGCCGCCGCGGCGGCGCCCCCGTCGGCGGCCAGCACCACCAGCCGCTCGCCCTCCGGCACCACCAGGACCGCCTCGCCGGAGCGGGCGGCGGCGGACTCCGCGACCTCGGCCAGGGCGCCGAGGGCGTCCCCGCTCACCTCTCCCCGGTCCCGGGCGGCGGGGGTCGTCCCGGTCTCGGCGACGATGATCCGGAACGGCGCGTCCAGGAGGCCGCCGTACAGGTCCCCGGCCACCGCGCGGGCGTGGTCCGGCTCCCCGGCGAGCAGCATGCGCAGGACGGCGGCGCCGATGCGCTGCTCGGCGGCGTGCAGGGAGCGGGAGCGTTCCGTGGTCAGGGTGAGCAGGGCGACGGCGGAGTGCACGGCGTACCGCTCGGCGGTGCCCAGGGCCGCGGCCGTGCCCACGGCGAGCGCGGACCGGGGGCGCCGGCCGGTGCCCAGGGAGTGCAGCTCGACCCGGTCCTCGTTCTCCGG
Organism: Streptomyces viridosporus; assembly: GCF_002078235.1. Lineage (GTDB taxonomy): Bacteria > Actinomycetota > Actinomycetes > Streptomycetales > Streptomycetaceae > Streptomyces > Streptomyces viridosporus. The sequence continues at coordinate 5,978 of NZ_MSGP01000330.1, forward strand.
CCCGGCCACGACGGAGGAGGCGGGCGCGGGCCGCTCCCGCAGCCGCTGCACCTCCGCGGTGAGCCGCGCGGCGCGCCGGCCCGCCCACTCCGGTGCGGTCGCGACGACCGCGCCCGAGGCGTCGTAGAGCGCGGCCCAGCCGTCGACCTGGGAGGCGAGCGCGGCCAGCAGCCCCTCCGGCCCGTCGGTCAGCGCCTGCTTGGTCAGCTCCCGCTGGGCGGCGAAGCCCGCGGTCACCGCGCGGTACTGGTCGGCGGCGATGGCGGCGGACACGGCCTTGCTGATCGCGAGGAAGGGGGTGCGGCGCGGCACCTCCAGCAGCGGCAGCCCCTCCTCGCGGGCCGCGTCGACGAGGGCGTCGGGGATGTCCTCGTAGTGGACGCCGACGGCGAACCCGAGCCCGACGACCCCCGCCGCCACCAGCCGCTTCACATAGCGGCGCATCGCCGCCGGATCCTCCGCGTCCAGCTTGAGCGCGGTGATCAGCAGCAGTTCCCCGCCCTCCATGTAGGGCACGGGGTCGGCGAGCTCGCTGGCGTGCGCCCAGCGGACCGGCGCGTCGAGGCGGTCCTCGCCCGCGCGCACGGTCAGCTTGAGCGCGGAGTGGTGGACGAGCGAGGCGAGCGTCAGGGGCATGGGGCCTTCAGGTCGGTGGACATCGGGGCATGCGGAGGTTCGGTGATCATGGTGATCTTTTGGCCGCTGCGTATGAACGACCTGTGTCAATTCTGCCTCATCGTACGGTCGCCGCACCGCCGCGCGTAGGCGACGCCGGAGGCGCGGACACGGCCGACGACCCGGGCGTCGAGAACGTCGGGATCACCGCCCGGCCCGCGCGTTCGAGGCCCGACCCGACCGAGGAGGAGATGCGGCACGTGGAGGGCACCGCCCGCCGCGGCACCTCGGACGCGACCTCCCGCCGCACTCCACACCGGACGCGCCCCGCGGGCCTCCGTCGGCGGGTGCGGCGGTGCGCGGCGGGCCCTAGCCCCGCAGGTCCACCAGCAGCGGCGGCGCGTGCTCGCCCCTGACGTTCGTCAGCGACAGCACCGCGTGCCCCGCCGGCACCGCGTGCGCCAGCTCGGAGGCGGACCACCGCTCCCGCTCCACCTGCCGCACGGTGACCGCCCGCGCGGTCGGCGCCTTGCCGGTGATCGCCCGCCGCAGCGCGTGCACGGCCTTGCCCGCCGGGCTCTCGGCGATGATCTGCCGGTCGGTGACGTCCCGGGCCTCGGTCCACTCCTTGCCCCACACCTCGGCGAAGTCCTGCCCGTCCCACGGGGTGAGCCCGGCCAGCGCCATCCGGCAGCCGGTGGCCCCGAGCAGCGGCCCGCGCAGCGGCCTCGGCACGTCGTCCAGGGTGCGCAGCGTCAGCACCGCGCCCGCGTTGGCCGACCGCAGCCGCTGGATGCCGCGGACCGCCTCGGGGGTGATCACGCCGGTGGCGTCGTCCAGGATCAGGCAGGCGAACAGGGACCGGTCCTCACGCGCCGTCACGCTCGCCGTGAACTGCGCGAGCACCAGCCGCGCCAGCAGCCGCGAGGCGTCCGCGTGCCCGCGCTCGGGCAGGTCGACGCGCACCCGCACCGGGTGGTCGAGCGCCTTGGGCGAGAACGGCCGGGGCTGTCCGGGGGTGTCGAAGGCCGTGCTCCTGAAGAAGGTGGCGAAGGCCGGCCGGTCCAGCAGCGCCACCCGGTCGGCGAGGATCCCGCCGATGTCGCCGGGGTGGGCCATCTGCCGCTCCCGGGCGTCGAGTTCGCGCAGCAGCGACTCCTGCCCCGCCTCCGTCAGGCCCTGGCGCAGCGCGGCCAGCGGCCCCGGTGCCCCGTCGAGCAGCTGCCGCAGCTCGGGGACGGAGGGGAAGCGGCCGTGGACCGCGCGGAAGGGGCCGAGGAGCTGGGCGAGGACGGTGGTCGAGCGGCGGCTGTCACTGCCCGGGTGCGGATCCGCCAGGTCCCCCACCAGCGCCTCGGCGAGCACGGCCGCGGCCTCGTCGGGGTCGGTGGTGCCGCCGTACAGGTCGAGGTCGTGGACGGAGTCGGGATGGCCGATCCGCACGACGACGTCGTAGGCGTCGGCCGGGCCGAGTCCCGCACCCGCCGCGCCGACGACGATCACGGCGGCCTTCCCGGCGAGCGCGTGCAGGCACAGCGACTCCGCGAGCGGCCGGACCACGCCGCCGGTCTTGCCGGAGCCGGCCGGGCCGACGGCGAGCAGGGAGGTGCCGAGCAGTTCCGGGCCGAGGGCCAGGCCGGTGCCGCGGTAGGCGTAGGGGTTGCGGGGATCGTCGGCGGTGGTGCCGAGCCGCACCTGCCCGGTGAGCAGGTCGTGCCGGGCCTGCCGGGCGGAAAGGTCGCGCGCGCCGGAGGGGTGGGCGCAGGCGGCGGCGCCGTCCCGGAGCACGGCGCCGGTGAAGGCGGCGAGGCTGTGGCGGCCGTTGCGCACGCCCTGCCAGGCGCGGGCGATGCGGGCGTGGTCGACGTCCCGCATGAGCCCGGCGCGCGCGTCGGCGGCGAGCCGCTCGGCGGCGTCGACGGCCCCGGCGGCCCGCAGCGCGGGCCAGGTGGCGGGGTCGGCCTCGGGGGCGGGCGGACGCTGCTCCCGCTGAGGGGCGCGGCGCCAGGCGGGCGGGCCCCAGCGGCGCCAGATCTCGCCCCAGCGGCCGAGCCGGCCGACGCCGACCATGATGACCCCCGCGATCAGCGCGTAATAGGCGTAGACGACGACCACGGCGCCGAAGCTGTGGGGCTCGGCCCAGGAGTCGGGGACCATCGCGTAGAGCGGCAGCAGCCACCAGCCGCCGAGGTAGCCGTTCCACAGCAGCGACCAGATGAGCCACCCGACGAGGAACGCGATCAGCGCCCCGCTCAGCAGCTGCCGGGCCGGGATCCGCTCCGGCTCCTGCTCCGGCCGCGGCCGGTGCCCGAACCGCCACACGCCGGGCAGCGCCTGGGGGCGCGGGGTGCGCAGCCAGGTCAGGAACGCCGACCCGTCCGGCGGCGGTGGCATGCCCGGTGCCCGGCTCGGCCGCGGAGGCACCGCGGGTGCGTCCGGAGGTCCCGCCGGGCGCGGCACGGGATTCGCATGCGTGCCCCGCGTGTCCCGGGTCCCGTCGCTGTCCATCGCCCTTGCCCCCTGACCAGCCGCTCCGTCACCGTCAGCGAGTCAATCTAACGCCCCGGCAGGGCGAGTTCACCGTTTACGCGGCCGGGTCCGGCCACGGCGGAATTCCCGCCCCCGTGTCGAAGCCGCACCGCCGCTATGTCCACCGCGGACAACCCGGCCCCCCGGACAACGCCCACATGGAGCATGCCCAGCCCCCTCCCACCGTCCTAGCCTGCGAGAAAAGACCGGAAAAGCGTCCGTTACACCTCCAGGAGCCCCGCATGACCGCACTTCCGCAGGAGCGCCGCGTCGTCACCGCCATCCCCGGCCCGAAGTCGCAGGAGCTGCAGGCCCGCCGCACCGCCGCGGTCGCGCAGGGCGTGGGCTCCGTGCTGCCCGTGTTCACCGCGCGCGCGAGCGGCGGGATCATCGAGGACGTCGACGGCAACCGGCTGATCGACTTCGGCTCGGGCATCGCCGTGACCTCCGTCGGCGCCTCCGCCGAGGCCGTCGTCCGCCGTGCCTCCGCCCAGCTCGCCGACTTCACGCACACCTGCTTCATGGTCACGCCGTACGAGGGGTACGTGGCCGTCGCCGAGGCGCTCGCCGAGCTGACGCCGGGCGACCACGCCAAGAAGTCGGCGCTGTTCAACAGCGGCGCCGAGGCCGTCGAGAACGCCGTCAAGATCGCGCGCGCCTACACCAAGCGGCAGGCGGTCGTCGTGTTCGACCACGGCTACCACGGCCGCACCAACCTCACCATGGCGCTGACCTCGAAGAACATGCCGTACAAGCACGGCTTCGGCCCGTTCGCGCCCGAGGTCTACCGGGTGCCGGTGGCCTACGGCTACCGCTGGCCGACCGGTCCGGAGAACGCCGGTCCGGAGGCCGCCGCGCAGGCCATCGACCAGATCTCCAAGCAGGTCGGTGCGGACAACGTGGCCGCGATCATCATCGAGCCGGTGCTCGGTGAGGGCGGCTTCATCGAGCCGGCCAAGGGCTTCCTGCCCGCGATCAGCCAGTTCGCCCGGGACAACGGCATCGTCTTCGTCGCCGACGAGATCCAGTCCGGCTTCTGCCGCACCGGCCAGTGGTTCGCCTGCGAGGACGAGGGCATCGTCCCGGACCTGATCACCACCGCCAAGGGCATCGCGGGCGGTCTGCCGCTGGCCGCGGTGACCGGCCGCGCGGAGATCATGGACGCCGCGCACTCGGGCGGCCTGGGCGGCACCTACGGCGGCAACCCGGTGGCCTGCGCGGGTGCGCTCGGCGCGATCGAGACGATGAAGGAGCTCGACCTCAACGCCCGGGCGAAGCGGATCGAGGAGGTCATGAAGGGCCGCCTCACCGCGATGCAGGAGAAGTTCGACCTCATCGGCGACGTCCGCGGCCGGGGCGCGATGATCGCCATCGAGCTGGTCAAGGACCGCGCCACCAAGGAGCCCGCCCCGGAGGCGGCCGCGGCGCTGGCCAAGGCCTGCCACCAGGAGGGTCTGCTGGTCCTGACCTGTGGCACCTACGGCAACGTGCTGCGCTTCCTGCCGCCGCTGGTCATCGGCGAGGACCTGCTGAACGAGGGCCTGGACCTCATCGAGCAGGCGTTCGCCCGCATCTGAGCCGATATCGGAGCAGGTGAGCCGCCCCGGTCCGGCGGGCCGGGGCGGAACCGCAGAGCCTGTGAAGAACGTGTGCGGGGTGGATGACGGGAGCCCGTTGCCCCTGTCGCGGGTCCGCCCCCTGCCGTAGGTTCTACCGGGATGAGAGATACACCCGCTCACAGGAGACTGTGAGCGGCACGGGCCGAGGCCTCCCCAGCTTCGACCTGGTCGTGCCCTCGCGCACACAACCGGGGCCCTGAGGGCTCCGGGTCTCCTCACGATCGGACGGTCGCCCGCCCCAAACCCCCCGGGGCGCGCGACGTTCCGGTCCGGACGGCCGCCCAGGCATGTCGGCACGCCGTTCCCCGAAGGGCCGGCGCGCACCCCCCCTTGCGCCGGCCCTCCGGCGTTCACGGGCGGGGCTCCTCCCCGGTGACGCGGGCCGGCAGGACACGGACCTCCCGGATACGGGGCTGGGCGGGATGCAGGCGGTGCTCGCAGTCGGTGAGCGCGCGCCGCGCGGCGGCCTCTGCCTCGCCGCGGCGCCCCGGACCGTGCAGGGCCTCGGCCGTGACCAGGTCGAGGCGTCCGCTGTCCTTCCGGGCCCGGTACGGCGTGCACCGACGGGTCTCGGCCTTCTCGTACTCGCCCGCCTCGTACAGCTCGTCGAGCCGGGCGAAGAGCTCTTGTCCCGCGCTGTCCCGTGCCGTTCGTCTGCGCTCCACGGGCGGTGAGGTTACGGGATCGCCGACCTGCGAAGCTGGACGGCATGCTGCTGCTCGGACCGCCCCTGCTCCTCTTCGCGCTGATCACCTGGCAGGTCGTCGCCGACGGCCCCCTGGTGGATGTCGACGAGCGGCTGAGCGGGGCCCTCGTCCGTCCGGACCGGGCCTCCGAACTGCTCGCCGACCTCGGCAACGTCCAGGTGGCCGTGCCGGTCCTGGCGGTCGCGCTGGCGTATGTCGCGTGGCACGGACGCACGGGAGGCCGTGAACGCTGGTGGCTGCCGCCACTCGCCGGGGCCGCGGCGATGGTGCTGGTGCCGGTGCTGGTCGCGCCCCTGAAGGAGTGGACCGACCGTCCCGGCACCCCGGCCGTGCCCCCGGCGGTCGGCTACTACCCCTCCGGCCACACCGCCACCGCCGTCGTGGCGTACGGCGCGGCGACGCTGCTGCTCCTTCCGCTGCTGCGGTCGCCGGCCGTACGTCGTGGACTGGTCGTCCTCTGCGGCGCCCTGGTGCTGGGCGCCTCCTTCGGGCTGGTGCGCCGGGGCTACCACTGGCCGCTGGACGTGGCGGCCAGTTGGTGCCTCGGCGCGGTGCTGCTGACCTGCCTGTGGCTGCTGGTCAGCCGAAGTAGCCGTCGAAGGTCCGCTGGAACTCCCAGCCTCCGAACCGGTCCCAGTTGATCGACCAGGTCATCAGCCCGCGCAGCCCGGGCCAGGTGCCGTGGGTCGCGTAGGAGCCGCAGTTCGTCCGCTTCGTCAGGCAGTCGAGGGCCTTGGTGACCTCGGCCGGGGACACGTGCCCGTTGCCGGCGTCGGGCGTGGCCGGCATGCCGATGGCGACCTGGTCGGCGCGCAGCGGCGGGAAGACGTTGTTCGCGTCTCCCGCGACCGGGAAGCCGGTGAGCAGCATGTCCGTCATCGCGATGTGGAAGTCCGCGCCGCCCATCGAGTGGTACTGGTTGTCCAGGCCCATGATCGGGCCGGAGTTGTAGTCCTGGACGTGCAGCAGGGTCAGGTCGTCCCGCATGGCGTGGATGACCGGGAGGTACGCGCCCGCCCTCGGGTCCTGGCCGCCCCACTTGCCGGTGCCGTAGTACTGGTAGCCGAGCTGGACGAAGAAGGTCTCCGGGGCCATGGTCAGCACGAAGCCGTCGCCGTACTTGGCCTTGAGGGTCTTCAGCGCGGAGATCAGGTTGACGATGACCGGGGTCTTCGGGTTCCTGAAGTCCGTGTCGTCGGCGTTCAGGGAGAGCGAGTGGCCCTCGAAGTCGATGTCCAGCCCGTCGAGTCCGTACTCGTCGATGATCTTCGAGACGGAGGTGACGAACATGTCGCGGGCGGCGGTGGTGATGAGCTGCACCTGGCCGTTCTGACCGCCGATGGAGATCAGCACCTTCTTCCCGGCCGCCTGCTTGGTCTTGATGGCCGCCTTGAACTCGGCGTCGCTCTCCACGCCCGGGCACTCCGAGGCCGGACAGCGGTCGAAGCGGATGTCGCCGGAGGTGGCGGTGGTCGGCTCGCCGAAGGCCAGGTCGATGACGTCCCAGCTGTCGGGGACGTCGGCGAGACGCGTGTAGCCGGAGCCGTTGGCGAAGCCGGCGTGGAGGTAACCGACCAGTGCGTGGGGCGGGAGACCGGAGTCGCCGCCGGAGTCGGGGGCCGTGGTCGTCGCGGTGACGGTGGCCGAACGGGCGGACTCCCCCGCGTCGTTCACCGCCGCGACCTGGAAGGCGTACGCCGTCGAGGGTGACAGTCCGGAGACGGTGGCCGAAGTGCCGTTCACGGTCCGGACCTTGGTGCCGTCGCGGTAGACCGCGTAGCCGGTGGCGCCCGCGACCGGTGACCAGGACAGGGCCACGCTCGTCGAGGTGACGGTGCCGGTCTTGAGGCCGGTGGGCGGAGCGGGCGGCCGGCCCGTCTCACCGCCGGGTCCGATGAGGGATACGTCGTCGGCGTGGTAGGCGCCGGTGCCGTACCAGCCGTGGGTGTAGACGGTGACGCGGGTGGTGGAGGGGCCGGTGCGGAAGGTGGTGGTGAGCCGCTGCCAGTCGGGGGCGGACTGGGCCCAGGTGGCGACGTCGGTGGTGCCGGTGCCGCTCGCGCCCAGATGGACGTAGCTGCCGCGGACGTGGCCGGAGAGCGTGTACGAGGAGTCCGGTTTCACGGTGACGGTCTGCGAGCAACGGGCGTTGTCCGCACCGGCCGGTGTCGCCCTGAGCGCAGAACTTCCGCTGTGGACAGGGGAGTTCACGGCCGTACCGGCCGTGCAGCTCCAGCCGTCGAGGCCGGCTTCGAAGCCGCCGTTCCTGACGAGGTCCGCGTCGGCCGCGCGGGCGGCCGACGCGAGCGCGGTCGTCCCGGTCGCGGCGAGGGCGGTGGCGGTGAGCAATGCGACGAGGGGCCGGCGCGCGAGAGGTCTGGAGCGGTCCACAAGGGCCTCCGGGCATGGGGGGAACGGGAGGGTGGAGCGCGCTCAATTTGGTCCAGACCAATTTGGTTGTCAAGCCCCCGCGCAGCTCAACTGTCGAAGCCGAGACCCAGCTTGTCCATCGTCCGCAGCCACAGATTGCGCCGCCCGCCCCGGGCGTCCGCCCTGGCCAGCGACCACTTGGTGAGGGCGATGCCGGTCCAGGCGAACGGCTCCGGCGGGAACGGCAACGGCTTGGTGCGCACCATCTCCAGTTCCGTGCGCTCGGTCCGCTCCCCCGCCAGCAGGTCCAGCATGACCTCGGCACCGAAGCGGGTGGCGCCCACGCCGAGCCCCGTGTAGCCCGCCGCGTACGCCACCTTCCCCGCGTGCGCCGTGCCGAAGAACGCCGAGAAGCGGGAGCAGGTGTCGATCGCGCCGCCCCAGGCGTGGGTGAACCGGACGCCCTCCAGTTGCGGGAAGCAGGTGAAGAAGTGCCCGGCGAGCCTGGCGTAGGTCTCCGGCCGGTCGTCGTGCTCGGCGCGCACCCGGCCGCCGTACGGGTAGATCGCGTCGTAGCCGCCCCACAGGATGCGGTGGTCGGCGGAGAGCCGGAAGTAGTGGAACTGGTTGGCGCTGTCGCCGAGGCCCTGGCGGTTCCTCCAGCCGATCGACGCCAGCTGCCCGTCGGTGAGCGGCTCGGTCATCAGGGCGTAGTCGTAGACCGGGACGGTGTAGGGGCGGACCCGTCTGACCAGGCTGGGGAAGACGTTGGTGCCGAGGGCCACCCGGCGGGCGCGGATGTGCCCGTAGGGGGTGCGGACGGCCATGCCGGCGCCGTACCGCTTCAGGGTGAGGGCGGGGGTGTGCTCGTGGACGCGCACGCCGAGGTCGAGGCAGGCCCGCTTCAGGCCCCAGGCGAGCTTGGCCGGGTGGAGCATCGCCACGCCCCGCCGGTCCCACAGGCCCGCCCGGAAGGTCGGGGAGTCCACCTGCTCCCGTACCGCGTCGGCGTCCAGGAACTCGATGCCGTCGGCGAGGCCCGCGCGCTCGATCTCCCGGTGCCAGTCGCGCAGTTCCCGGACCTGGTGGGGCTCGGTGGCGACGTCGATCTCGCCGGTGCGTTCGAAGTCGCAGTCGATGGAGTGGCGGGCGACCGTCTCCTCGATGGCGTCGAGGTTGCGGGCGCCCAGCTCCTGGAGCCGGTGGATCTCCCCCGGCCAGCGGGTGAGTCCGTTGGGCAGGCCGTGGGTGAGGGAGGCGGCGCAGAACCCGCCGTTGCGGCCCGAGGCGGCCCAGCCCACCTCGCGGCCCTCCACCAGCACCACGTCCCGCCCTGGGTCGCGTTCCTTCGCGATCAGCGCGGTCCACAGTCCGCTGTAGCCGCCGCCGACGACCAGCAGGTCGCAGGTCTCGGCGCCGGTGAGGGCGGGCTCGGGGTCGGGCCTGCCGGGGTCGTCCAGCCAGTAGGACAC
>NZ_MSGP01000331.1 GCF_002078235.1 Streptomyces viridosporus
GTGCGATGCTCGCGGTGTCCGTGTCCGAGGCGGATCTTGCCGAGTTGCTGCCGGCAGGCGTTTCGGTGGCTGCGGTGAACGGGCCGTCGTCGGTGGTGGTCGCGGGTGAAGTGGATGCCGTGGAGGGTGTCGCGCGGCGGGCGGGGGAGCGGGGCTGGAAGCACAAGCGGTTGTCGGTGTCGCACGCGTTCCATTCGCCGTTGATGGATCCGATGCTGGAGGAGTTCGCGGCGGCGATCGCGGACGTGGAGTTCCGCGAGCCGGTGATCCGGCTGATGTCGGGTGATCCGACGAGTCCGGAGTACTGGGTCCGGCATGTGCGCGAGGCGGTGCGGTTCGCCGACGCGGTGCGGGCGATGGTGGACAGTGGTGTGAGCACGTTTCTGGAGCTGGGGCCGGACGGCACGCTGTCGGCGATGATCCAGGAGAGCGCGGCCGTCACCACTCTTCCCGTACTGCGCAAGGACCGGCCCGAGGAGGAGTCGGCCGTCACCGCGCTCGGCGCCCTGCACACGGCCGGTGTGACGGTCGACTGGGCTGCCTTCTTCGGGCCTCTGCACGCCAACCGCGTTGACCTGCCCACCTACGCCTTCCAGCACCACTACTACTGGCCCGAGCCGACCGACGGCGAGCCGGTCGAGACCGACCCGGTGGACGCCGAGTTCTGGGACGCCATCGAGAGCGAGGACCTCGACAGCCTGGCCGCCGGCCTCGGCCTCACCGGCGAGGAGCTGTCCGGCGTGGTGCCGGCGCTCGTCGCGTGGCGCCGCCGCCGACAGGCTGAACGCGACCTCGACGCCGTGCGCTACCGCGAAACGTGGGCACCGCTGACCGGAGCCGTCACCGGCACCCCGCGCGGCACGTGGCTCGTGATCGTGCCGGAGGGAGCCGACGAGACCTGGGCGAGCCGCGTGGCCGGCGCGGCCGGGCCGGGCGCGATCCATGTGAACGTGCCGGTGACCGCCGATGCCGACGCGCTCGCCGCGCGGCTGTCCATCGCGGAGGGCGCGGGCTTCGCGGGTGTGCTGTCCCTGCTGGCCGAGGACCCGGCCGGACCGGTCGCCACGGCCACGCTGATCCGCGCTCTCACCGGGCTCGGCATCACCGCGCCTGTGTGGGCGGTCACGCGCGGCGCCGTCGCCGCCGTCGACGGTGACGCCGTCGAGCACCCCGAGGACGCCGGCGTGTGGGGGCTGGGCCGGGTCGCCGCGCTCGAGCACCCGGACGGCTGGGGCGGTGTGATCGACCTGCCCGCCGAACCGGACGACGCCGCTCTGACACGTCTCGCCGCCGTGCTCGCGCACCCCGTCGGCGAGGAAGAAGTTGCCATCCGCAACGGGGGCGTCGCGCTGGGCCGACGGATGACACCCGCGCCCGCCGGGGACGCGCCGGAGTGGACCCCGACCGGCACCGTGCTCATCACCGGCGGCACCGGTGCGCTCGGCGCGCGTGTGGCCCGCCGGCTCGCGGACCGTGGTGTCGCGCGTCTCGTGCTGGTGAGCCGCCGGGGTGACACGGCGCCGGGCGCCACCGAGCTGCGCGACGAACTGGCCGCTGCCGGCGTCGAGGTGGACCTGGTCGCGGCGGACACCGCCGACCGGGACGCCATGGCGGCCGTCCTCGCGGCGATACCCGCCGACCAGCCGCTGACCGGCGTCGTCCACGCGGCCGGTGCCCTCGCGGACGGCGTGCTGACCGGGCTGAGCAGCGAGCAGTTCGAGACGGTGTTCCGCGCCAAGGTGGCCTCGGCGCTGGTGCTGGACGAGCTGACCCGTGATCGCGACCTGTCGGTGTTCGCATTGTTCTCCTCGGCCGCCGGTTCCGTCGGCAACCCCGGCCAGGCGAACTACGCCGCGGCCAACGCGGTCCTCGACGCCGTCGCCCAGCGCCGCCGCGCGCTGGGGCTGCCCGGCACCTCGCTGGCGTGGGGCGCGTGGGCAGGGGACGGCATGGGCGGCAGCGCGACGGGCGTCGGAGCCGCCGCGCTCGACCCGCACCTGGCCCTGACGGTGCTCGGCCAGGCCGTCACGGCGTCGGAACCCACGCTCACCGTGCTCGACATGCGCCACCCCGACGTGGTGGCCACCCTGCTCACGCCACGACCGCACCGCCCCCTTCTGTCGGCACTGCCGGAGGCGCGCCGCTTCGCCGAGACCTCCGCCGCTCCGGCGTCCGGACTCGCCGCGGAGCTGCGAGCCCTCGACGAGGAGCAGCGCCTGGCACGGATCGCGGGCGTGGTGCGCGGCGCCGTGGCGGCGGTCCTGCACAGACTGCCCGGCGACATCACACTGGACCGCGAGTTCGGCAAGCTGGGCTTCGACTCGCTGACCTCCGTCGAGCTGCGCAACCGGCTGGTCGCGGCGACCGGGCTCCGCCTGCCCGCGTCCCTGCTCTACGACCACCCGACCCCGGCCGGGGTGGTCGAGCTCCTGCTCGACGAGCTGCTCGACGGCCCGGGTACCACCGTCACGGCACCGGTCGCCGCCGTCACCGACGAGCCGATCGCCATCGTCGGCATGGCGTGCCGCTTCCCGAACGGCATCGACTCGCCGGAGGCCCTCTGGGCGCTGCTGACCGAGGGCAGCGACGCGATCGGGCCGTTCCCCACGGACCGCGGCTGGGACCTGGATGGCCTCGCCGGCGACCGACCGGACCGCAGCACCACCCAGCTGGGTGGCTTCCTGCACGACATCGCCGGCTTCGACGCGGACTTCTTCGAGGTCTCCCCGCGGGAGGCCGTGGCGATGGACCCGCAGCAGCGGCTGCTGCTGGAGACGTCGTGGGAGGCACTGGAACGCGCGGGTATCGACCCGCTGTCGTTGCGCGGTAGTTCCTCGGGCGTGTTCGTCGGCACGAACGGCCAAGACTACGGCGACGTGCTCGCCGGCACCGAGGCCAGCCGCCAGGGCCACACCGGCACGGGCCTCGCCGCCAGCGTGCTGTCCGGCCGTCTCTCCTACACGCTCGGTTTGGAGGGGCCGGCGGTCACCGTGGACACGGCGTGCTCGTCGTCGCTGGTGGCTCTGCACTGGGCGACGCAGGCACTGCGCAGCGGTGAGTGCTCGCTGGCGCTGGTCGGCGGCGTGACGCTGATGACGACGCCGTGGCTGTTCGTGGAGTTCTCCCGGCAGGGCGGACTGGCGCCGGACGGCCGGTGCAAGGCGTTCGCCGAGGACGCCGACGGCACGGGGTGGTCCGAGGGCATCGGCATGATCGTGGTCGAGCGGCTGTCGGACGCCGTTCGCAACGGTCACGAAGTCCTTGCCGTGGTGCGGGGTTCGGCGGTGAACCAGGACGGCGCGTCGAACGGCCTGACCGCCCCGAACGGCCCTTCGCAACAGCGGGTGATCCGGGCCGCGCTGGCCAGTGCCGGTCTCGAGCCGTCCGGAGTGGACGCCGTGGAGGCCCACGGCACGGGCACGTCGCTCGGTGACCCCATCGAGGCACAGGCTCTCCTGGCGACCTACGGCCAGGACCGTGAGACGCCCTTGCTGCTGGGTTCGGTGAAGTCGAACATCGGGCACACGCAGGCGGCCGCCGGCGTCGCGGGCATCATCAAGATAGTCCTCGCGCTGCGCAGCGCCGAGCTGCCGAAGACGCTGCACGTCGGCGAAGTGTCGTCCCGGGTGGACTGGGAATCGGGCGCGGTGTCGGTACTGACGGAGCCGACGGCGTGGCCGGCGGTGGAGCGGCCGCGGCGGGCGGCGGTGTCGTCGTTCGGCATCTCCGGCACCAACGCGCACACCATCCTGGAGCAGGCCCCGGTCACCGTGGCCACCCAGGCCGTCGAGCCGTCGGCGATGGACGTCGTGGTGCCGTGGCTGGTGTCCGGCCGGTCCGAGGCGGCCGCCCACGAGCAGTTGGCCCGGCTGGCGGACGCTTCCGCGCGACCGCTGGACATCGCGTACTCCCTGACGCTGCGGTCGCGGTTCGACCACCGTCTGGTGACGGTCGGCCGGACGGCCGACGAACTGCTGGCGGCCGCCGCGGAGGCGGTGGCCG
>NZ_MSGP01000332.1 GCF_002078235.1 Streptomyces viridosporus
TCCTCCGGCGACGAGGACGACGGACAGGACGGCCGGAACCATGTTCTTCCCCCCCCCTGCCGTGCGACCGCACCGCGCCGTTGGCCCGTACGGCGGCGGCCGTCCGGCGGCGGTCAGCGCAGGTGACGGGCCCGGGTGCGGTCGGGGCCCGTCCGGGGCGGAGGGTCCTCCGCGGGGGCGGTCGCGTCGGCCGGTGCGGCGGGGGTGCGCAGGGCGACGCCCGCGGACAGGAACAGCAGGGCGCCCAGCATCACGAAGGGAGCCGCCACGCCTGCCGCGCCCGCGACCAGGCCCGCCGCCGCGGGCGCGGCGACCTGGCCCAGGCGGTTGCCGGTCAGGCGCAGGGCGAGGGCCGTGGAGCGGGCGTCCGCGGGGGCGGCCTGGACCACCGTGGTCATCGACAGCGGCTGGCCGACGCCCAGGCAGAAGCCGAGCGCCGCGAGCATCACGGCCAGCGCCCCCACCGGGACCGGCACCGCGATGCCCGCGCAGAGCACCGCGGCCAGCAGACACGTCACCGTCAGCAGGACCGTGCGGCCGAGCAGCCGCAGCAGCGGGGTGAGGACCAGCCGGCAGGCGATGGTGGCCGCGGCCCGCAGGCTGAGCAGCAGGCCGACGACCGACGGGGCGATGCCCCGGTGCTCGCCGACCACGGGGAGGTAGGCGGTGAGGATGTCGGTCGCGGACAGCACGGCCATGCTGATGAGGATGCCGGCCGGAACGCCCCGGGCCCGCAGGATGCGCCCGACCGGGACGCGCTCGCCCGGGGCCGTACGGGAGGGGGCCGCCGCCGGATGCTCGATGCGCCACAGCGAGGTGCAGGCGACCGCCGCGCCCGCGCCCGCCGTCAGCAGGGCGAGCGTGCTGGTGCCGGCCATGTCGGAACCGCCGATCAGCGCGCCCGCCGCGATCGGACCGATCAGCTGGCCGAGGGAGGCGCCGATGGTGAAGTGGCCGAAGTTGCGGTCCTGTTCGTGCGGCGCCGACTGGCGGGCGACCAGCGACTGCGCGCCGATGACGAAGCAGAGGTGGCCGAGGCCCATCACCCCGCTCCACAGGCCCATCGCCCCCAGGGAGTCCACCAGCCCGCTCAGCGCGCAGCCGCCGGATATGAGGACCACGCCGGCCGGCAGCAGGGGCGCGCAGCGGCCGTGGTCGGTGCGCCGGCCGAGCGGTACGGCGGCGAACAGCGGCAGCAGCGCGTACGCGCCCGCGATCACCCCGATCGCCCGCTCGTCCGCGCCCAGCGCGAGCGCCCGGTAGGAGACGGCGGGCCGGGCCATCGACACCGCCCCCTGCGCGAAGCCGAAGGCGATGACGAGGCGGAGCAGCCAGCCGCGGTTCCCGCCGGGCGCCATGATCGTGTCCTCCTTGGAGTGTCCTGGGGGTGGGCCGGGGTCAGATGATGCCGAACAGGATTCCGGCCGCGAGGATCAGCAGGCAGGTGAGGGCCGCCCACTTCACCACGAACCGCGTGTGGTCGCCGAACTCGACCCTGGCCATGCCGACCAGGACGTACACCGCGGGGACGAGCGGGCTGGACATGTGCAGCGGCTGGCCGACCAGGGAGGCGCGGGCCATCTCCAGCGGGGAGACGCCGTGCGCCGCGCCGGCCTCGGCGAGCACCGGCAGGACGCCGAAGTAGAAGCCGTCGTTGGACATGAAGTACGTCAGCGGCAGGCTCAGCACGCCGGTGACCAGGGCCATGTGCGGGCCCATGGCCTCGGGGACGATGCCCACCAGCCACTCGGCCATGTGGTCGACCATCCCGGTGCCCTGGAGGACACCGGTGAAGACGGCGGCGGCGAAGACCATGCCGGAGACGTTCAGGACGTTGTCGGCGTGGGCCGCGATACGGGCCTTCTGGTCGGGGATGTGCGGGAAGTTGACGGTGAGCGCGAGCGCGGCGCCGAGCAGGAACAGCACCGGGATCGGCAGCCACTCCATGATCATGGCGGTGAGCAGGACCACCGTGAGCAGCGCGTTGAACCAGTACAGCTTGGGGCGCAGGGTGGGGCGGTCCGGGTCGAGGCCCCGGAAGTCGTCGTCCCGCGCGTCGGTGTCCGTCCCGGCGCCGGAACCGCCGGCGGACGGGGCCTCCTTGCCGGGGCCCGCACCGGTGACAGCGCCGGACCCGGTGCCGGTCCCGGTGCCCGCGCCGACCAGCACGGTCTCGGTCTCCCTCGCCCCGGTCCCCTCCTCCGCCGGGGTCTCCCCCAGGGTCAGCGCGCCCAGCCGCCTGCGCTCCCGCAGACCGAGCACGTAGGCCAGGAGGACCACGCCCAGCAGGCCGACCAGCAGGGCCGGGATCATCGGGACGAAGACGTCGCTGGCGTCGAGCTTCAGCGCGGTGGCGGCGCGGGCCGTCGGGCCGCCCCAGGGAAGGGTGTTCATCACGCCGTTGGCCATGGCGGCGACACCGGTCATCACGACCAGGCTCATCTTCAGGCGCTTGTACAGCGGGTACATCGCCGAGACGGTGATCATGAAGGTGGTGGACCCGTCGCCGTCCAGCGACACGATCGCGGCGAGCAGCGCGGTGCCGACGACGATCCGCATCGGGTCCGCCTTGCAGAACCTCAGGATCCCCCGGACGATCGGGTCGAAGAGACCGACGTCGATCATCACGCCGAAGTAGACGATCGCGAACATGAGCATCGCCGCGGTGGGGGCGAGGCTGGACACGCCGTCGATGACGTAGTCACCGAGGTGGGCGCCCTTGCCGACGAACACGCAGAACAGCGCGGGGATCAGCACGAGCGCCGCGATCGGCGACATCTTCTTCATCATGATCAGGACCAGGAAGGTCGCGATCATGGCGAAGCCGAGGATGGTCAGCATGAGTGGACACCTAACGTTCGCCCTTGAACATCCCACCAGGGCCGGCGGTGCGACGACGTTAGGTGCGGCCGAGCCGCGTCAGCAAGACGTCGGCGTGCGAGCAATAAGAGCAAAACCCCAGGTCACAGCTTTGCTCAGGTCAGCGGGCGGTCAGCGGGGCCACCTCGACCGGAATCCCGTTGAGGACGGCGTTGCCCGACAGCGGGTCGAGGAGGCTGCCGTCGAGGAGCTGGTTGACGTTGACCCCGGGGTCGGCCGCGGCGTGCCGCATGCGGGTGCCGGGCCGGTCGTGCCCCCAGCCGTGCGGCAGGCTCACCACGCCCCGGCGCACCGCGTCGGTGACCTCGGCCGGCGCGGTCACCTCTCCCCCGGCGCCCTTGACGCGCACCGGCTCCCCGTCCCGTACCCCGAGGCGTTCGGCGTCCTCGGGGTGGAGGTGCAGGGTGCAGCGGTTGGAACCGCCGGTGAGGACGGGCACGTTGTGCATCCAGCTGTTGTTGGACCGCAGATGGCGGCGGCCGACGAGGACGAGTCCGCCGGGGCGCTCGTCCAGGGCGGCGCGCAGCCGCGGGAGGTCGGCGGCGATCGGTTCCGGCAGCAGCTCCACCTTTCCGCTGCGGGTCCTCAGCGGCTGGGGCAGCCTCGGGCGCAGCGGTCCCAGGTCGATGCCGTGCGGGTGGGCGAGCAGTTCGCGCAGGGTGAGTCCGTCCGGGTCGGCGCCGAAGCCGTCGCCGTACGGACCGAGGCGCAGCATCATGTCCAGCCGCCGTTCGGGGCCGTTCTCGCCGGTCAGCAGGGCCGCGAGGGCCTTCGGGTCGCGGCCGTGCACCGGGGAGTGGGGTTCTCGCACGGCCTTGTCGAGCGTCCGGTCGATCACCAGGGCGTCCACGGCGGCGGGGTCGGTGCCGTGCCCGCCGGAGGCCGCGAGGACGAGCCGCGCCAGGATCTCCGTCTCGGCCATGCGGCCGGGCTCCAGTGGGACGGCCGGGCGGGTGTAGCGGACCTGGTTGCGCACGGCCAGGGCGTTGAAGGCGAAGTCGTGGTGCGGGCTCTGCGCGGGCGGGGGCGGCGGCAGGACGACGTGGGCGTGGCGCGAGGTCTCGTTGAGGTACGGGTCGACGCTCACCATGAAGTCGAGGGAGGCGAGGGCCTTGTCGAGCCGGTCGCCGTCCGGGGCGGACAGCACCGGGTTGGCGGCGACGGCGACGACGGCGCGGATCGGCTCGCCCTCGACGGTGGCGGTGTCGATCTCCTCGGCGAGGGCGGCCAGCGGCAGTTCGCCCTTGGCCTCGGGGTGCCGGCGCACCCGGGAGTGCCAGCGTCCGAGGGCGAAGCCGCGGCCGGGTCCGGCGGGACGCGGGGCCCTGCCGGTGGCGGCCTGCGGGAAGAGGGCACCGCCGGGCCGGTCGAGGTTGCCGGTGAGGATGTTGAGGACGTCGACGAGCCAGCTCGCGAGGGTGCCGTGCGGGACGGTGCAGCTGCCGATGCGGCCGTAGACGGCGGCGGTGGGGGCGGCGGCGAGTTCGCGGGCGAGGGCGCGGATGGTGGCCGCGTCCACGTCGCAGGCGCCGGCCGCCGCTTCGGGGGTGAAGCCGTCCAGCGCCGCCGGGAGTTCGTCGAGCCCCTTCAGGTGCGCCGCCAGGTCCCCCGGGTCGACGAGGCCCTCGTCGAACAGCACGTGCGCCATCGCCGCGAGCAGCAGGGCGTCGGTGCCG
This sequence comes from Streptomyces viridosporus, assembly GCF_002078235.1. Lineage (GTDB taxonomy): Bacteria > Actinomycetota > Actinomycetes > Streptomycetales > Streptomycetaceae > Streptomyces > Streptomyces viridosporus. The sequence continues at coordinate 4,557 of NZ_MSGP01000332.1, forward strand.
GGGCGGAGGGCGATGTGCCGGTCGGCGAGGCGGGCGGTGCGGGTGCGGCGCGGGTCGACGACGGTGAGGGTGCCGCCACGGGCCTTCAGCGCCCTGAGCCGGCCGGGGAAGTCGGGGGCGGTGCACAGGCTGCCGTTGGACTCCAGCGGGTTGGCGCCGATCAGCAGCAGGTGGTCGGTGCGGTCCAGATCGGGCACCGGGATCGCGTTCGCGTCGCCGAAGAGCAGTCCGCTGGAGACGTGCTTGGGCATCTGGTCGACCGTGGAGGCGGTGAACAGGCTGCGGGTGCCGAGCCCGGCGAGCAGCAGGGGCGGGTAGAGGGCACCGGCCACGGTGTGCACGTTGGGGTTGCCGAGGACGACGCCGACGGCGTCCGGTCCGTACCGCTCGACGACGGGCCGGATCCCGGCGGCCACGGCGTCGAACGCCTCCTCCCACGTGGCCTCGCGCAGTTCGCCGTCGACGCGGACGAGCGGGGTGCGCAGCCGGTCGGGGTCGGAGTCCACGGCGCCGAAGGCGGCGCCCTTGGGGCAGATGAACCCCTTGCTGAAGACGTCGTCGCGGTCGCCGCGGGCACCGGTGACGTGGCCGTCGTCGACGGTGAGGACCAGACCGCAGGTGGCCTCGCACAGGGGGCAGATACGAAGGGCGGTGCGGGACACGGGACCTCCCGGGTACGACGGCTGCGGGTGGGGGCCTCCCCTGCCCGAGCGCGGTCGGGAGCACGGGGAAAGCAAGGGAAAGCAAGGGAAAGCAAGGGGAAGCAAGGGTGAAGCACGGACGAGCCGAGCATACCGACCGGTAGGCATGGAGGGGAGGGTCTGTCGCGGACCGGACCGGTCGTGGGGCGTTCAGTCCAGGACGCGGGCCAGATAGGCGCCCAGCATCTCCCGCAGTTCCGCGACGACCTTCTCGTCCCCCTCGGGCGCCATCCGGAACGCCAGGTGGACGAGGGCGTCGGCGGTCTCGACGGCGACGAGGAAGGTGCGGCGCAGCTCCTCGTCGGCGGCTTCGCGGCCCAGGTGGCCGAGGAGCAGGCCGAGGATCCGGTCGGAGACGCGGTGGTTGGGTTCGGTCCGGCGGGTGCCGACCGGGATCTGGTTGCCGAAGTCGACGAGGGAGAAGCCGAGTGCGGTGCGCTTCATGTCCAGGTACTCGTCGATCACGACGTCCATGGCGTGCCGCCACCCCCGCTCGCCGGCGACCTCGAGACGTTCGGCGACCCGTCCGGAGAAGCGCTCCAGGTTGCGCTGGGCCAGCGCGTCGGCCATCTGGCGCTTGTTGCCGAAGAAGCGGTAGACGGAGCCGATGGGCACCCCGGCGCGCTGCGCGACGGCACGGGTGCTCAGCTCGTCGTAGCCGACCTCGTCGAGGAGTTCGGCACAGGCGTCGAGGATCCTGGCCAGCCGTTCGGCGCTGCGCCGCTGCACGGGCGCCCGGCGGAGCGATGACGTCGGAGGCACGGGAGTCATGATGCCTCTTCGGCATCCTTCGGTGAACCTCACCCTCCGCCGTCCGCTCCGCCCACCGGGCCGGGCGCCGGGTCGGCCGCCGGGCCGCCGGTCGCGGACGGCGTGTCGGCCGGGCCCGCATCCGGGCCCGCGTCCGGGTCCGCGCCCGGATCCCGCTCCGACACCGTGACGTCGGCCGTGCTCTCCACCGGCTCTCCGTCCACGGCCCACACCGAGCCGTCGTCGGCGTGCAGACGGGCGGTGACCCGGTGCGTGCCGCGCGGGAGGGAGCGGGCGGAGAGGCGGTGCTCGGGGGTGCGCAGCACCGCGACGAGGCGGTCGTCCACGTAGAGGCGGGCCAGACCGCGGCCGGCCGCCACCCGGCCGCCCGTCCCCTCGGGCGAGAAGCGGAAGTTGCGCACGGTCAGCCGCACGTCCCAGCCGCCGTCGGTGTCGGGCGTGACCTCGATCCCGACCCCGGGCGCGTCCTCACCGCCCACCTCGCGGTAGGGCCGGCCCTCCTGGTCCCGCTCGTCCAGGAGCCTGCCGGCCGGTGGGGACGATGCCCCGTCCTGCCCCCGGGCGTCCCGGGACCCGCAGCCCGCGGATCCGGCCAGCAGCACGGCACAGGCCGCGAGCGCGATGATCAGCCTCCGCTTCCACCCCATGCCGGGGAGCGTAGAACGCCGGTCCGGTCTCCCGGATCCCCCTGGAGTCGGGTTCCGCGTCCTCCGCCGAGAGGAGAGCGCGGGAGGACGACGGCGGAACGACGGCGGGAAGGAGGACCGCGCGGGAAGACGGTGGGAAAGGGGCCGCGCGGGAGGACGGCGGCGGCCGGAAACACCCGGGCCGGAACCACGCAGTCCCCTTGCGCTCGGGAAAACGCAATCCTACGGTGTCGCATAGGAATCGCATCGCAAGGGAGCAGCCGACATGACCGGGGACGCGCGCAAGATCGCCGAAGGACTGGAATACCTCTCCGGCTTCGGCAACGAGCACAGCTCGGAGGCGGTTCCGGGCGCCCTGCCCGAGGGCCGCAACTCGCCGCAGCGCGCACCGCTCGGGCTGTACGCGGAGCAGCTGAGCGGTACGGCGTTCACCGAGCCGCGGGCGCACAACCGCCGCTCCTGGCTCTACCGGATCCGCCCGTCGGCCGCCCACCCGGCGTTCACCCGCACGGCCAACGGCGCGCTCCGCACCGCGCCCTTCACCCAGACGGTGCCCGACCCCAACCGCCTGCGCTGGAACCCCCTGCCGGAGCCCGCCGAGGGCACCGACTTCCTGGCCGGTCTGTGGACCCTGGGCGGCAACGGCGACGTCGCCCAGCGCACCGGTATGGCCGTGCACCTGTACCACGCCACCTCCTCGATGGACCGCGTCCTCAGCGATGCCGACGGCGAGCTGCTGATCGTCCCGGAGCGCGGCGGACTGCTGCTGCGCACCGAGTTCGGGCTGCTGCACGCGGAGCCGGGACACATCGCGCTGATCCCCCGCGGGGTGCGCTTCCGCGTGGAGCTCCTGGAGGAGAGCGCCCGCGGTTACGTGTGCGAGAACTACGGCGCCCCCTTCCAGCTCCCCGACCTCGGCCCGATCGGCGCCAACGGGCTGGCCAACGTCCGGGACTTCCGCGCGCCCGTCGCCGCGTACGAGGACGTCGAGGGGCCGGTGGAGGTGGTGAACAAGTTCTGCGGCAACCTCTGGTCGGCCACCTACGACCACTCCCCGCTCGACGTCGTCGCCTGGCACGGCAACCATGTGCCGTACGTCTACGACCTGCGCCGCTTCAATGTGATGGGCACCATCTCCTACGACCACCCGGACCCGTCGATCTTCACGGTGCTCACCTCGCCGAGCGACACCCCGGGGCTGGCCGGGGTGGACTTCGTGGTCTTCGCCCCGCGCTGGCTGGTGGGGGAGGACACCTTCCGGCCGCCGTACTTCCACCGGAACGTGATGAGCGAGTACATGGGCCTGATCGAGGGCGCCTACGACGCGAAGGCGGAGGGCTTCGTGCCGGGCGGTGGGTCGCTGCACAACATGATGTCGGCGCACGGCCCCGACCGGGAGACCTTCGAGCGGGCGAGCGCCGCGGAACTGCGCCCGCAGAAGATCGACGACGGCCTCGCCTTCATGTTCGAGACCCGCTGGCCGGTGTCCCTGACCCCCCAGGCGGCGCGGGCGGAACACCTGCAGCAGGGCTACGACGACGTCTGGCAGGGCCTCGAGCGCCACTTCCGCGCCCTGTGACGCGGTTTCGCGCCGGGGTGGTGCGGCCGGTGCCGGGGGCCCGGCCGCACTCGCCCCCTCGGGCCCGCGCGCCCCTCGCGGCCCACGTTGCACTGAACGTTCCCGACCGGTACGGATAGCCCGTGACCTCCTTCGCTCCGGACTCGATCGTCCTGAACCGCAAGCTGCCGCTCTGGTACCAGGTCTCGCAGTCGCTGCGCGCCTCGATCCTCGGCCGCTCGCCGCAGGACCCGCTCCGCCTGCCCACCGAGGAACAGCTGGCCGGGCACTACGGGGTGAGCGTGCTGACCATGCGGCAGGCGCTGAAGGAGCTGGAGGAGGAAGGGCTGATCACCCGTCACCGCCGGCGCGGCACGTTCATCGAGCCCGACGCCAGACGGGGCGCCCCGGTCCGCCTGCTGGGCTCGGTGGACGCGATCGTGGCCCAGCAGTCCGGGATGACCACCGAACTGCTGGAGCACGGCCCGGCGCCGATACCGGCCGGCGTCGCCGAGTACTTCCCCGACCTGTCCGAGGCGGCGTCCTACCACCGGCTGCGCAGCGACGAGAAGACGGGCGAGCCGACCAACCACGCCCGCAACTACGTCCGTCCCGAACTGGCCGCGCGGATCGACCTGGACGACCTCGTGCGCTGGCCGATGACCAAGGTGCTGCGCGATGTCGTCGGGGTGGAGATCAGCCGCATCACGGACACGGTGGAGGCACGGCTCGCCGACCCGGAGACGGCCCGTCTGCTCCGGGTGCCGCTGCTCAGCCCGATCCTGCACTACACGGGCGTCACCTACGACGCCGGCGGCCGTCCGCTGGACGTGGCCGTCATCAACTACCGGGGCGACCGCTTCTCCTTCACGGTGACCCTGGACGCCACCTGATCCACCGGCCCCTGACCCCGGTCGGCCGAAGGCCGTACGATGCCCGGCGTGACGCACGACGACGCTCCGCCGCTGGCGGACCTCATGCCGTGGTCCGTCGCACCGCCGCGGCTCGGCCGGGGGTGGCCGGCGGCCCCCGACGTGGCATCCCTGAAGGCACGTTGGGACGCCCTCGTGAAGGCCGAGGGACCGGACCGCGAGGCGCTGTTCCAGCCGACGCGCGCCCGGACCCCGCACACGGCGGTCGGTCAGTTGCCGGGGCGGAGCGGCGGCACGGAGCGACTGGCCCGTGCCTCGGGTCCCTGCCCGGAGCCCGTCCGGGTGCTGCACGCCCCGTTCGACGAGCAGTGGTTGATCCCCGACCAGCGGCTGATCGACGCGGCCCGCCCGGAGCTGTGGCGGGTGGCGGACGAGCGGCAGGTCTTCGTCGTCGAGACCGCGGGGGCCGCCGCCGGATCCCCCGGTCCCCCGCTGCTCGCCACGTCCCTGCTGCCGCTGCTCCGCCCGGGCCGGGTCCGCCCGCTGTACCGCCGCCCCGGGGGCGCGGAGCCGAATCTGGTCCCCGGCCTGTGCGCGCACCTGGCGGCCCGGCTCGGTGTCCGGGTGTCCCCGCTCGACGTCCTCGCCTGGACGATGGCCGCGGGGCGCGCCGCGCCCGGCGGACCGGTGGTCCCGCTCACCGGGGACGCCGGCACCTGGGCGCGGGGCGTGGAGGTGGGCCGCCGGACGCTGTGGCTGATGCGGCGCGACGGGGAGCGCCCCAGACTCCCCGGCGGGCGCCGCCCCTACGTCCGTGCTCCGCTGCCCTCCCGTCCGTCGGCGGTGCGCTACGACCGCGACGAGGAAGTGTTGTCGCTCGACGGGGGCCGCATCTCCCCGGTGCCGCCCGGGGCCTGGGACTTCGAGGTGGGCGGGGTGCGGGTGCTGGAGCGGTGGCTGGCGGTCCGCACGGAGGGGGCCGAGCCGGGCACTCTGGCCGCGATCCGGCCGGCCGCCTGGCCGCAGGCCTGGACCTCGGAGCTCCTGGAGCTGGTCACGGTCCTCGCCCTGCTCGCCGAACTGCGCCCGTGGCGGGCCGCGCAGGCGGACCCGCGGATGCCCGACCCGATCACCTCGGCCGAGCTGCGCGAGGCGGGTGTCCTCCCGGTGCCGTCCTCCGCGCGCCGGCCCGCCTCGGTCCTGGACGCGCACGAGGAGGGACCCGAGGGCCAGCTGGCGCTGATCTGACGCCCGGCCGGGGACGCGTCCCGTCATGGGCGCACCGGGCCGGTGCGCGGTGCTGCGGGTGGTGTGGGCGCGCCCCTCGCGGTGCGGCGAGAGGCGCACGGGAGGACGACGAGGTGCACGGCCGGGACGGGAGAGGCCGGCGGCCCCGGCTCGCTGCCGGGTGGGATCGGGGCGCCGACCGGGGGTGTGCTCGGGGTGCGCCGGGACGCCGCTGCGTACCGCGGGGACGACGGACGCGGGCGGGGCGCTGCGCCGGGACGGCGTGACCGTCCGGGCGCGGGCGCTACCGGCTGCCGAACAGGGAGCGGCGCAGCCGGCGCAGCGGGGCGAAGAGCGAGACGCGGCTCGCCCGTGCCCGCGCGCTCCTGGCGCCGCGGTCGTGCGCGGTGTCACGCGCGATGAGCTCGCGCATCAGCGACGTCGCCTCGGCCGTCTCCCGCTGCGGGACGGCGGGGCCCGCCAGCACCGAGAGGTGGCGGTCGAGGCGCGAACTGGTCGCGCTGCTCCCGCAGGTGATCGCAGGGACCCTGGCCCTGCTGCGCACTGTTATCTGTTCCATGTCACTCCCCACCCGTACGAGTCCACCCGGCCCGGGCAGAGTAACCCTATCGCCCCGTCCGGGCACACGTGTATCGAGGTCACAGGATTCACCTTCCCCATAAGGGGGTTGACGAACACCCGACGATTACTCTCCGAATCCGACCGTTTTCAGGGCGAGTTGGACGATGGGCCGGCCGGTGGGCTGCGGTGACCCTCCGTCAGGTTCGACGGTCACCGCGAGTGACGTCGCGGACTTCTCCAGGCCGGAGGCGACCAGGGGCGCTTCGCCCTCGAAGAGCCCCAGGGAACGCGGCCCGGCGCCCGGGCGCATCAGCCACAACTGGCGCACACGTCCGTTCGGAGGGTCGTCGTACCCGCCGAGGGTGACGACCGCGCTCCCCGCCGATACGGAGGCGATCACTCCGATCGTGCGGCCGCGTGCGTCCCGGCCGCTGCCCGCACGGGCGTCCGGAGCGGCCAGGACGTGGGCGATCTCACGTGACCGGTCGCGTTCGGCGTCCAGCCGGTCCTGGGTCCGGCCCGCCTGGACGGCGAACAGCGAGGCGACGACGAGCGCCGCGGCGGCGGTGGCCGTCGCGAACGGCACGAACAGCGGCGCCCGGCGCCGCTCCCGGGCGCGCGGCACCGGGGCGGCGCCCCACACGTGCGGCGGCAGTTGCGCCGCACGCGCCCGGGCCGGCTCCCGGGGCGCGGGGTCCTGCGGGGTGTTCCGCACGGCGGCCAGGACGCGGTCGCGCAGGGCCGCGGGCGCGGGAGCGGCCGCGGACCAGGCGAGCCGCACGGCGTCCTCGGCGAGGACGCGCACCTCGGCGGTGCAGCGGCCGCAGGACTCCAGGTGCTTCTCGAAGCGGACGCGTTCGGCCGGCTCCAGGGCGTCGAGCGCGTAGGGAGCGGCGAGCGAGTGCGGATCCCCGCGGCGCACCAGTCGGGCCAGCAGGCTCATGCCGCGCCTCCCAGGCAGTCGCGCAGGCGGATCAGGCCGTCGCGCATACGGGTCTTGACCGTGCCGAGCGGCAGCGACAGCCGCTCGGCCACCTCTCGGTAGGTGTAGCCCTCGTAGTAGGCGAGGGTGACCGACTGGCGCTGGAGTGCGGTGAGCCGGTCCAGGCAGCGGCGCACCCACTCGCGTTCCAGTCCGGCCTCGACCTCCTCGGCGACGTGGTCGAAGGCGGGGCCGTCGGAGCGCCGGGCCTCGCGCTGCTCGCGCTCGCCGGCCGCGCGGGCGCTGCGCACCCGGTCGACGGCACGGCGGTGGGCGAGGGTGAGGACCCAGGACAGCGCGCTGCCCCGGCCGGGGTCGAACCGCGCGGCCGAGCGCCAGAGTTCGAGCAGCACCTCCTGGGCCACCTCCTCGGACTGGGCGGGGTCGCGCACCACGCGCCGCACCAGTCCGTACACCGGCCCGGAGACCAGCCCGTACAGCTCCTCGAATGCCTTGTGGTCGCCCTCGGCCACCAGCACCAGAAGCTCGTCCGCCTCCAACGCGCTTCCTCCCCCCTCCGGGTCCCGCCGGGACCGTCCGATCGCACCGGATGAGCGCGGCGAACGCGCCTCCGGAGGGAAAGTACGGATCAGCGGGCCGAAAACGCGGGTCCGGCCGCGGGAAATGCCACGGGCGGGCGACCGGGGAGGCGGTGCTCCGGCGACGGGTTCCGAGAACTCGACCAATCCGGCCCGCCCCCCGTTCCGAATCCCGGTGCACCAGGCACGTCGGCACTGAGGACGGACGGCATGACACCCAACTCCACGACCGGTGCGGGGCACAGGAGCCTCGCCACCCTGCTCTGCGGTGCGCTGGCCGCCGGCGGGCTCGCGGCCGCCGGCGCCACCGCGCTGGAACCGGGGGCGGCCTCCGCCTCCAGCCACCGGGAGGCCCCGCTGATCTCGGGCACCCCGCAGTACGACAACACGGACCTGTACGCGTTCGTCAGCCCCGACCGGCCGGACACGACGACGGTCATCGCGAACTGGATCCCGTTCGAGGAGCCGGCCGGCGGACCGAACTTCTTCACCTTCGCCGAGGACGCGCAGTACGACATCCACATCGACAACAACGGGGACGCGCAGGGCGAACTGCTGTTCCGCTACACGTTCCGGACCCACACGAAGAACGACAGGACGTTCCTCTACAACACGGGCCCGGTCACCGGCTTGGACGACCCCGACCTCAACATCACCCAGACCTACGACATCGAGCTGCTGAAACTGAAGGACCAGCACCTGGTGTCCCGCACGAAGATCGCGGACGACGTGCCCGTGGCGCCGTCGAACGTCGGCAAGGCGTCCATGCCGGACTACGACACCCTGCGGAAGCAGGCCGTGCGGGACCTGGCGGGCGGCGCGAAGACGTTCGCCGGGCAGGCCGACGACCCGTTCTTCCTCGACCTGCGCGTCTTCGACCTGCTGTACGGCGGGAACCTCTCCGAGGTCGGCAACGACACCCTCAAGGGCTACAACGTCAACTCCCTCGCCCTCCAGGTCCCGACCCGCATGATCACCGAGTCGGCGGACCAGCCGGTCGTCGGCATCTGGTCGACGACGCAGCGCAAGAACGCCGAGGGGCGGTTCGTCCAGGTCTCACGGCTGGGCAACCCGCTGGTCAACGAGGTCGTCAACCCGCTGAAGGACAAGGACGCGTTCAACGCGTCCGCGCCGTGGGACGACGCGCGGTTCCTGAAGAACGTCACCCACCCCGAACTGCCGAAGCTCATCGAGGCGATCTACGAGATCGAGGCGCCCGCCGAGCCGCGCGACGACCTCGTCGACGTGTTCCTCAAGGGCGTCGAGGGGCTCAACCGGCCGCCGCACGTGACGCCGTCGGAGATGCTGCGCCTCAACACGTCGATCGAGCCGGCGGCGAAGCCGAAGCGGCTGGGCGTCCTGGACGGCGACGACGCGGGCTTCCCCAACGGCCGTCGGCTGACGGACGACGTGATCGACGCGGCGCTCCAGGTCGTCGAGGGGGAACTGGTCGGGGCGGAGAACGACCTGGGCGACGCGGTCGACGCCAACGACAAGGAGTTCGGTGCCGCCTTCCCGTACCTGGCCAACCCGACGGAGGGGTCGCGCGGCCCGCTCGCCCAGGGCGTGGAGGGCGGCAACGACGTGCGCAACCAGCTCGGCGACGCGCTCCGGCCCGCGGGAGCGCCGGACTCCGGCGACACCGCGCTGATCGCCGCGTCCGCGGGTGCGGGAGCCGGCGGGATCCTGCTGATCGGCGTGGCCCTGATGTGGTGGCGCCGGATGCGCGGCCGGGCGTACTGACCCGGCGCGTCCGCGGGCGGCCGGGGCTCCCGACCCGCCCACCGACGGGCGCGGCCCGTTTTCCCCCACGGCACGGGCCGCGCCGCACCCCCCCGCACCCGGCGAGCGACCGAGGAGAGGTCATGCCTCCGCGTACGAACGACCCTGCCCGCGAGGGCGACCAGGACACCGCGCCGTCCGCGCCGGCGCCCTCCGCGCACGGCGGGACGCCGGACGCGGCACACCGGCGGGACCGGGACGGGAAACGGCCCGGGGCGCCGGACCGGGCGCCCGGGACGGGGCCGTCCCCCGGGCCGGACCGCGGACGCACGGCGCGTACCGTCCACGGGCCGGGCGACGCACCCGGACCGGACGAAGCACACGGACCGGACGAAGCACACGGACCGGACGGAGCGCCCGAGGCCGGGAC
>NZ_MSGP01000333.1 GCF_002078235.1 Streptomyces viridosporus
GCTCTTGTCGCTCTTGTCGCTCTTGTCGCTCTTCCCGGCCTGACCGCCGCTCCCGCCGGCCTCGCCCTTCGTTTCGCCGTGGCCGCCGGTGCCGCCGTTGCCCTTGCCTCCAGCGCTGTTGCCGTTGCCGTTGCCGCCACCGTTGCCGTTGCCCTTGCCCTGGTGGGCCTCGCCGTCGGCGCGCTTCCCGGCCGTGGGACCGGTGCCGAGGGCGGCCAGGACGTCCGCGCAGTACGTGTCGACGCGGGAGGAGCCGCCCGCCGCGCCCTCGACGAGGCGCTTGCGGTCGCCGCCCAGCCCCTTGCCGTCCCGGAGGTCCCGGCAGGCCGAGGCGATCTGCTTCCAGCCGCGCCCGGAACGGGCCGCGAAGTCACCGGCGTCCGGGCCCGGCTTCCCCGGCCCGGACGCGTCCTCGTCCTCCCGCGCGTCCGGCCCGTTCTGAGCGGCGCCCCGGGAGCCCCGGCCCGTGCCGCTCTCGGGCACGGTCCCACCGGATGTGGCCGTCTTCGGCGGGGGTGACGGCAGGGGGTGTCCGGAAGGCCGGTCGGCGGCGGTGACGGAGGCGTCCGGATCGGACTCGGAGCCGCCGGACGAGGTCGGCAGGACTCCGGTTCCGGCCAGGGTCGCGGCGCCGCCGACCACGCCGGCCGCCAGCGCGGCGGCCAGCCCGAAGCGCAGGGGGCGCGTCCAGCGGGGTCCGCCGGTGGTTCCGGAACGATCGCCGTGCGGGGAGCCGAGCCGGATCAGCCCGACGTCGGAGGGCCGGCTTCCGGCGGGGCGGCCGGTGTCCGCGTCCGGAGCGGCCCCCTCTCCGCGTCCTTCGCGCGCGGCCCGGAAGGCGGCCAGGGCGGCGGCCTCGCCGGGGAGTTCCCCGCCGGTCGACGGGAGGGGGGCGGAAAGCGCGCCGAGCGTCCTGGCGAGCCGTTCGGCCCGTTCTCGAGCGGCGGGATCGGCAGTTCCGGGTGGTTCTCCGCTCAGCAGACGCTCCGCCGTCTCGCGGTCCAGCCACCTGTCCTGCTCGTCGGCCATCACATGTCCTTCTGCGTCCTCGCTCGCATCTGCGTCACACTCGCGGACGTCACCGTACGACGGCGTGGTTCTCTCTGGGGCGGAAGAGCGTCGAGCACCCCGGCGGATTCCGGATGGCCCTCCGGATCGTCACGGAGCAGCTCGGCCAGCCGTTTCAGGCCGCGGTGCGCGGCCGTCCGCACGGCGCCCGGGCGTTTGCCCAGCGTCTCGGCGGCGGTCTTCGCGTCGAGCCCCACGACCACGCGCAGCACGACGGCCTCGGCCTGGTCCTGCGGCAGCCGGCCGATGAGGGAGAAGGCGCCGTCGGTGGCCAGTGCCTCGATGGCCTCGCCCGCGGTGTCGGACTCGGCGGCCCGCCCGGTGAGCTCGGTCTCGTCGCCGCCGATCGCGGGGCGGCGCCCGCGCATGCGTATGTGGTCCAGCGCGCGGTTGCGGGCGATCCGGGCGGCCCAGCCGCGGAACCGGTCCGCGTCACCGGTGAACCGCTCCAGGTCACGGGCGATCTGCAGCCACGCCTCGGACGTCACGTCCTCGGCGTCGGGCTCGCCGACGAGTGTCCGTACGTATCCCAGCAGCCGCGGGTGCACGGCGCGGTACACAGTCCGGAACGCGGTCTCGTCCCCGTCCTGTGCCGCACGCACCGCGGCGGTCAGCTCCGCGTCGTCCCCCAGCACCGCGCGCGCCCTTCTGCGGCCTCGGCCGGCGCCGCTCTCGCGGACCGGGCCCTCGCCGTCGTGGTTCCTCGGTTGGTCGTTGCCGTCTCTAGGCCGCCGGTGGTTGTTGTGGTCGTTTGTCCTCCACGGCCTGGCGCGAAAGGCACGTTACGACCTGAAACCTGTCTCCGTCCACGTCCGTCCAAGATGCAACTAACCCGTGACACAGCAAGGTGTGACAGAAAAAGCCCGCTCGGCGCTGTAGGGAGTACGGGTCGCCGCGCGGCCCGTGCCGCGCGACGGCCGGGGCCTCTCCTGTGGGGGGTGGCGGCCCCGGCCGTTGCCTTGGCGGCAGCGTCGCGAGGCCGTCCACGCGGGCCTTCGCGGCACGAGGGCGCCGGTCGGCGCGGAATCCCGTGTTCCCCCTGCTCACCGGGGCACGTCAGAACGTCACGAAGGGTCGGCGCCCGGCTGGGCGGGCTCGCCCCGACGGCTGCCCGAGCCGCTCTCCGCCGCACCGGAGCCGCCGGGGGCGCCGGCGGACCCGCCCGCACCGGAGGTGCCGTCGCCCCGGGCGCCGCCCGCGGTGCCCGGGGTGTCGTCGCGCGCGTCGCCGGAGGAGCCGTTCCCGGTCCGGCCGGCCCCACCGGCGCCCTTCCCCGGTGCCGGGGAGCCGCCGGGCCGTGTCCCGGCCGTGGCTCGTTCCAACCGCTCGGCACAGTACGCGTCGACCTTCGCCTCGCCGCCCGCGGCCGCCGTGAGCCGCTTCCAGGCCGTCGCGTCCAGCGCCGCGCCGCGCCCCGCGACCCGCTCGTAGGCGCGGCAGTGCGCCTCGGTGTCCCGGGCCGCGGCAGGGCGGTCCGGGACGGCGGAGGCGGAGGCGGAGGCGGACCCCGGACCGGTGGACCCGCCGACAGGTCCCCCGGCAGGTTCCCCGGTGGGTCCCCCGGTGGACGGACGGGGCGCGGCGGGCGGGGCGGAGGTGCGCCCGTGGTCCTGTGCGGGGCGGTCCGTGACCGGTCCCGGCGCGCCGATCCCGGCGACCGCGACCCCGCCGAGGGCGAGGCCACCGAGCAGGACGGAGAGCACGGCCTTCACCGGGCGGCTCCCGAGCCGCCGGCGGCGGGGCCGCCAGTCGTCCCGGCGCCGGGTGCGCGCGCCGTGCCCGCCCGCCTCCCGGGCGGCCCGGAACGCGGCGACGGCCCGTTGCTCGGCGTCGGCGTCGACGGGGTCCCGGACCAACGCGGCGGTGAGCAGCGACTCGAGGGCGGGGGCGTCCACGACGCGGCTCCGGCCGGTGGCGGGGTCGCACCGCCCGGCCGTGCGGTGTCCGGGCGGCGCGCCCTCAGGGTGCCCACGCCGGCGGCCGGCCGGCCCGCCGTCGCTCTGCCCTTCACCCATGTCCGTTCCCGTCCCTGCTCGCTCCACCCCGCCGGCCCACCGGGCCCGTGCGGTCCACCCGGGCGGGCGGTCCTGCCCGGACCGAGGCATACGTGCCGCGTGTCCGGCCCGTTCAGTCCGCCGGTCCGGACGGTCCGGCGTGGGCCGCCGGGCCGGCCCGCCCGCGCGGGGCGCCGTCGCCCCGCCCGCCGTGTCCGCCGTCCCGGCCGCCGTTCATGTCGACTCACCCAGCGTCCGCGGCGCCTCTTCCGTCACACCCTCGGCGCTCAGCCGTTCGGCCAGGCGTTTCAGCCCCCGGTACGCGGCCGTCCGGACCGCCCCGGGCCGCTTGCCGAGGACACGGGCGGCGGCGGGGCCGTCGAGGCCGACGACCACCCGCAGCAGCACGGCCTCGGCCTGGTCCCGCGGCAGCTCGCCGACCAGCGCCAGGGCGTGTTCGGTGGACAGGGCCTCCATGGCCTGGTCGTGGGTGCTCTGCGGGCCGGGCAGCTCCAGCACGTCCTGCTCCAGGGCCGACGGCCGGGGCCGTACCCGCTGCCGACGCAGGTGGTCCAGTGCCCGGTGCCGGGCGATGGTCGCCGTCCAGCCCCGGAACCCGGCTCCCTCGCCCTTGAACCGCCCCAGGTCACGGGCTATCTCCAGCCAGGCGTCGGACATCACGTCCTCGGCGTCGTCCCCGACCAGCCCGCGCACGTAGGCGAGCAGCGCGGGGTGCACCAGCCGGTAGGCCACGGCGAAGGCGGCCTCGTCCCCTTCCTGGGCCCGCGCGACGGCCGCGCCCAGTTCCCCGTCGTACGCCTGTGCGCGGCGGGGTTCCCCTCCGTGGCCCAAGAACCGTCCTCGTCCGTACCGAGCGCGTAGCGCCTCCGCTCGGCGTGAGCGCGTCCGGTGGTGCCCACGCCTCCCACGGTCATCAGCGTCGGGCTCCATGAAAATGTCACAGCTCGTCAGCGGCCCGTACGGCGCGCGCGGGGCGGGACGCCGGCGCCGTGACGCGCCGTCAGGCACCGTCCCGGGGGTGCGGCCCTCCGCTCGACGCGTCCCGGCACAGCAGCCGCAGGGACCCGTCACCCGTGTAGCAGCGGACCGCTTCCTCGATCGGGTCCCAGAGGCGGCCGTCGGGGGTGCGGATCCAGTGGTCGCCGCCCGTGGTCCACCACTCGCCGCCGGTCTGGCGGACGATCACCTCACCGGTGTAGGCGCCGAATCCGCGCAGCACCGCCTTCACGGCGGCGTACGGGGCCCCCTCCCGGCGTATCTCCTCGATCATGCGGTCGACGCTCCACAGACTGCGCGCCGAGTAGTCGAGGCGCAGCCGTGCCCCTTCGCGCATCGCCGCCACCGCGTCCGCCGCCCACCGGACCGGCTTCGCCGCGGCCGAGGGCCTGGTCTCCTGCTGTGTCGTCACAGTCGTCGCAGTCGTCACACCTTCAAGAGCGTGCCGGTGAAGCGTTTCGTCACCCGGTTCCCGCGGCTTCCCACAACCGGTGCAGAACCGCCCCGACTCCGCCCCGGCTCCACCCCGGGACCGTCACAGCGGCGGGGCGCCGCCGTGCGACGGGACGGCCTCAGTCCTTCCTGCGGCTGCGCCGGGACACCGCGGCGCGCAGCACCCGCCGCCCCTCCGTCGCCACCTCCAGCGCCCCGCGCAGGCCCGTCGGGCCGTGGGCGGACAGCCGCTCCAGGACCGCGACCTGGCGGCGCAGTTCCGCCGCGACGAGCGGCGACACGCCCTCCGTACGGCCCCCGGCCGGGCTCTCCCCCGCCCGGGCCGCGTGGAGGGCCCGGGGAAGGCCCCCGACCTGGTCCGCGTCGTCGTCCCGGGCCGCGGCGCCGTCCAGGAGCCGGTGGATGCGCAGCGCGGCGACGGAGCAGGCGTCGGCCCACGGCCGCAGCTCGGCGGCGGACCGCCGGGCGGGCGCGGTGGCGAGCATCCGGCGCGCGAGCGCCACGGCCTCGTCCCCGTCCCCGTCTCCGTCCGCCGCCGCGTCCAGCTTGCCGCGCACCTCCTCCAGCCGCCCTGCCCAGTCATCGGGGCCGGCGTCCTCCGCGAGGCTCGCCCACAGGGGCCGCAGCACCTCGTCGTCGCCGCCCAGCAAGGGCACGCACCGATCCAAACAAGCCAACCCGCTCACGGCCAGCCCGCGCTCGTCGGCCTGTGCGATCAGTTCCACCAGGCTCATCCACGCCTCCCTCAGCGGGTTCCGCAGGCCCCGAAGAGGCCCTTCACCGGCCACTTCCCTCACGGAACCCGCATTTCCCCTTACTGCGTGCGACGGCCCGGGAATGTCACAGGGGCACCACGCCGAGCCGGTCCAGCAGGCGGAAGAAGATGTTTTCGGCCAAGGGGTCGGGGTCGGCGGTCAGCACCTCGAGCAGTTCCTCGGCGGACACGGTGTGCCCGGCCTCCCCGGCCCAGAGGACGGCGCGGTCGGCGGCGTCACCGGGCTCCAGGAAGTAGTCCTCCAGGGTGAGCCCCTCCTGCTGCCCGCCGAGGTACCCGGCCATCGCGGTCCGGGCCAGGCAGGTCGTCCACGCCCCGCTCTCCGGCGCGGCCGCCTCCACCACGGCGCAGTCGCTGCCCATGACGTATCCGAACAGCGCGGGCGCGCCGGTCTCCCGGGCGAGGTCGTTCATGTTCCCGACGTCGCCCTCGCCGCTCGGGTACTCCCAGACCTGCCATCCGCCCGGTGCCGAGGTGCGCAGGGTCATGCCCGGGGCGGCCCCGGCCAGCGCGTCCAGCTCGGCGAGCGGCCGCTCCCCGCGGCCCACGACGAAATAGCCCCAGTAGCCCATGTGCCGCTGTTCCCCCGGTTCCTCTGCCCGCCGGTGTCCCGGCCCGTCCCACCAGAACACCACCACAGCGGCGCGGCGGTCCGCAGGCGTATGCGGCAATCCGCCCCCGGGCCCCGGCGGGGACCCGCGGGTCAGTCCAGCTCGTCCGCCAGGTTCCGGAACTCCGCCCAGGTCAGTTCCGGCTCCCTCGGGTCCCACAGCTTCTGGACGGTCGCCCGCAGCGGCAGCCGGATCCCGGACGCGACCTGCTCCGCGGTCTGGGAGCCGGCCAGGTCGCACCAGACGGCGAAGGAGCCGCCGAGGATCTGGTCGTCGTACCGGGACGGGACGGCGGTGGTGCCGCGCAGCACCCGCGGCGTCCACTGCTCGTAGATCCGCTCCCCCGTCGGATAGACGAAGGTCTGCGGCTCCCCGAGCACGTAGTAGAGGAACTCGTCGTTGTAGTTGACGACCTCGCGGCCCTCCTCCAGGTACTCGACGGGCTGCCGGGCCCCGATCTCCTTGCCGGTCCAGTAGGCGACCTCGACGTCCTTCGCGACCCGCACCGACGTGTCCCGGAAGAAGCCGTCGTTCCAGGCGCGGGGCGTGCGGTCGTGGGCGCGGACGGTGGTCGCCCGGTCGTTGAGCCAGCCGGTGGCCAGGTCCGCCACGGTCGCGCCGGGGCCGTGCTCCTTCCGCGCGGCGGCGGCGAGGCCCGGGAACGACGCCTCGGGGTCGGACACCACCAGCGCCTGGTACTCGTCGCCGCCGAGGTGCCACCGCCCGCCGGGGAAGAGACCGGCGTACTCGTCCAGCAGGTCGTCGACGATCTCGGCGGACTCGGCCTTGGAGATGTCGATCGCGCCGCGCACGACGCGGCCGTTCACGTCGCGCAGCTGGAGGTCCGGGTGGGCGGCAATGACCGCGCCGAGGTGTCCGGGCGAGTCGATCTCGGGGACGACGGTGATGTGCCGGCTCGCCGCCAGGTCGACGATCTTCTTGACCTGGGCCTTGGTCAGGTGCTCCCGCGACACGATCTCCGGGTGCGAGTCGGACTCGATGCGGAAGCCCTGGTCGTCGGAGAAGTGCAGGCCGAGCTCGTTGAACTTCAGGTCGCCGAGTTCACGGATCCGGTCCTCGATCCAGTCGGCGGTGAAGTGCTTTCGCGCGGTGTCCAGCATCAGCCCGCGCCGCTGCTTGGCGGGCTCGTCGCGCACCACGCCCTCGGGGGCGGCCCCGGCGCCGCGTATCTCCTGCTTGAGCGTGCGGGTGCCGTAGAACACGCCCGCCTCGCCGGGGCCGCTGACGGTCACCCGTCCGCCCCGCACGGTCATCGTGTACGACTCGGGGTTCGCGCCCGCGTCGCGGTTCAGCACCAGCCGCAGGTCCCCGTCCCGCTCGTCGTCCTTCTCACCGGCGTACGCCAGCCCCAGCTCGCCGGCTATCAGGCGCCCCTCGTCGGCCAGCGCGCCGTCGCTCACCACCACCCGATGGGTCCGCTCGGGGCGCCAGCCGGGGCCGCGCTCGGCGGTGTGCTCGCGGACGGCGGGGATGGTGCGCGGTGCCCGGGACAGAGGGTAGGAGCGGCTGGGGCTCGGGCTCGCCTCCGGCGCCGTCGTCGAGTCCGCCGGGCCGTCGCCGTCCGAGGCCGCCCAGAGCCCGAGGCCCACTCCGGCCCCGGTCACCAGCGTGCCCGCGGCGACCGCCGCGACCAGCGCGTTCCGCCGCCGCCTCGCCGCCCGCGCCGCTGCCCGACTCCCGTACTGCCTGTGCTGCCTGTGCCGACTCACCCCGCCAACCTACGACTCGAACGAGTGAGGGGCGTCGACAGGCCGTTCCGAAACTCTGCCGTCCGAGTGAATCGGGGGCATCGCCCGGACATGTCATGGACTCACTCGGTAACGTGTCGTCACAACTCTCACACCTTCTGCCACCGAACACACACGCGACGCCCACTGAGGACTCACGCTGCCTGTGCACCGCCTCCCCGACCTCCCCGGCCGCTTCGTCATACCCGGACAGTCCCGCGGCAGACCCGGCCCCCCGTCCCCGCTGGAGCACTTCAACGCCGCCCCCGCCGAGGAGGCCCGGCGCACCCTGCTGACCTGCCTGGACAGCCTCCACTGGGCCCTGCTCATGGCCGGCCACCGCCCCTACCCCGACCTGACGTCCCTGCTGGCCGCCTCCGACGAGGCGGCGTACGACCTGACCGCGACGGAACTCGCCCGGGCCCTGACGGCGGAAGCCCTGCCCGCCCTGCCGGCGGACACGTACGCGGCCGCCCACACGGCCCTGAACGCGGCGTACGCCGCCTACGAGGCCAAGTTCGGACATGTGTTCGTCATCTGCCTCGACGGCCTGAAGCCGGACGCCGTCCTGGACCACGTACTCGAGGGCATCCGGTCACGATTGGCCAACGATCCGGAGGAGGAGCGCCCGGTGGCGGCGGAGGAACTCCGGCGCCTGGCCAGGGGCCGCCTGACCGCCCTCCTGTCGGACGGGGCGGCCGCTCACCGGCTCTCCGCACCCGACGAACCCGACAACCAGGGCGAATGCCCGCGCCCCGCGCCGTGAGAACCGCGGGAAGAGCCGCGTCCGCACCCCTTCGAGTGCAAGTTCGCTCGCACCGGTAGCCCCGCTGTGAGCGCCGCAGACACACCTGGCTACGATGCTGGGGGCCGGTGGACCGTACCCGGCCGGGCCCGGCCGACAAGGAAAGCCGGCGCGGCCCCAATCACCGCTCCCGGAGGAAACTTCCGTGCCGGCTGGAACGCTGTACCGCGGCCGGGAAGGAATGTGGTCCTGGGTGGCTCACCGAGTCACCGGCGTCCTCATTTTCTTCTTCCTGTTCGTTCACGTGCTGGACACCGCCCTCGTGCGGGTGTCCCCGGAGGCCTACGACCAGGTCGTGGCCACGTACAAGACGCCGATCGTCGCGCTGCTGGAGTACGGCCTCGTCGCCGCCATCCTCTTCCATGCGCTCAACGGCCTGCGTGTCATCGCCGTCGACTTCTGGATCAAGGGCGCGCGTTACCAGAAGCAGATGCTCTGGACCGTCGTCGCCGTATGGGTCGTGCTGATGCTCGGGGCGATCTACCCCGTCCTCGGTCACGCCGCTCGTGAAGTGTTCGGGAGCTGACGCCCATGTCCACCACTGAAACCTCCGCCTCGGGCATCGGCCCCGTCGAGGGCGCCTCCCTCCACTCCGTGGACAACCCGGCGCCGGTCATCGAGCCCCCGCGCAAGCGCACCAAGAAGACCCCGAAGACCACCCGGGGCAACTTCGAGCTGGCCGCCTGGCTGTTCATGCGCCTGTCCGGCGTCGTGCTGGTCGTGCTGGTCATCGGCCACCTGCTGATCCAGCTCGTCCTGGACGGCGGTGTCTCCAAGATCGGCTTCGCCTTCGTGGCGGGCCGCTGGGCCTCGCCGTTCTGGCAGGTCTGGGACCTGCTGATGCTGTGGCTCGCGATGCTGCACGGCGCGAACGGCCTGCGTACCGTCATCAACGACTACGCGGAACGGCCGAACACCCGGCTGTGGCTCAAGGGCCTGCTCTACACCGCCACGGTGTTCACCATCCTGCTGGGCACGCTGGTGATCTTCACCTTCGACCCGAACATCCGCTAGGCACGGGGCTGCGAGAATCATGAAGATCCACAAGTACGACACCGTCATCGTCGGCGCCGGCGGCGCGGGCATGCGCGCGGCCATCGAGTCGACGAAGCGCAGCCGCACCGCCGTCCTGACCAAGCTCTACCCCACCCGCTCCCACACGGGCGCCGCGCAGGGCGGCATGGCCGCCGCGCTGGCCAACGTGGAGGAGGACAACTGGGAGTGGCACACCTTCGACACGGTCAAGGGCGGTGACTACCTGGTCGACCAGGACGCCGCCGAGATCCTGGCGAAGGAGGCCATCGACTCCGTCCTCGACCTGGAGAAGATGGGCCTGCCGTTCAACCGGACCCCGGACGGCACCATCGACCAGCGCCGCTTCGGCGGCCACAGCCGCAACCACGGTGAGGCCCCGGTCCGCCGCTCCTGCTACGCGGCCGACCGCACCGGTCACATGATCCTCCAGACGCTGTACCAGAACTGCGTCAAGGAGGGCGTGGAGTTCTTCAACGAGTTCTACGTCCTGGACCAGCTGATCACCGAGGTCGACGGCGTCAAGAAGTCGGCCGGTGTGGTGGCCTACGAGCTGGCCACCGGCGAGATCCACGTCTTCCAGGCGAAGGCCGTGATCTACGCCTCCGGCGGCTGCGGCAAGTTCTTCAAGGTGACGTCCAACGCGCACACCCTGACCGGTGACGGCCAGGCCGCCGTGTACCGCCGGGGCCTGCCGCTGGAGGACATGGAGTTCTTCCAGTTCCACCCGACCGGCATCTGGCGCATGGGCATCCTGCTCACCGAGGGTGCCCGCGGTGAGGGCGGCATCCTGCGCAACAAGGACGGCGAGCGCTTCATGGAGAAGTACGCGCCGGTCATGAAGGACCTCGCCTCCCGCGACGTCGTCTCGCGCTCCATCTACACGGAGATCCGCGAGGGCCGCGGCTGCGGTCCCGAGGGCGACCACGTCTACCTGGACCTGACCCACCTCCCGCCGGAGCAGCTGGACGCCAAGCTGCCCGACATCACGGAGTTCGCGCGGACCTACCTCGGCATCGAGCCCTACACGGACCCGATCCCGATCCAGCCGACCGCGCACTACGCCATGGGCGGCATCCCGACCAACGTGATGGGCGAGGTCCTGGCGGACAACACCACCGTCGTACCGGGCCTGTACGCGGCCGGCGAGGTCGCCTGCGTGTCCGTGCACGGCGCCAACCGCCTGGGCACCAACTCGCTGCTGGACATCAACGTCTTCGGCAAGCGCGCGGGCATCGCGGCGGCGGAGTACTCGCAGACCGCCGACTTCGTCGAGCTGCCGGAGGCCCCGGAGTCCTTCGTCGTCGAGCAGATCGAGCGGCTGCGCACCTCCACCGGCGGCGAGCGGGTGGCCCAGCTCCGCAAGGAGCTGCAGGACACCATGGACGCCAACGTCATGGTGTTCCGCACCGAGCAGACGATCAAGACGGCGGTCGAGAAGATCGCCGAGCTGCGCGAGCGCTACAAGAACGTCGCCATCCAGGACAAGGGCAAGCGGTTCAACACCGACCTGCTGGAGGCCATCGAGCTGGGCAACCTGCTCGACCTGGCCGAGGTCATGGCCGTCTCCGCGCTGGCCCGCAAGGAGTCCCGCGGCGGTCACTACCGCGAGGACTACCCGAACCGCGACGACGTCAACTTCATGCGCCACACCATGGCGTACCGCGAGGTCGGCGCCGACGGCTCCGAGACCGTCCGTCTGGACTACAAGCCGGTCGTCCAGACCCGCTACCAGCCGATGGAGCGTAAGTACTGATGGCTACCCCTGTTCTGGACAAGGCGGACGCGGCCGGATCGCCCGAGCCCGGCTTCGCCGACTCCCCCTACATCACCGTCACCTTCCGGATCCGCCGGTTCAACCCGGAGGTCTCGGCGGAGGCGACCTGGGAAGACTTCCAGCTGGAGATCGACCCCAAGGAGCGCGTCCTCGACGGTCTGCACAAGATCAAGTGGGAGCTGGACGGCACGCTGACCTTCCGCCGCTCCTGCGCCCACGGCATCTGCGGCTCCGACGCCATGCGGATCAACGGCAAGAACCGCCTGGCGTGCAAGACGCTGATCAAGGACATCAACCCCGAGAAGCCGATCACGATCGAGGCCATAAAGGGCCTGACGGTCCTGAAGGACCTGGTCGTGGACATGGAGCCGTTCTTCCAGGCGTACCGGGACGTGATGCCCTTCCTGATCACGAAGGACACCAACGAGCCGACGCGCGAGCGGCTGCAGTCCGCCGAGGACCGCGAGCGCTTCGACGACACGACCAAGTGCATCCTGTGCGCCGCCTGCACGACCTCGTGCCCGGTGTTCTGGAACGACGGCCAGTACTTCGGCCCGGCCGCGATCGTCAACGCGCACCGCTTCATCTTCGACTCGCGTGACGAGGCCGGCGAGCAGCGCCTGGAGATCCTCAACGACCGCGACGGCGTGTGGCGCTGCCGCACGACCTTCAACTGCACGGACGCCTGCCCGCGCGGTATCGAGGTCACCAAGGCGATCGCGGAAGTGAAGCGCGCGCTGATCACGCGCCGCTACTGAGGCACGTCGCCGTACGTCCGTGAGGGCCCCGTCTCCGCCGGAGACGGGGCCCTCTGGCATATGCCACGCCTTCGGGCGAACGCGCCCGAGACGGACGTGAGGGCGCCCTCCGCCCTACGATGATGGTCTCGACACCGGCCCCCGGGAGGCACGCGATGTCCGCAGTGTCCGTCGAGCGGCCCCGGACGGGCGGCTGAGGGGTGCGGGCTCCTCCGGCCGGCTCAGGATCGCCGGGTCCGTGATCCGCGTGTCGTTCACCGGCAGCACCGCCTCGCTCAGGATCACCGCCGACGCCCGGTCGTCCTCGTAAGGGCAGGTGACCGGCCTGCGGGGCCGCCGGGCCCGTCGGCCTGCCGGGTGGGGCCGTCGCCGACGCTCGCCCCACCGACGAACAGGTCGCGGCACGTCACGGTTCCCGTGGCGGGGGCGGTGCGGGACGGCACCGACAGCGCTCGGCCGGGTCGGGGCGCCGACCGTGACGCGGCCCACTCGCCATCGAGTTGAACATGTTCAAAAGAAAGCCCTACAGTCTTCCTGTCAGCGTTTTGAACGCGTTCAAGAAGGGCTGGGGGACATGGACCGCACGGTCATCGCCTACGTCATCTACCTGCTGGTCAGCATCGCGCTGACCGTCTGGGTGGCCCGCACGCTCAGCAGCAACGGGCGGGTCTTCCTCGCCGACGTGCTGCGCGGCAATGAGAAGCTCGCCGACGCCGTCAACCGCCTGCTGGTGGTCGGCTTCTACCTGGTCAACCTCGGGTTCGTCGCGCTGTACCTGAGCGACGACGACACGATCGCCGACACCCGCGGCGTCTTCGAGGCGCTGTCGACCAAGGTCGGCGTGGTCCTGCTGGTGCTGGGTGTCATGCACCTGGGCAACGTGTACGTGCTCAACCGGATCCGGCGGCGCGGGGTGATGGAGCGGGAGCAGGTGCCGCCGGTCGCGCCGCAGGACTGGGTGGCCCCCTCGGCCGGGGCGTGAGCGGCGTGACGGCCCCGCGCGAGGACCGGGACGCCCGGCGCGTCCCGGTCCGCCGGCTCACCGTGCTCTACGACGCCGAGTGCTCCCTGTGCACCTTCGTCCGGGACTGGCTGGTCCGCCGGCCGCAACTGGTGCCCCTGGAGCCGGTCCCGGCGGGCTCACCGGCGGCACGGGCCCGCTTCCCCGGCCTCGACCACGGCGCCACCCTGGAGGAGATCACCGTGGTCGGTGACGCCGGGCAGGTCTACCGGGGCGCCGCCGCCTGGATCGCCGTCCTGTGGGCGCTGCGCGAGCACCGGCCGCTGGCCCACCGGCTGGCCACCCCGTCCGGCGCCCGGCTCGCCCGGGGCGCGGTCCTGGCCGCCGCCAAGTGGCGCGGGGCGCGGCAGGGCGGCGCGCGGGGGCCGGACTGGGGCGGACGGGCGTACCACCGGGTCGACGGCTGGACCTACGACCCGCGTCACGGCTGGAGCCGCACCCCGCCGGGCTGCGCGGACGGTTCCTGTGCCACCCCGTAGGACGCCTCTCGCCTGGCGTTAGGCTCTCTTTCCGTGCCCGTGAAGAACGACGGCCCCGACGACGGCGCCGCACGCAGCAAGTCCGAGCAGACCCGCGCCCTGATCCTCGAGACGGCCATGCGGTTGTTCCAGGAGCGCGGGTACGACAGGACGACCATGCGGGCCATCGCCCAGGAGGCCGGGGTCTCCGTCGGCAACGCGTACTACTACTTCGAGGGCAAGGAGCACCTGATCCAGGGCTTCTACGACCGGATCGCCGCCGAGCACCAGGTGGCGGTCCGGGAGGTCCTGGAGCGGGAGACCGACCTGGAGGCCCGGCTGGCCGGCGTGCTGAAGGCGTGGCTGGACATCGCCACGCCGTACCACGAGTTCGCGGTGCAGTTCTTCAAGAACGCCGCCGACCCGGACAGCCCGCTCAGCCCGTTCTCCCCCGAGTCGGAGCACGCGCGGGTGGAGGCGATCAGCGTGCACCGGGCGGTGCTGGCCGGCACGAAGACCAAGGTGCCCGAGGAACTGCGGGACGTCCTGCCCGAGTTGATGTGGCTGTCCCAGATGGGACTCGTCCTGTACTGGATCTTCGACCGCACCGAGGGCCGCGAACGCAGCTACCGGCTCGCCGAGCGGGGCGCCCGGCTCACCGCGCGCGGCGTCGCCCTGGCCCGCTTCCGGGTCCTGCGGCCGCTGGTGCGCGAGGTCCACGAGCTGTTCACGGAGTTCCTGCCGGGGATGACGCGGGCGCTGCCGGACCCGGCGAAGGGCCCCGCGAGGAAGGGGGCGCCCGCCGACGACGAGCGCCCCGGGGACCCCGGCTGACCGCGGCCCCCTCCGGGCCGACCCCGCGCGGGTCGCCGGGCCGGAACCGGGTGGGGCGTCCCGGGCGCGGCGCCGCTCCGGGCCCTCGCCCTCAGGTCCGGGCCGACGCCAGCTCGATCACCGTGATGTCCGACGGCGCGCCGACCCGGGTGGGCGGGCCCCAGGCGCCGGCGCCGCGGGAGACGTAGAGCTGGGTGTCGCCGTAGCGGTCCAGGCCGTCGAGGGTGGGGTTGGCGGCGCCGGCCAGGAGGTTGGCGGGCCAGAGCTGGCCGCCGTGGGTGTGGCCGGAGAGCTGGAGGTCGACGCCGTGGTCGACGGCCTCGTGGATCTGCACCGGCTGGTGGGCGAGCAGCACGCACGCGCGGGCCCGGTCCCGGTCGCCGAGCGCCCGCGCGAAGTCCGGTCCCTGTCCCTCGTTCTCGCCGGCCACGTCGTTCACCCCCGCCAGGTCGAAGTGCGGGAGTTCCGTGCGGGCGTTCTCCAGCGGGCGCAGGCCGAGGCGGCGCACCTCCTCGACCCACTCCTCGGCGCCGGAGAAGTACTCGTGGTTGCCGGTGACGAAGAAGGAGCCGTGACGCGCCGTCAGCTGCGCCAGCGGGGCCGCGGCCGGGCCGAGGTCCTTCACGCTGCCGTCCACCAGGTCGCCGACGACCGCGATCAGGTCGGGCTGGGTGGAGTTGATCGTGTCGACGACCTTCTGCGCGAAACCGCGGCCGAGGACCGGTCCCAGGTGGATGTCGCTGACCACCGCGATGCGGTAACCGTGCGCGGCCCGGGGCAGCTTGGCGAGCGGCACGGTGACCCGCTTCACCCGCGGTCCGCGCAGCACGCCGTACGTCCCGTACCCGACGGTCCCCAGGGCCGCCGCCGCGGCGGCCCCGCCGACGACCCGGGAGACGAACAGGCGGCGGGAGGGCCCGGAAGGGGTCTCGGAAGGGGTCCCGGCACCCGGGTCACCGGCGTCCGGCGTTCCGGTCTCGTCCTCGGGGCGGCCGGGCTCCGGCGCCCCGGGCACGGGTTCGGCCGTGGCGGCGGGGTCCGCGGCGGCCGGTGCGGCGGCCACCGCTCCCGCCGGTATCGGCACCGGTTCCGGCTCTTCGGCCACCGTCCGCGTCGCCCCCGCCCGCCGTTCGAGGACCCGCCGCAGCACGGGCCGTACGAGCTCGCCCGCGAGCAGGGCCAGCAGCAGGTAGAGGGAGACGGCCAGCCACAGGTAGCCGGGCCAGGCCAGGATCTGCTGGAGCCGGAAGGGGGCGTCGCTGCGCCCGACGACGAAGGCGGCCACCGTCAGCGCCCAGCCGCCGGCGATCACCGCCGCGCCCGCGCGGCGCACCGGGCCCGGCCCCCGGGTGGTGTCCCGGAACAGTCGGCGCCACACGTACCAGTTGCCCGTCACCAGGACGGCCAGGACGAGCAGCGCGACGAGTACGAAAACGATGGCCACGGTGCGGAGTTCCCCTGTTTCCGGTCAGGACGTCCGTGACGTCCGGCTCAGTGCGCGCAGACCGCGCAACCCGATGCCCCCGATGACCGTCCCCAATACGAAGGAGACGACGGCGAGCAGCAGGTGCACCCAGAAGTACGCCGTCGGGTCCCCGTTCTCGAACGCGAGCCCGCTGCCGTCCTTGACCAGGTTCTTGACGAAAGTGATCCAGATGACCCAGCTCCACACCCCGAAGGCGAGCAGGAACCAGGAGACGGGGCGGCTGAGTTTCACCAGAACAGACCTTTCATCGCGGCGCCGGTCCCCCTCGGCCGGCCGGGTGTCCGGAGGATGTCCCCCGGAGGAGCACGGCATGGGTCCAGTATCACCGGGACCTGTCCGGTTCCTTGCCCGGGGTGGGCACCGGGAGGGGACGCCCCCGGGTGTGGCATGTACCTTTCCGACCGTGCCCGCACCCGAGAACACCGTCCGGCGATCCCTCCTGGTCGCCTCCGCCGTCCTGTTGTCCACCGCGCTGACCGCGCCCGCCGCCCTCGCGGCCCCGAAGCCGTCGACCACCCCCTCGGCCACGCCCCCGGCGAAGATGTCGACCGTGGGCGGCGCCCGGCTCGGCCTGCCGGGGACCCAGGTCGACCTCGCGAGCGGGGTGCCGGTGCTGCCGAAGGACCTGTCCGCCCGCTCCTGGATCGTCGCCGACGCCGAGTCCGGCGAGGTGCTGGCCGCGCACAACGCGCACTGGCGGCTGGCCCCGGCGAGCACGCTGAAGATGCTGTTCGCCGACACGCTGCTGCCGAAGTGGCCCAAGTCGACGGAGCACCGGGTGGAGGTCTCCGACATGGCCGGCGTCGGCCCCGGCTCCAGCATGGTCGGGATCAAGGAGGAGGAGACCTACACCGTCCACGACCTGTGGCTCGGGGTCTTCCTGCGGTCCGGCAACGACGCCGTGCACGTGCTGTCGGCGATGAACGGCGGCGTGGAGAAGACCGTCGAGGAAATGAACGAGCACGCCGAGGAGCTCCAGGCCCTCGACACGCACGTGGTCAGCCCCGACGGCTACGACGCCGAGGGCCAGGTGTCCTCCGCGTACGACCTGACGCTGATCGCCCGGTCCGGGCTGCAGAAGAAGGACTTCCGGGAGTACTGCTCGACGGTCTCCGTGAAGTTCCCCGGCGAGACGAAGAAGAACAAGAAGGGCAAGGAGGTCCGCGGGTCCTTCGAGATCCAGAACACCAACCGGCTGCTGGTCGGGGCCTACGACGTGCCCGTCTACGAGGGCATAGCGGGCGTGAAGAACGGCAACACCACCAACGCGGGCGCCACCTTCACCGGGGTCGCCGAGCGCGACGGCAAGGTGCTGCTGGTCACCGTGATGAACCCGGAGAAGGACAAGGGCAACGCGGTCTACAAGGAGACCGCGAAGCTCCTCGACTGGGGTTTCGCGGCGGCCGGCAAGGTCGAGCCGGTGGGCGAGCTGGTACCGCCGAAGAGCGCCGTGCGGACGGGCGCCCGGCCGGGTGCGACCGCCTCCCCCGGTGAGGCCGGGGGCGCCGGGGACGGCACGGTCGTGGCGGGGGCGAAGCCGGTGGCGAGTGCCACGGCCGGGAACGGCTCCAGCGGCATCGGGGTGGCCCTGGGCATCACCGGCGGGGTGCTGGTGCTGCTCGCGGGCGGCGCGTTCCTGGTCAACCGCCGCTGGCCGCTGCCGGACCTGGTGCGTCGCCACTCCCGTCCGTGAGCCCGGCCCCCTTGCTCGGCGTCGCCGTCCAGGCGGCGCAGAACAGGACCAGTTTCGCGGTGAAGTTGATCCACAGCAGCAGGGCGACCGGCACGCCGAAGGCGCCGTACATGCTCTTCGCGGCGACGCCCTGCATGTAACCGCTCAGCAGCAGCTTCAGCAGTTCGAAGCCGACCGCGCCGGTGATCGCGGCGACCGACAGGCGGTGCCGGGTGGGCTCGACGCCGGGCAGCAGGGTCAGGACGTACAGCAGGAGCAGGAAGTCGGCGCCCACGGCGACGGCGAATGCCGCGATCCGCAGGACGATCCCGCCCCAGCCGCCCTTCTCCAGCCCGATGGCGTCGCTGATCCGGCCGACCAGCGCGGAGGCGACGGTGGAGGCGGCCAGGGTGACCAGGAGCGCGCCGCCGAGCCCGACGAGGACGCCCGCGTCCTTGCCCCTGCGCAGGAAGGGGTTCTCCTCCTCGTCGGGCAGCTCCCACACCGCGCGCAGGCACTCGCGCGTGGAACCGGCCCATCGGATGCCGGTGAACAGCAGGACGGTGCCGGCGATGAGGCCGACGGTGCCGGCGTTCTGCACCAGGTCGCCGACGTTCAGCTCGTCGGAGATGCCGGGCACCTGGTCGGTGATCGCGTTCTGGAGGGTTTCCTGCCGGTCCTGGCCGAGCGTGGCGGCGCCGATCGCGGCGGCCACGGTGAGCAGCGGGAACAGCGCGACGAAGCTGGTGAACGTCATCGCGGCGGCCAGCCGCGTCCAGTGCACGCGGTCCAGGCGCTCGTACGACCGCCACGCGTGCGTGAGCATCAGCCGCGCCACCCACGGCCCCACGCCCGGGAGCCTCTTCAGCCAGTCCATGACCCGACTCTGCCCCCGCCGCGGAAGCCCCATGTCCCGGCCCCCGGAACCGCGCGGCACCGCCGGCGGGGCGCACCGCGGGGGACCCGGCGTACGGGAGCGCGCCGCGCACGCGCGCGGGGCGGCAGGTGCCCGGCGCGGCCCGGGCGGGCGGTCCGGCGGGGCGCGGCCGGGGAGCCCGCGCCGGTGCCGCGCCGGGCGGCGCCCCCGGCCCCGCGCCCGGGCCGGGGGCACCTCACCAGTCCGCCACCGCCAGGGCGTACATCGCCGCCCACACCAGGCCGATGAGGGCGAGCGCGCGGTCGCGCAGGACCACCTCCTCGGGTTCGCCGGCGGTCCCGCGGTCGGCGAAGACGGCGTACCTGAGGACCGCGAGGACGAAGGCGACCACGGACAGCTCCCGCCAGGGCAGCACGCCGGTGTGCGGCGCCCCGCCCTCCTCCAGGGCCCACAGGCAGTAGCCGAGGACGGCGACGCCGGCCGCGAGCTGCCAGACGAAGCGGAGGTACCCGGTGGTGTACTCGGTGAGCAGCGCGCGCGTGGCGCCCGCCTTGCCGGCCATCTGCACGGCCTCGGAGTAGCGCTTGGCCGCGACCATGAACAGCGCGCCGAACCCGGTGGTGATCAGGAACCAGCGCGACAGCGGAAGGCCGAGCGCGAGCCCGCCGACCACCGCCCGCATCAGGAAGCCGGTGGTGACGACGACGAGGTCGACGACGAGGACGTGCTTGAGGCTGACGCAGTACGCCAGTTGCATGCCGAGGTACGCGGTCAGCAGCACGGCGACCTGCGGCGGGCACAACCGGGCCGCGGCGACGGGAGCGAGGACGCCGAGGACGACGCCGACGGCGTAGGCGACCGGGACCGGCACCTGGCCGGCGGCGACCGGGCGGTGGCACTTGGTGGGGTGGGCCCGGTCGGCCTCGGCGTCGCGGGCGTCGTTGACCAGGTAGACGGCGGCGGCGCAGAGGGTGAACAGGACGAAGACCAGCGCGAGCCGGATCAGCGCGGACCGGGAGAAGAGTTCGCCGGCGGCGGCGGGAGCGGCGATCACCAGGACGTTCTTGACCCACTGCTTGGGCCGCGCGGTGCGCAGCAGGCCCCTGAGGAGGCCGCCCCCGGAAGGGGGCGCCGCCTGCCGCCGGTCCCGGTGCAGGAGGGCGGTGTCGGTCACGCCGCTCCTCCCCGCATCCAGCGGGCGCCGAGCCGGGCCGTGAGCGCGCCCAGGGCGGCGCCGGCCGCCACGTCCGAGGGGTGGTGCACACCGGCCACCAGGCGGGAGAGGCAGACGGCGGCGGCGAGCGGGGGCACCGCGTGCGACCCCAGCGCTCCGAAGGCGACCGCGGCGGCCGCGGCGGAGGTGGCGTGCGAGCTGGGGAAGGAGTGCCGGCCGACCGTGCCGACCAGGGGTTCGACATGCGCCGGGCGCGGGCGGCGCACGACCCGTTTCACGCCCATGCTGACGGCGTGGGCGCCCGCGGTGAGCACGGTGCCGCGCAGCCAGGCGCCGCGCCGCGGGCGGTCCGCGGCGGCTCCCGCCAGCCCCGCTACGAGCCACAGCGCCCCGTGCTCCCCCGCCCAGGACAGGACGCGCACGGCGTCGGCCACGCGCGGATCCGCACCGCACGCTCTGAGGGCCGCGCCGATCCGGCGGTCCACGGCGTGGAGGCCGAGGGGGCGGGGGGCGGGGCGGTGGAGGTCGTGGAGGTCGTCCATGTGGACTCACTGTTCACTCCCGTCGGGCCGGAATTCCCCCATGAAGGAGCGACATCCCATTAATCACCCGTTCCGGGGACGGAATTGATGTTTCGAAACCAATCACTCACACAGGGGCGATACGGTCGCCCTCATGCCTGCCGACACCGTTCCCGTCACGGGATGGGGGCGCACCGCTCCCACCGCCGCCCGGCTGATCCGCCCGCGGACGTACGAGGAGGCCGCCCGGGCCGTCCGGGGCTGCGGGGCCCGCGGGGGCATCGCGCGGGCCCCGC
>NZ_MSGP01000334.1 GCF_002078235.1 Streptomyces viridosporus
GTCGGAGGGGTCGGGCGGAGGGGCGGCCCTGCGGAGCCTCAGTGCGCCGAGCTGCCGCGTCCGCGGCCGTGGCGCTCGCGCAGGGCGAAGACGCCGAGCCAGACGGCGATGACGGCGCCCACGGCGACGGAGAAGGAGAGCGGCGCGTGGGCCACGGTGCCCAGGAGCACGCCCAGCAGCAGAAGGGTGGCGACCAGGAACAGCATGAGTCGGATCCCACCTTTCGGTGAACGGTTGCGATGACAGTTGTTCACTGACCACCCAGACTAGTACCCGTCACGGCTTCCCCATTCCGGAGAACAGTTGTTGACTGCATGGCATGAGTCACACCCTCGGCATCCGGCAGGCCCAGAAGCAGAAGACCCGGCGGGCACTCCTCGACGCGGCCCTGGAGCTGCTCGAGGGGCAGAACCTGAGCAGTCTGGGCCTGCGTGAGGTGACCCGTGCCGTGGGGGTCGCCCCGACCGCCTTCTACCGGCACTTCCGCTCCGTCGCGGACCTGGGCGTGGCGCTGGTCGAGGAGGCGCTGGACAGCCTGCACCCGACGATCCGGACGACGGTGTCCACGGCCGGCGACGGCGAGGAACGCATCGCGCGGGCCGTCGCGCTGATCGCCGCTCATGTGGACGCGTACCCCGCACACGTCCGGTTCATCATCCGGGAGCGGCACGGCGGGGTCCGACCGGTCCGGGAGGCGATACGCGAGCAACTCGCCCGGTTCGCCGAGGAGGTCGGGGAGGCGCTGGCCGACGACCCGGTCTCCGCGGGCTGGAGCGAGGACGACCGGCTGATGCTGGCCCAGCTCTACGTCGACCAGATGCTCGCCACGGCCTCGCTCTTCCTGGAGGCGCTGGAGACGGAGGCGGGTCCGCCGGAGCGGGAGCGCGTGACGCGGCTGGCGGCCCGTCGGCTGCGGTTGATCGGCATCGGCCGCCGGCACTGGCTCGACGGGCCGGCCGAGGGCGACCGCGGCACCCCATGACGACGGCACTCCATGACGACGGCCGCCCCGTGAGCGGGGCGGCCGTCGTGGGCAGGCGTCGCGGTGGTGGACCGAAGGCGTGCGGCTCAGCCCAGCCGTACGCGCGCGAGCTGGCGGGACTGGGCCACCAGCCGGTCGGCGCTGTCCCAGACCTCGGCGTCCTCCTCCAGGAAGCCGCCGGCCAGGTTGCGAGTGGCGATCGACACGCGCAGCGGGCCCGGCGCGGGACGGCAGCGCACGTGCACCGTCAGCTCCACGGTGGGGACCCAGCCGGAGAGCCCGAGCTCGAAGGCGGTCGGCGGCAGCGCGTCCACCGCGAGGAGCAGCGAGAGGGGATCGGGGTCGCGGCCGTCGGCGAGCCCGAACCAGGCCCGCATCTCCCCCTTGCCGGAGGGCTTCCCGAGCGCCCAGCCCAGGGTCGACGGGTCGAGCTTGAGCATCAGCCGGTCGGCGATGGCGGAGCTGCCGTCGATGGGGGTGGGTCCGTCCTCGGGGCCGAAGCACTGCTCCATCGGAGGGATCACGGGCGGTCGGGCCGCCGTACGGACGTCGTCGGGGAGGGAGTCCAGGTCGCCGTAGGAGGCGAGGACGCGGATGCGCTCGACCTCCCGGCCCTGCTCGTCCCGCTGGAACAGGGACGCCTGACCGGTCGACAGGGTCCGTCCGGTGCGCACGGTCTCGGTGCGCACGACCGCCGGGCCCGGCTGGGAGGCCGTCAGGTAGTGCGCCGAGAGGGTGAACGGGTCGGGGTGCGGCAGGGCGTCCGCGAGCGCGCGGCCCAGGACGGCCAGCAGGTAGCCGCCGTTGACGGCGCTGATGATCGTCCAGCCGGCGGAGAGGTCGATGTCGTAGACGCCGGGCGCGCGCGGCGTCACCGCGGTGTCGCGGTCGAACTCACTGGCGCCGATCATGGCCCGGACGGCCGGGGCGGAGGCTGCTTCTGGCATGGGTGCACAGTACAAGAGGAAAATACTAAGCGGTAGCTTTGCTCGGATCGGGAGGTCGGAATGTGGCCGATCTCCCGTCGGCCGTCCGGCATTCGGACACGAGCCCCGCCGGGACCCGTTCCTCCGCAACCCGGCCGTGTCCCCGAGGCCCTACTCCTCGTCCCGGACCGCCGAACGCCGCTGCCACGCGCGGGGCGCCCGCCAGTGGTAGTGCAGTGCGAGCAGCCGCAGCACGAAGGTCGTGGCTGCGGCGAGGCCGCTGGTCATCGCGTTCAGCGCGTCGTAGCGGAGGAACAGCGCGACCATGGCGGCGCCGACCATGGCCGGGACCGCGTACAGGTCACGGTCCCAGCGCAGCAGCGAGGGCACCTCGTTGGCGAGCACGTCGCGCAGCACGCCGCCGCCCACCGCGGTGGCCAGGCCCAGACAGGCGGAGGCGGTGAGGCCGAGCCCGTAGTCGTACGCCTTGGTCGTGCCGACGACGCAGAACAGCCCGAGGCCGGCCGCGTCGAAGACGTTGACGGCGGCCTGGATGCGCTCCACGTGCGGGTGGAGGAAGAAGACCAGGACCGTGGCGAGCAGCGGGGTGAGGAAGTACCCCAGGTCCGTGAAGGCGGCGGGCGGCACGGCGCCGATGACCAGGTCGCGGAAGAGCCCGCCGCCCAGGCCGGTGACCTCGGCGAGCACGGCCATGCCGAAGACGTCGAGGTTCTTGCGTACGGCCAGCAGGGCGCCGGAGATCGCGAAGACGAAGATGCCGATCAGGTCGAGCACATGCAGGACGGACGGGCTGAACAGTTGCTGGAGCACCCTTACATTCTCACCCAGCAAGAACCCCTCGCCTTGCAAAGCAAGGCGAGGGGCGGTGTGAGCTTGCCGTCCGGGAACCGATCGGGCGAAGTCCCGGGCTCCGGCGGAGACTTGGCGACCGACTACACGGCCTCCTCGGCCTTCTTGGCCTTCTCGGCCTTCTCAGCCTTCTCAGCCTTCTCGGTCTTCTCGGTCTTCTCCGAGGTCTCCGTCTTCTCGGCTTCCTCGGTCTCCTCCGAAGACGCGATCTCCTCCGAAGACGCGATATTCTCCGGAGTCTCCGCCTTCACGGCTTCCCCGGCTTCCCCGGCTTCCTCGACCTTCTCCGGAGTCTCAGCCTTCTCGACCTCCTCCGAAGACTCGGTCTTCTCCGGGGTCTCCGCCTTCACGGCTTCCCCGGCTTCCGGGGTTTCCTCCGGAGTCCCGGCCTTCTCGGTCTCTCCCGAAGGCTCGGCCTCCTCCGAAGACGCGGCCTCCTCCGAGGTCTCCGCCTTCTCCGCGGCCTCGACCTTCTCGGCCTTCTCCGCCGACCCGGTCTCCTTCTCCAGCTCCGGCGGCCCGGGCTGCTCCGGCACCGTCGCCGTTCCGGTCTCCTCGGAGACCGGGTTGTCCTCCACTCCCTCGCGCGTCGCCGCCACGATCTCGCCCGTGGTCCGCTGCAGCGTCCCGGCCGCGATCTCCTCGGCGTAGTGGCAGGCCACCCGGTGGCCACCGCCGACGTCCCGCAGCTGGGGCCGTTCGGTCGAGCACCGCTCGGCCTGGGCCCAGGGGCAGCGGGTGTGGAAACGGCAGCCGCTGGGCGGGTTCGCCGGCGAGGGCAGGTCACCGGTGAGCAGGATGCGCTCGCGGCGGTCCTCCACCTCCGGGTCCGGCACCGGCACGGCCGACATCAGGGCCTTGGTGTACGGGTGCTTCGGCTCGGCGTAGAGGGCGTCGCTCGGCGCCTCCTCGACCAGCGAGCCCAGGTACATCACGCCGATCGTGTCGGAGATGTGCCGGACCACCGCGAGGTCGTGGGCGATCACCACGTAGGTCAGGCCGAGCTCCTCCTGGAGTTCCTCCAGCAGGTTGATGACCTGGGCCTGGATCGACACGTCGAGCGCGGAGACCGGCTCGTCGCAGATGATCACGTCCGGTTCGAGGACGAGCGCGCGGGCGATGCCGATGCGCTGGCGCTGACCGCCGGAGAACTCGTGCGGGTAGCGGGAGAGCGCGTTGGAGGGCAGGCCGACCCGCTCCAGGATCGCCTTGATCTTCTCCCGGCGCTCCTCCTGGTCCTTGCCGATGCCGTGGGCGACCATGCCCTCGCTCAGGATCGACTCGATGTTCTGCCGGGGGTTGAGCGAGCCCAGCGGGTCCTGGAAGACCATCTGGAGCCGGCGCCGGAAGCGGCGCATCTCCTCGCCGGGCAGCTTCGCCAGGTCGGTGCCGTCGAGGACGACCGAGCCCTCGGTGATGTCCACCAGCCGCAGCACCGACCGCCCCAGGGTGGTCTTCCCGCAGCCGGACTCGCCGACCAGGCCCACGACCTGGCCCTGGTCGACCTCGAAGGAGATGCCGTCGACCGCCCGGGACTCCTTGCGGCCGCGGCCGCCGAAGGTGACGGTCAGTTCGTCGACAGTGAGCAGAGACATGGTGGTTCAGCCCCTCAGCTTCGGGTCGAGGGCTTCCCGCATGGCCTCGCCGAGGAGGGTGAAGCCGAGGGCGGTGATGATGATGCCGATGGCGGGGTAGACCGCCATCGCGGGGGCGTAGCTGAAGAAGCGCTGCGCCTGGGCGAGCATGACGCCCCACTCGGGGATCGCCGGGTCGGGGTTGCCCAGGCCCAGGTAGGACAGCGCGGCCGCCTCGATGATCGCGGTGGCCAGGGAGAGCGTGGCCTGCACGATCACCGGGCTGAGCGAGTTGGGGAGGATCTGCGAGAGCACGATGCGCCGCTTGCGCACGCCCAGGGACTGGGCCGCGAGCACGTAGTCCGCGCCCCCCTGCGCCAGCATGGCGCCGCGCAGCAGCCGGGCGAACACCGGCACCTGGACCACACCCACGGCGATCATCACGGTGGTCAGCGACTGGCCCATGACGGCGGCGATGGAGACGGCCAGCAGCAGCGAGGGCAGCGCCAGCATCATGTCGATGAAGCGCATGATGGCGGAGTCGACGCGTCGTCCGGTCTCGCCGCCGAGGGTGGCCGCGGCTCCGGAGACGATGCCGATCAGGAAGCCGGCGACCAGGCCGATCAGGGTGGCGACGATGCCGACGAGCAGGGTCTGGCGGGCACCGACCAGCATCCGGGAGAACAGGTCGCGGCCGAGGTGGTCGAGGCCGAACCAGTTGCCGTCGCGCGCCCCGACGAACTTGCCCTGGTTGGGGAAGACCTCGCTCCGCCAGGTCTGGGCGCTCGGCGAGTAGGGGGCCAGGAACGGTCCGACGATCGCGATGACGACGAACGCGACGATGATGACGGCACCGACGATCGCCATCTTGCTGGACCTCAGGCGGCGGAAGGCCTCCCGCCAGAGGCTGGCGCCGGTGCTGGTCTCGGTGACGGCCGTCAGTTCCGCGAGGCGCTGGATCTTCTCGGTCTTGGTGGCGACAGTCATGTCAGTGCACCCGCACTCTCGGGTCGATGATGCTGTACGCCACGTCCACCAGCAGGTTGATCAGGACGTACACCATCGCGATGAACATGATGAACCCGACGAGCACCGGGTAGTCACGTCCGTCGATCGACGTCTTGATGAAGTTGCCGATGCCGTTGAAGGAGAACACGGCCTCGGTGAGGACCGCGCCGGACAGCAGGGAGCCGGTGAGCAGACCCACCGAGGTGATCACGGGCAGCAGGGCGTTGCGCAGCACGTGCCGACCGCGCACGACGTTGCGCTTGAGGCCCTTGGCCTCCGCGGTGCGGACGTAGTCCTCGTCCTGGACCTCGAGCACGCTGGCGCGGGTCATGCGCACGATGACCGCGAGCGGGATGGAGGCGAGGGTGACGGCCGGCAGGACCAGGTGGTGGATCGCGTCCCAGGAGGCGTCGAACTCGCCGGTGAGCAGGCCGTCCAGCACGGCGAAGCCGGTCACCTCGGTGGCGTTGAGGCCGGTGTCCAGGCGTCCGTAGGTGGGGAAGAGGCCGAGCTTCACGGCCAGGACTTCCTTGAGGATCAGGCCGAGGAAGAAGACCGGGATGCAGATGCCGACGAGCGAGCCGGAGACCGCGCCGACGTCGAGCCAGCCGCCGCGCTTGCGGGCGGCGAGGTAGCCGAGGGGGATACCGACCACCACGGCGATGAGCATGGCCAGCAGGGACAGCTCCACCGTCGCCGGGAACCTCAGGACGAACTCGTCCAGCACGGGCTGCCCGGTCTGGACGGAGGTCCCCAGGTCGCCCTGGAAGATGCGCTTGAGGAAGCGCCAGTACTGGACGTAGACGGGCTGATCCAGCCCGAGCGCACGGTTGATGCGCGCCACTTCGGCATCGGTGGCCCTCTCCCCCAGGATCGCTGAGGCGGGTCCGCCGGGCAGCCGGTCGAGCCACAGGAAGAGCAGAACCGACAGGCCGAGCAGCGTGGGTATGAGCTGGAGCAGTCTTCGTACGACGAGACGCAGCACCCCGCTTGCCCCTTTCTTGCGTGTGTCTTACATGAACGGACCCGCCCGGCCGCCGAGTTGCGACGGCCGGGCGGACCCCCGTTTTTGGTTTTCTGCCGTTGACGCGTGACGCGCTTACTTGAAGGAGGTCTCGGAGAAGATTTCCTGCGTCAGCGGGGAGACGTTCGGCGGGTTCACGTTCTTGCCGAAGGCGACGGCCGGCGGGGAGGACGAGATCGGGAGGCCCGGCAGGTAGTCCATGATGACCTCGTTGGCCTTCTGGTAGGCGGCGGTGCGCTCCTCGGCCTTGCCCATCTTCGAGCCGGCGTTCACGGCGTCGAAGACCTTCTTGTCCTTGAAGCCCCACTGCTTTTCGTACCCGGAGAACCAGGTGCCGATGAAGTTGAAGCCGTCGTTGAAGTCACCGGTCCAGCCGAGCATGTGCAGGGCGCAGGAGCCCGCCTCGGTGGCGTCGAGGTAGTCCGGGGCCCACTTCATGGCCTTGGGCTTGACGGTGATGCCGGACTTCTCCAGGTCGGCCTTCATCAGCTCGAACAGGTCCTGCGGGGCAGGCATGTACGGGCGGGTGACCTCGGTCGGGTAGCAGAACTCGATCTCGAGCTTCTCCTCACCGGCCTTCTTGAGGAGGCCCTTGGCCTTGGCGGTGTCGTACGGGTACTTCGTGACCTTCTCGGAGTAGCCCTGGATCGTGTCGGGCATGAACTGGTCCGCGACCTTGCCGCCCTCGGGCAGCTGGGTCTTGACCAGGTTCTCCCGGTCGATCGAGTGCGCGATGGCCTGGCGGACTTCCTTCTTCTTGAGCGCCTTGTTGGCCCCCTGGCTCATGCCCACGTAGAAGAGGTTGAAGACGCCACGGGTCGGGACGTTGTAGCCCTGCTTCTCGAGGGTCTGGACGTCGGCCGGGGCGACGAAGTCGTAGCCGTCGATGTCACCGCCCTGGAGCGCCTGGCGGCGGCCCTCCTCGGTGTCGATGGTGCGGAAGACCAGGTTCTTGATCTTCGCCTTGTCGCCCCAGTAGTCGTCGAAGCGCTCGAGGGTGACTTCCTTGTTGCCCTTGTTCCACTTGACGATCTTGTACGGGCCGGTGCCGGCGACCGTGCCGGCCTCCTGGCTGTACTTGGGGTACGTGATGGCGTCGCCCTTGGCGGTCGCCTCCTGCTTCTCGTACTCCTTGATCGCCTTCGGCGAGTGGATCGCCAGGGCGTTGAGGGAGAAGCCGCCGGGGAGGTTGGCGGAGGGCTCCTTGACCTCGATGACGGCGGTGTTCTCGTCCTTCGCGGTGCAGGACTTGTAGTTCGCCTCGGGCGCCTCCTTGTCCTCGTTCTTCGCGAAGCCGCCCATGATGGTCTGCCAGTAGTAGGAGACCGCGATGGACTGGTAGGTGCCCTTCCAGTTGAACCAGTGGTCGTAGTTGGCGCAGACGGCCTCGGCGTCGAGCGTCTCGCCGTCGTGGAACTTCACGCCCTTGCGGAGGTTGAAGGTCCAGACCGTGCCCTCGTCGTTGCTCGACCAGGTCTCCGCGAGGCCGCCGGTCAGCTCGGTGCCGCCCGACTCGTGCTCGATGAGGGCCTCGAACGCCTGACGCGTCACACGGAAGGTTTCACCGTCGCTCGCGAGGGCAGGGTCCAGTGAGGCCGGGTCGCCTGCACCGGCGAAGACGAAGGTGTCCTTCTTGCCGCCGCTCTCGTTGTCGCTGTCCCGCTCGCTGGCGCAGCCCGTGGCGATCAGACCGACCGCGACCGCGGCCGTGATCGCCCGAGCGGCTCGGGGCTTGAATATGCGCATACTGGGGCCACTCCGGGTCCGCTATGTGGATGCATCTTGACCGGCCGAACACTACAGACGTTCGCAGGGAGTCAGGAACAGTCCGGATAGCGGTGATACCTACCTGAGATCTGAACACTTGACATAAGGGACTCTTCAGGCGTCCTTTCGCGAGGAGTTAACCCGTTCGACACATGGGGCGCCGCTCCAGGGGCCGCTCAGAAGGCGCCGAACAGCGTGAAGGACGGGTGAAACCGCAGGTGACAGGCGGTCAGCGGGAAGTAGCTGCGTGCGCATGGCCGAAAATCTGACGTGAAATCAACCTCGGGCGACGAGGTGGGCCCCTCACCGGCACCCCTGTCCACATCGTGGACACGGTGACGCTGCGTCAGCACGACGAAGGCCCGGTGCGGTCGACCGCACCGGGCCTTTCGAGGACGTTTCCCGGTCAGTGCCGGTGCGCGGGCGGGTAGCCGTAGCCCGGGGCGGCGGGTGGCACGACGCCGTGCGCCTCGCGGTCGTAGAACGGCCGGGAGTTGGCCCGCAGCCACATCACGACCGGGTCGTGCTCGTCGGACATCGCGACGGTCGACACGGGCAGCCCGTCCGGGACGGCCCCGAGGGACTGCTGCATCATGGCGCGCACCGCGTCGACGGACGGCGGGGAGGTGTCGTACACGTCGAGGCCGATGGTGAGGTAGGGCGCGCCCAGCGCGGGCTGCACCCAGGCGCGGCGCAGCGCGCGGACGGCCGGGGTGCGGTGGGCGTTCTGCGCGAGCAGGGCGTAGAACTGCGGGATCTCGATGCCGGGTTCGGACAGCCTGAGCGGCCCGGCGGGCTGGCGGTCCAGACCGGTGGCGATGCGGCGCAGATCCAGCCAGGGGATGCCCACTCCACCGCCCGGGGCGTGCGGATTGAGCCAGAGTCCGTAGCGGTCGGGGTAGAGCGCGCGGGCCACGTCGAGCCCGTCGACGACCTCGTAGGACCGGTTCCAGCCGCTGGCCGACAGCTCCTGGGCGGAGGTGACGCAGGGCGCGTAGCCGAAGCCGTCCACCTCCATGTTCCCGTACTGGGCGTCCGGGGAACCGGCCTGGCCGTGCCAGAGCAGCATCCAGACCTGACCGGTGGAGGGGGTCGCGAGCGCGCGCAGCAACGCCTCGTAGGCGTCGTAACGCCCGGGCGTCACCTGGCGCAGCATGTGCTCGACCTGCCCGGCCGCCGCGGTGCCAGCGCTCACTTTGTATCGCCCCTCCGTCAACACCTCGCCGGCCAATGAACCTAGCTTAAGCCGCCCGCCGCCCGGTGACCGCTGCCCGTGCGGCACGCGGACGGACCACCGGTGAGGGCGGGCGGACGGACGGGACGGCTCCGGGCAGGGTCACGGGACGCGCTGGTAGAAGGGGCGGACCCGGTCGCGCATCCAGTCGCCCACCGGGTCCTGCGCCACGTCCAGCAGGACCAGGCTCACCGGCCACTTCACCGCCGTCCGGCCCAGCGCGCGGCCGAGCGCGTCCAACGGCAGGGCCCGCAGGTCCCCCTCGTCCCACCGGGACAGCTCCACGCCGACGAACAGCACCGGGTCGTCCGTCTCGATCGCGGCGAGGCAGCGGCGGGCGGTGGCCACCACGCCGAGGGTCTCGAACTCCGCCGAGGCCGCGGAGAGGAAGTCCACCGGGTCGTCCTGCCAGTCGGGCTCGAACAGCCGGACCCGGCCCCCGCCCGCCGAGCCGTCCAGCGGGGTGTGCCCGGCCCGGCACAGCTCGGCCACGGCGGGCGGCGGCAGCGGGATGCCCACCACACCGCCGGGGTTCACCGCGATCCCGGCCTGCGGCGGCAGACCGCGCGCGAACTCCACGGCCGGCGCGACGGTGTACGCCATGTGGGAGCCGACGACCCGGCGGAACTGCTCCTCGGAGCTGAACACCGGGACGTAGGCCTGACCGTCGACCTCCATCGTGGGCAGGTCGAGCGGGCCGCTGTCCGGACCGCCGCCGTTGGGGAGGGGGACCCAGACGAAGCTGCGGCCCAGCACCTCGACGATCCGGCTGCCCGCCGAGGGGACGCCGAGGGAGGCGGAGAGCACCTCCTCCAGCTCGTTTCCTGGCCATCCGCCATGCGGGTGGGGTTGTGTCTGCGCCGGGAAGTCCATCTGCCTACCGCCTGCCTGGAACCACTGCTGTGGCTCAAAAGGCTAACCGCTGCCGCGCCGCGGCCGGTCAGCCCGTGAAGCCGATGTGGCGCAGCGCGTTCGCCGCGTCCCGGTCGACCAGGACCGCCGAGCCGCAGCCGGCCGGCACCTCGCCCCGCTCCACCGCCCGCAGCAGCCGGCCGCTCGCCGCGCGGTGCCGCAGGAACGCGTACCGGGAGACGCCCCGGCCCCGCTCCCGCTGGCCGGCCAGGGCCTGCTGCGGGGGGACGTCCAGGAGCAGCAGATGCAGGCGCGAGCCCCGGCGCCGGGCCTCGCGGGCCAGCCAGCGGCGCACCCACGCCTGCGTGCCGCAGTCGTGCACGACGACTCCCCCGCCCGTGCGCAGGGCCTTGTGCAGCCCGGCGTAGTGGGCGAGGCGGACCAGCGGGCGGTAGGCGGCGTACGGCAGGAAGCGCGGCATACGGCGCTCCCAGAGGTCGCGGGTGTCCTGGGAGTCCACACGGGCGCCGCGCACCGTGCGCCGCATCAGGGTGGACTTGCCGCTGCCGGGCAGGCCGGTGACCACGACGAGGTCGTGGGGCCCGAAGAGCAGGGCGCGCGGGCTGTCACCGGCGCGCCCGCGCAGGTCCTGGACGACCGGCGCGGGCAGCGCGCCGCGGGGCCCCGGGGCCGAAGCGTCCGGCTGTTCGGGCAGCGCGACGCCCGTGGTGGTGGCGCACGCCGTGGTCCTGTTCACCGTGATCGTCCTCCCCTGGGGGCCGGGCACGCCGGTCCTCATCCCCGCCGAGTGTAAAGAGAAGGTAATCCCCGAGCCTCCCGTTTCCGT
Source organism: Streptomyces viridosporus (assembly GCF_002078235.1). Taxonomy (GTDB): domain Bacteria; phylum Actinomycetota; class Actinomycetes; order Streptomycetales; family Streptomycetaceae; genus Streptomyces; species Streptomyces viridosporus. The sequence goes on from NZ_MSGP01000334.1 coordinate 11,085, forward strand.
CCGTGTCCCGAAACAGCCCCGTCACAGCCCACTGTGACGGACCGCGCACGCTGTGCATACCCGGTGAAGGTCCCCCTGCCGTGCCCCGGGGATGCGTGCAATGATGGGCGCGCCAACTGCATACCGGCCGTTTGAATCCGCGCGGGAGAGTCCCCGGCACCGTGTGCCGCCGGGGCGCCGAAGGAGCAAGTTCCTCCCTTGAATCTCTCAGGCCCCGATACCGCGCGGGCGAGGCACATCTGAAAAGCGGGCCGCCGCTGCAGTGCTCCGGCGGCTCCACCCAAGGTGCAAGCCGTGACTCCTCCCCTGTGCGGGCGGTCATGGCGAACCTCTCAGGTTCCGATGACAGATGGGGAGGATCGTCCTCGCCCACCCCCATGTCCGGCTTCTCCCCCGAGCTCTCGACCTCGCTCGAGCAGGGGCCCCCGGCGCGGGGGACCCCATCTCCCTGGGAGACCGACCGATGAGCAGTACCGAACTCCGCCGGACCGCGCTCGATGAGCTGCACCGCTCGCTCGGCGCGACGATGACCGACTTCGCCGGCTGGGACATGCCCCTGCGCTACGGCTCCGAGCGCGACGAGCACAACGCCGTGCGCACTAGGGCCGGTCTCTTCGACCTCTCGCACATGGGCGAGATCACCGTCACCGGCCCGCAGGCGGCCGCGCTCCTCGACCACGCCCTGGTCGGCAACATCGGCAGCATCAAGCCCGGCCGTGCCCGCTACACCATGATCTGCCGCGAGGACGGCGGCATCCTGGACGACCTGATCGTCTACCGGCTCGGCGAGGCCGAGGCCCCCGAGTACCTGGTGGTCGCCAACGCCTCCAACGCCCAGGCGGTGCTGGACGCCCTCGTGGAGCGCTCGGCCGGCTTCGACGCCGAGGTGCGCGACGACCGCGACGCCTACGCGCTGCTCGCCGTGCAGGGCCCCGAGTCCGCGGGGATCCTGAAGGGCCTGTCCCCCAAGCTCTCGGCTTCGCTCGACCAGGGAGGTGCCCCCATCACCGACCTGGAGGGCCTGAAGTACTACTCCGGTCTGCCCGGCACCGTCGCCGGCGTCCCCGCGCTCATCGCCCGTACCGGCTACACCGGCGAGGACGGCTTCGAGCTGTTCGTGAAGCCGGAGCACGCGGTCGGGCTGTGGCAGGCGCTGACCGAGGCGGGCGCGGGAGCCGGTCTGGTCCCGTGCGGGCTCTCCTGCCGCGACACGCTGCGCCTGGAGGCGGGCATGCCGCTGTACGGGAACGAGCTGAGCACCTCCCTGACGCCCTTCGACGCCGGTTTCGGCCGGGTGGTGAAGTTCGAGAAGGAGGGCGACTTCGTCGGCCGCGCCGCGCTGGCCGAGGCCGCCGCCCGCACCGAGCAGAACCCGCCGCGCGTCCTGGTCGGCCTGGTCGCCGAGGGCCGCCGGGTCCCACGCGCCGGGTACGCGGTCGTCGCCGGCGGCGAGGTGATCGGCGAGGTCACCTCCGGCGCGCCCTCCCCGACGCTGGGCAAGCCGATCGCGATGGCGTACGTCGACGCGGCCCACGCGGCGCCGGGCACCGCGGGCGTCACCGTGGACATCCGCGGCAGCCAGGAGCCGTACGAGGTCGTGGCGCTGCCGTTCTACAAGCGGCAGAAGTGACACCGTCGTAGCGTTTCCGGACAGCCGTCCACGGGTGCGGCCGGGTACTCCGTACCCGCTCACGCGTGCTCCCCGCTGTCCGCCCCCCTCACCAGCAGTCCCACCGCGTACAGGAGAATCCAGGCCATGAGCAACCCCCAGCAGCTGCGTTACAGCAAGGAGCACGAGTGGCTGTCGGCCGCCGAGGACGGCGTGTCGACGATCGGCATCACCGAGCACGCGGCCAACGCGCTCGGCGACGTCGTCTTCGTCCAGCTCCCCGAGGTCGGTGACAGCGTGACCGCGGGCGAGACCTGCGGCGAGCTGGAGTCGACCAAGTCGGTCAGCGACCTGTACTGCCCGGTCTCCGGCGAGGTCACCGAGATCAACGAGGACGTGGTGAACGACCCGTCGCTGGTGAACTCGGCCCCCTTCGAGGGCGGCTGGCTGTTCAAGGTGCGCATCACCGACGAGCCGGCCGACCTGCTGACCGCCGCCGAGTACGACGCCCACATCGCCGGCTGAGGAGTCGTCGCCGCATGTCCCTTCTGAACACGCCCCTGCACGAGCTCGACCCGGCCGTCGCCGCGGCGGTCGACGCCGAGCTGCACCGCCAGCAGTCCACCCTCGAGATGATCGCCTCGGAGAACTTCGCCCCGGTCGCGGTCATGGAGGCCCAGGGCTCGGTCCTCACCAACAAGTACGCCGAGGGCTACCCCGGCCGCCGCTACTACGGCGGCTGCGAGCACGTCGACGTGATCGAGCAGATCGCCATCGACCGCGTCAAGGAGCTCTTCGGCGCCGAGCACGCCAACGTGCAGCCGCACTCGGGCGCGCAGGCCAACGCCGCCGCGATGTTCGCGCTGCTCAAGCCCGGTGACACGATCATGGGCCTGAACCTCGCGCACGGCGGGCACCTGACCCACGGCATGAAGATCAACTTCTCCGGCAAGCTGTACGACGTCGTCGCCTACCACGTCGGCGACGACGTCGTACAGCTT
>NZ_MSGP01000335.1 GCF_002078235.1 Streptomyces viridosporus
CGACGACCGACGACGGGCACCTGCTCATGGAACGCACCGCGGTTACGCAGAGTTCCGATCTCGACACGAAAGTCGACCCCGTCCTGCTCGAGGTCTTCAACAACCTCTTCATGTCCATCGCCGAGCAGATGGGCGCCCGCCTCGAGTCCACCGCCCAGTCCGTCAACATCAAGGAACGCCTGGACTTCTCCTGCGCCCTCTTCGACCCGGACGGGAACCTGGTGGCCAACGCCCCGCACATCCCCGTCCACCTGGGCTCGATGGGCACCAGTGTCAAAGAGGTCATCCGGCGGCGCGGCCCGGCCATGCGCCCCGGCGACACCTACGCCGTCAACGACCCGTACCACGGCGGCACCCATCTGCCCGACGTCACCGTGATCACCCCGGTCTTCGGCAGCGGGCCGACCGGCGACACGGACCGTGACCACGAGGTCCTCTTCCACGTCGCCTCCCGCGGCCACCACGCCGAGATCGGCGGCATCGCCCCGGGCTCCATGCCGGCCGGGAGCCGCACCATCGTCGAGGAGGGCGTCCTCCTCGACGACTGGCTGCTCACCGAGAACGGCCGCTTCCGCGAGGAGGAGACCCGCCGGCTCCTGACCGGGGCGCCCCACCCGTCCCGCAACCCGGAGACCAACCTCGCCGACCTGCGGGCCCAGATCGCCGCCAACCGCAAGGGCGTCGACGAGGTCGGCCGCATGATCGAGGACTTCGGCCTCGACGTCGTCCAGGCGTACATGAAGCACGTCCAGGACAACGCCGAGGAGGCGGTGCGCCGGGTCATCGACACCCTCGACGACGGCGAGTACGCCTACGAGACCGACGCGGGCGCCGTCATCCGCGTGCGGGTGCGCGTGGACCGCGCGAGCCGCTCGGCGACCATCGACTTCACCGGCACGTCCGCCCAGCTGCCCACCAACTTCAACGCCCCGCTCTCGGTCGTCAACGCGGCCGTCCTGTACGTCTTCCGCACACTGGTCGCCGACGACATCCCGCTCAACGACGGCTGCCTGCGCCCGCTGAGGATCATCGTGCCGCCCGGCTCCATGCTGGCGCCCGAGCCGCCGGCCGCGGTCGTCGCCGGCAACGTGGAGACCTCCCAGGCCATCACCGGCGCCCTGTACGCGGCGCTCGGCGTCCAGGCCGAGGGCTCCGGCACGATGAACAACGTCACCTTCGGCAACGCGCGCCACCAGTACTACGAGACCGTCGCCTCCGGCTCGGGCGCGGGAGACGGCTTCCCCGGCGCGTCCGTCGTGCAGACGCACATGACCAACTCGCGGCTCACCGACCCCGAGGTCCTGGAGTGGCGGCTGCCCGTCCGCCTCGAGGAGTTCGCGGTGCGCCGCGGCAGCGGCGGGGCCGGACGGTGGCGCGGCGGGGACGGAGCCGTGCGCCGCATCCGCTTCCTTGAGCCCATGACCGTCTCCACCCTGTCCCAGCACCGCAGGGTCCCTCCGTACGGCATGGCCGGCGGTGCGCCCGGCGCGCCGGGCGCCAACCGGGTCGAACGGGCGGACGGCACGGTCACCCGGCTCGCCGGAAGCGACTCGACGGACGTCGGCCCCGGCGACGTACTCGTCATCGAAACCCCCGGCGGCGGAGGATACGGCCCGCCGTCCGACCCCCATCGAGCAGGAGAAGAGATCGATGATCCTCGGGCGCTCTGAGCGCGGCAAGCCCCCGATCGAGCCCCTCACGCTCAAGATCCTGGTGGCCGGCGGCTTCGGCGTGGGCAAGACCACGCTCGTCGGCGCGGTCAGCGAGATCAGGCCGCTGCGCACCGAGGAGCTGCTCACCGAGGCGGGGCGCCCGGTCGACGACATCAGCGGTGTGGAGGCCAAGAACACCACCACCGTGGCCATGGACTTCGGTCGCATCACGCTGCGCGAGGACCTGGTGCTGTACCTCTTCGGCACGCCCGGCCAGGAGCGCTTCTGGTTCATGTGGGACGAGCTCGCCGAGGGCGCGCTCGGCGCGGTCGTGCTCGCGGACACCCGGCGCCTGGAGGACTGCTTCGCGGCCATCGACTACTTCGAGCGGCGCTCCATACCGTTCCTCGTCGGCGTCAACTGCTTCGAGGGCGCCGCACGGTACCCGGCCGACGACATCCGCCGCGCCCTCGACCTCGACGACCACGTACCGCTGCTGATGTGCGACGCCCGGGAGCGTGAATCGGTCAAGGAGGTCCTCGTCGGGGTCGTCCAGCACGCCATGACGCAGGCCGCGCGACACCGCCGGGTGGTCACCACCTGAGGCCGCCGGCCCGGCCCGGACCCGGCGGCCTCGGACACGGCCCGTACTCCCACCGACCGGAGCACGGGCCGCGGTCCGGGAGGTCGCCGACCGCAACGGTGGTCGGCCGTGCGGCCGGAGCCTTTCCCGCCCCGGCGGACGGTCCGCGCGGGGACGAAGCGGGCCGGGGTGCTTCCCCGGCGGAGCCCGCTCCTGATAGATGAAGGGGGCATGACACGATTTTCCGCAGCGGTGCGCGGCCTGGTCACCGCGCTCGCCGCCCTGCTGGCAACGACCGCCGCCTCCGCACCCGCCCGGGCGAAGCCCGAGCCCAGGGCGCCGGAGGACTTCGTGGCGCTGAGCAGCGTGGACCCGACGATCCTCCAGGAGATGCGCTACTTCACCCCGCACAACTTCGTGGGCGAGCCCGTCGACGGCTACCGGCAACCCCTGTGCATCCTCACCCGCCCCGCCGCCCAGGCCCTGCACACGGCCCAGCGGAAGCTGCTGCGCCGGGGCTACTCCCTCAAGGTGTACGACTGCTACCGGCCCCAACGCGCCGTGGACCACTTCGTGCGCTGGGCCGAGGACCTCGACGACCAGGCGATGAAGGCCGAGTTCTACCCGAACGTCGACAAGAGCCGGTTGTTCGCCGACGGCTACATCGCGGAGAGATCCGGCCACAGCCGGGGCTCGACGGTGGACCTCACCCTCGTGAGGCTCCCCGCACGGCCGACCCCGCCGTACCGTCCCGGACAGCCCCTGACACCCTGCTTCGCCCCCGAGGACGAGCGGTTCCCCGACAACTCCGTCGACATGGGCACCGGATACGACTGCTTCGACACCCTCAGCCACACCCTCGACCCCCGTGTCCGGGGCGAACAGCGCGCCCACCGGCTGCTGCTCAAGGGCACCCTGGAGGACCTCGGGTTCGTGAACCTCGCCGAGGAGTGGTGGCACTACACCTTCAAGCCCGAACCCCACCCGGACACCTACTTCGACTTCCCGGTGTCCCGCAGGTCGCTCACCGGCCACCGCTGAACGAGATCCCCCCAGGACGCCCCTCCCGCGATCGGACGCGGTCCGCTACAGTCCGCGCGTGTCCAGAACCCACACCTCCGTCCCCGACCCCGTTCCGGGCTCCCACTGCTCGAGCTGCGGCGCCCCCTTCGGGGAGGGCGCCTCCGGCTGGCCCCGCACCTGCCCGGCCTGCGGCACCGTGGCCTACCGCAACCCGCTGCCGGTCGCGGTGGCCCTCCAGCCCGTGTACGACACGGAAGGCACCGCCCTGGTCGTCATCACCCGGACCGTCGCCCCCGCACGCGGGGGCACGGCTCTGCCCGGCGGCTACATCGACGACCGTGAGGACTGGCGCCAGGCGGTCGTCCGCGAGCTCAGGGAGGAGACCGGCATCGACGCGGCGAGCCACGACGTACGGCTCGCCGACGCGATGAGCTCGCCCGACGGACACCTGCTGCTGTTCGGACTCCTCCCGGAGCGGCCCGCCGAGAGCCTGCCGCCCTTCGCCGCCACCGACGAGACGGAGGAGCGGCGCCTCCTGCGCCGCCCGGCGGAACTCGCCTTCCCCCTGCACACCCTGGCCGTGCGGGCCTGGTTCGAGGGCCGCTACCTCTGACCCCGGCCCGGCCCGAGCCCGCGGAAGCGCACCGGACAGGTCGGCGCACCGGCGCCGTCCGGGCCCTCCCGCTCGACGACGAGCCGCGGACCGGTCCAGCGGACGGTGAGACGTTCGAGCTCCGGATCCTCCCGTCCGTGGCCCGCGTCCGGCACGACCCACCCGCCGCCGGTCCGCCCCCGTGCGGGCGCCCACACCTCCAGCTCCGGTCCGCCGTCCTCTCCCCGCACGGGGAGGACGGCTCCCGCACGCGCGAACACCGGAATCCGCTCCGGGGGCGCCTCGACCAGCACCCGGGCCGGTCCCTCGTACGCCCGCTCCGTCGCCGTGTCGTACCAGCGCCCCCGGGGCAGGTGAACGGTCCGCCGGTCCGCCCCCGGAGCGAGCACCGGCGCCACCAGCAGGAAGTCACCCAGCAGGAACGCGTCCTCGCAGTCGCGCAGAGCACGCTCCTCGGGAGCCGACCACCACAGCGGCCGCACATAAGGGGCCCCGGTGCGCCGGGCCAGATGCGCCAGCGTCATGAAGTACGGCAGCAGCCGCCGGCGTTCGACGAGCGCCGCGCGCGCGTGCTCCAGGACCTCGGCACCGAACCCCCACGGCTCCCCGCGCCTCGCGCACGGACCGGTGTGCGTGCGCAACAACGGCAAGTAGGCGCCCAGTTGGAGCCGGCGCAGAGACAGCTCGGGCGACGGATCCCCGTCGCAGCCGCCGACGTCCGGCCCCGAGCAGGGGACGCCGCACAGTCCCAGCCCCAGGACCAGCGCCAGCCCCGCACGCAACCCGGCCCACCCCGTCGCCACGCCCCCCGGCCAGGTCCCGCCGTAACGCTGCATACCGGCCCACCCGGAGCGCGAGAAGACGAACGGCCGCTCGTGGGGCGCCGGATCCCGCACCCCCTCGAACGCCGCTTCGGCCATGCACAGCGCGTACACGTTGTGTGCCTCGCGATGGTCGCCGGCCCGTCCGTCCAGAGCGTGGCGGGCCGAGCGCGGGAGCGTCGGCTCCCCGAAGGCCGTGAACGACGTCGGTTCGTTCAGGTCGTGCCGGAAACCGGCGAACCCCCGTGCCAGGCTCTCCGCGTACAGCCCGCCCCACCACGCACGCACGCGCGGGTGCGTGAAATCCGGGAAGACCGCGTCCCCCGGCCACGCGACTCCCCGCACGACCTCGCCGGAGGAGTCCCGCACGAACGCGTCCAGGGCCGTCCCCTCGTCGTACACGGCGTCGCCGGGCACGGCCCCGACCGCCGGGCCGACGACCGACACCAGCCGGATTCCGTCGCGGCGCAGCTCGTCCGCGAGGACCGGCAGCTCGGGGAACCGCTCCCGGTCGACGGTGAACACCTGATGGGCGTCGAAGTGGCCGGCACCGAGGTGCACGGCGTCGACCGGCAGCCCGTGCTCCCGGTGGCCCGCGACGACCCTCCGCACCTCCTCCTCCCCGCCGAGGTCGAGGCCCTCGCACGCGAGATGGTGGCCGAGCGCCCACGCGGGCGGGAGCGCGGGCGCACCGGTGAGCGACGCCCAGGCGAGCAGCACGCGCGCGGGAGTGCCCACCATCACCCAGCAGCGCAGAGGACCGCCGTCCATCCGCAGCTCACTCGTCCCGGCCCGGTCGTGACCGGAACCGGCGCCCTCCTCCCCCTCCCGCAGCGTCACGGTGCCGTCCCACGAACTGTCGTGGAACACCAGGTGCGTACCCGCGTCGGCCACCACCAGCTGCACCGGCATCGTGATGCTCGACGGACCGTCGCCGGGCCCGAAGGCCCGGCCGGGGCCGGTGTTCCACAACCGGTACGTGCCGTCCCGCAGCCGGGGACCCGCCGCACGCCCCCCGAGCCCGAAGAAGCGGGCGTCCGCCGGCACCTCCGAGCGCTGGCTCCAGCGCGCCGCGCCGCCGCCCACCGGCTCCCACCACCGCGGCGGCAGATCACGCCGCAGCGTCACACCCCCGGGGGTGAGCACCTCCACCGCGCCGTGCCGTGAGACGACCACCGTCACCCGCTCGGCCACCACCCGCCAGCCGCCGTCCTTGTCCGGCTCCAGCGCCGCCCGCGGATCCGGCTCGGGACAGCGGCCGGCCAGCGCGTAGGACGGTGCCGGAGCCGCCCCGTCCCAGCCCCAGAAGACGGCCCCGTTCACCGCGACGAGGATCCGCAGCTCCGAGCGGCCGAACCGGACGATGCCGCCACCTGGCTCCGCCTCCACCTCCCGCACGGTCCCGGGCACCCGCGCCCGCTCCGGCCCGCGCGGCGGCAGCCCGGTGGCGTCGGTCCGCCGCCTGCGCCACGCTGCCCGTACGGTACGCAACCCCTGAGCCGCCCCCACCGAACCGACCGATTTCATCGAACGCACCAGGTCACGACCGTCCATGTTGCTCACCCTGCCATTGACCGCATCCTGCATGCGTCTCGTTCAACTGCCGTTCATCCGTGATCGGACCACATCTTCATGACACGGACTATGTGGGGGGCACCCTGGTGTGGAAGTCGATCACGTGGCATCGTCCCTCTCAGCCGCGTCACGCGCACACCCCCGCTCGTGCGCGCAGACGCACACGACGCGCACAGTCCGGGAGCCGCCCCATGTCGACCGTGAACCCCCAGCCGCTCTGGCAGCCGGATCCGGAACGTATCGCCCGAGCACGGATCACCAGGTTCCAGGCGTGGGCCGCCGAGCACCACGGCGCCCCCGCCGACGGCGGATACGCGGCGCTGCACCGCTGGTCCGTCGACGAGCTGGACACCTTCTGGAAAGCGGTCACGGAGTGGTTCGACGTCCGCTTCGCGACCCCCTGCGCGCGCGTGCTGGGCGACCGTTCGATGCCGGGCGCCCAGTGGTTCCCCGGAGCGACCCTGAACTACGCCGAGCACGCGTTGCGCGCGGCCGCGTCCCGCGCGGACGAACCGGCCCTCCTGTACGTCGACGAGACCCACGACCCGAGCCCCGTCACCTGGACCGAGCTGCGCCGCCAGGTCGGCTCCCTCGCGGCCGAGCTGCGCTCCTTGGGAGTACGGCCCGGGGACCGGGTCAGCGGCTACCTCCCGAACATCCCGCAGGCCGTCGTCGCCCTCCTCGCCACCGCGGCCGTGGGCGGCGTCTGGACCTCCTGCGCGCCCGACTTCGGCGCCCGCAGCGTCCTCGACCGCTTCCAGCAGGTCGAACCGGTCGTCCTGTTCACCGTCGACGGCTACCGCTACGGCGGCAAGGAGCACGACCGCCGCGACGTCGTCGCCGAACTGCGCCGCGAACTGCCCACCCTGCGCGCCGTCGTCCACATCCCGCTGCTCGGTACCGACGCCCCCCGGGGCGCACTGGACTGGTCGGCCCTCACCTCCGCGGACACGGAACCGGTCTTCGAGCAGGTGCCCTTCGACCACCCGCTGTGGGTGCTCTACTCCTCCGGCACCACCGGACTGCCCAAGGCGATCGTCCAGTCCCAGGGCGGCATCCTCGTCGAGCACCTCAAGCAGCTCGGCCTGCACTGCGACCTGGGCCCGGAGGACCGCTTCTTCTGGTACACCTCGACCGGCTGGATGATGTGGAACTTCCTCGTCTCCGGCCTGCTGACCGGAACGACGATCGTCCTGTACGACGGCAGCCCCGGCCACCCGGACACGGGCGCCCAGTGGCGGATCGCCGAACGGACCGGTGCCACCCTCTACGGCACCTCCGCCGCCTACGTCATGGCCTGCCGCAAGGCCGGCGTGCACCCCTCGCGCGACTTCGACCTCTCGGCGGTGAAGTGCGTCGCCACCACCGGGTCCCCGCTGCCCCCCGACGGCTTCCGCTGGCTGCACGACGAGGTCCGCGACGACCTGTGGATCGCCTCCGTCAGCGGCGGCACGGACGTGTGCTCCTGTTTCGCCGGAGCCGTACCGACCCTCCCCGTCCACGTGGGCGAGCTCCAGGCCCCCGGTCTGGGCACCGACCTGCAGTCCTGGGACCCGGCCGGCAACCCCCTGATCGACGAGGTCGGCGAACTCGTCGTCACCAACCCCATGCCGTCCATGCCGGTCCGTTTCTGGAACGACCCCGACGGCAGCCGCTACCACGACAGCTACTTCGACACCTATCCCGGCGTGTGGCGGCACGGCGACTGGATCACCGTCACCTCCCGCGGCTCCGTCGTCATCCACGGCCGCTCCGACTCCACGCTCAACCGCCAGGGCGTCCGCATGGGATCGGCCGACATCTACGAGGCCGTCGAACGCCTCCCGGAGATCAAGGAGTGCCTCGTCATCGGCGTCGAGCAGCCCGACGGCGGCTACTGGATGCCCCTGTTCGTGCACCTGGCACCGGGAGCCGCCCTCGACGAGGACCTGCTGGACCGCATCAAGCGGACCATCCGCGAGCAACTGTCACCCCGCCACGTCCCCGACGAGATCATCGAGGTGCCCGGCATCCCCCACACCCTCACCGGCAAGCGCATCGAGGTGCCGGTCAAGCGACTCCTCCAGGGCACCCCCCTGGAGAAGGCGGTCAACCCGGGATCCATCGACAACCTCGACCTGCTCGGCTTCTACGAGGAACTGGCCCGCAAGCGCGCCTGACCGTCCCCGCCGGTCGACAGCCCCCGCGGTCGGCGCGCACGGGAACGCTGCGTCACCGCCACCGCCCTCTCCGCACGCCGTTGTCAGTGCCGCCGATTACTGTGAGTGAGCATTGATCGACCGTGCAGAGGGGGAGACATGGCGTACACCGACCACCGAACCTTGCGGCGTGTCCTGCGCCGCGAAATCGCAGGCACCATCGGCCTGCTGGCCGACGAGCACGACTTCCGGGCCATGCGGCACTACCGGAGCTTCACCTTCGACGACCACGCCACCTACCTCAGGCACGTGGAGGCCGTCCTCAGAACACGCGCGCTGCAGGGAAGCCACACCACACTGGCCCTCTTCGACCCCGAGGAGTACACCGAGTTCTGCAGGGAAACGGGCATCGATCCCGACAGCCGGAGCAGCCGCACCCGGTTCACGGCCGAGATCGCGACCACCGGACCCACGGTCCTCTACGAGGGCCAGCCCCTGGCCGATCTGCTGCCCACCCTCGTCGACGAGGCCGTTCGCCGGGCGACCTGGGAGTACGCGGCCACGCTCCTCGCCCGCCTCGGTCCCTGCGCCTCGTGCGGCGAGGACCTGGGCCGCGCCGCCTTCGCCCGCGCCTCCCGCCTCCTCACCCGCATCCTCGACACGGCCCCACCCGGCGACCGGCACCTCGTGTGCAGCGTCTCCGGACCGCCCGAGGCCCTCACCGCCGTCCTCCACGCCGACGACAGCGCCGGCCGCGGCGAACCGGACGCGGCCGAAGTCCTCGAGTTCACCACCGTCCTGGCCGTCGGTCTCGCCACCGAGCGCCCCGGCGGACTGGTCATGCGCACCAGCGCACCCGGCACCCACGACCGCGTCCACGGCTGGCGCCTGCGCGCCCACGGCCTCGAACCCCTCACCGCCGGAGAGGTCTTCGACGCCTACTGCACCGACGTCGAGTCCGGTGACCTCATCGCCCCGGAGTCCAACGTCGACTACTGCGCGCCGCCCGACCTCGGGGAAGAGGGTCCGGACCCGGCCCACCGCCACTGAACCGCGGAGCCGGAGAGGGGCGCCCCACCGCGGGTGGGGCGCCCCTCGGGGAAACCGACTGCCTTCCGGAGCCGTCCGGCTACTCGCCCGAGAGCACCGCCCGGGCGGCGTCACGCGCCTCCTCGGCACTGTCCGCCGCCCGGGCCGCGGCAGCGGCCCGCTCGCACTGTGCCAGCGTGAACTTCGCCAGCGTCGCCCGTACATAGGGGAGGGACGCCGCACCCATGGAGAGAGAGGTGACTCCCAGACCGGTCAGCACACAGGCGAGCAGCGGGTCCGACGCGGCCTCGCCGCAGACGCCGCAGCTCTTGCCCTCGGCCTTCGCCGCCTCCGCGGACAGCGCCACCAGGTCGAGCAGCGCGGGCTGCCACGGGTCCTGCAGCCGGGAGACGGCCCCCACCTGGCGGTCGGCGGCGAACGTGTACTGCGCGAGGTCGTTGGTCCCCAGCGACAGGAACTCCACCTCCCGCAGGATCGAGCGCGCCCGCAGCGCGGCCGAGGGGATCTCGACCATCGCGCCGAACTTCGCCCGCAGCCCCGCCGCACGGCACGCGTCCGCGAACGCCTTGGCGTCGGCCCGGTCCGCGACCATCGGGGCCATGACCTCGAGGTGGACGGGCAGTCCCTCCGCGGCCTTCGCCAGCGCCGTCAGCTGGGTGTGCAGCACCTCGGGGTGGTCGAGCAGCGTGCGCAGACCGCGCACGCCCAGCGCCGGGTTCGGCTCATCGGCCGGCGTGAGGAAGTCCAGCGGCTTGTCCGCACCCGCGTCCAGCACACGCACCACCACGCGGCCCTCGGGGAACGCCTCGAGCACCTGCCGGTACGCCGCGACCTGCTTCTCCTCGGAAGGAGCGTTCTCGTTGTCGTCCAGGAAGAGGAACTCCGTGCGGAAGAGGCCCACGCCCTCCGCGCCCGCCTCGACAGCGGCCGCCACATCCGCCGGGCCGCCTATGTTGGCCAGCAGCGGCACCTTGTGGCCGTCGGCGGTCGCACCGGGCCCGGTCGACGCCGACAGCGCCGCCCTGCGCTCGGCCGCAGCCGCTTCCAGCTGTGCCTTCTTCTCCTCGCTCGGGTTCACGAAGATCTCACCGCTGCTGCCGTCGATCGCTATCACGGTGCCCTCGGCGAGTTCGCCGGCGCCCGGCAGGGCGACCACGGCGGGTACCCCGAGCGCACGCGCCAGGATCGCGCTGTGACTGGTGGGTCCGCCCTCCTCGGTCACGAAACCGAGCACCAGGGTCGGGTCCAGCAGCGCCGTGTCCGCGGGAGCGAGGTCCCGGGCCACGAGAACGTACGGCTCGTCGCTGTCCGGCACCCCCGGCATCGGCACCCCGAGCAGCCGCGCGACGATACGGTTCCGCACGTCGTCGAGGTCGGCCACCCGACCCGCCAGATACTCACCGGCAGCCGCCAGCAGCTCGCGGTACGCGGCGAACGCGTCGTACACGGCACGCTCGGCGGTGCTGCCGACGGCGATACGCCGCTCCACGTCCGTCATCAGCTCGGGGTCCTGGGCCATCAGGGCCTGGGCCTCGAGCACCGCCTGGGCCTCGCCCCCCGCCAGATTGCCGCGCGCCGTCAAATCGGCGGCCACAGCCTCCACGGCCTTGCGGGCGCGCCCCTGTTCGCGCTCCGCCTCCTCCGCCGGGATCTGCTTGGCCGGCGGCTCGAGCACCGCCGTCCCCATGTGCCGGACCTCGCCGATCGCCACACCGTGGCTCACGCCGACGCCTCGCAGCGTTGTCTCCATCTCACCCGTCTCCCGTAGTGCGGCGGCTCCCGCCGCCCCGTTGTTCGTCCTGTTCGCCGTCCGGGACGGCGCCGGCGTCACTTCCAGAGGAAGAGACTGTCGCCCACCTTCACATCGCCGTCCTCACGAAGCTCGGAGAGGGCGTCCGCCGTGGCCTCGAGGGCCACGACTGGGCACACCGGGGACTTCCCGGTGGCCTCGACGGCGGCCGGGTTCCAGCGCACGATGCTCTGGCCGCGCGTGACGGTGTCGCCCTTGCTGACGAGCAGCTCGAAGCCCTCGCCGTTGAGCTGCACGGTGTCGATACCGAGGTGGGTGAGTACACCGTGGCCGCTCTCGTCGACGACGACGAACGCATGCGGGTGCAGGGAGACGATGACGCCGTCCACGGGAGAGACGGCCTCGGAGGGCTCCCGGACGGGGTCGATCGCTGTACCCGGGCCGACCATGGCCCCGGAGAAGACGGGATCGGGTACGGACGCCAGTCCGATGGCCCGTCCTGCAAGCGGGGACGTCACGGTGGTCATGGGAAAGCCTCCCGAGGTGGAGATCTATAGGGGCGCCGTCACTGTTCCGCCCCGGACGGTGCGCTGTTCAGCAGCGTATGTCATATGACGTGCCGGTTCCGGGCGGCAGGTCCAGATCAGAGGTCTAGACCACCCACCCTAATGGATTTGCATGCGGTCCGCGACCCCGTGTACAGTCTTAAGTCCTGCCTGGGGCTGAGCGACGCAGCAAGCGTCCTCGCTCGGCAGAAAATATTGACTCGCTCAGATCCTAACTTCTGGATTCCTTCCTGCATGTCTGCAGGGCGGTGGACAGAAGGCCGGAAAAACACTGATAGAGTCGGAAGCGCAAGACCGAAGGGAAGCGCCCGGAGGAAAGCCCGCAGGGGTGAGTACGAAGGAAGCGTCCGTTCCTTGAGAACTCAACAGCGTGCCAAAAGTCAACGCCAGATATGTTGATACCCCGTCCATCCGGTCTCGGATGGTCGAGGTTCCTTTGAAGAAAACACAGCGAGGACGCTGTGAACGCCGGGATCATTCCTCCCGGCGTTCCGCTCCCGTGTTGTGTGCCCCGAGCACGGGGAGACATTCACGGAG
>NZ_MSGP01000336.1 GCF_002078235.1 Streptomyces viridosporus
CGCGGTGCATGAGGCCGCCGACCTGCTCGGCGGCCTCATGCACCGCGGAGCGGAACGCGTCGTCGTTCGCCATGATCCCGAACGTGCGGTTGCCCAGCGCCAGCATCATCGCGCCGGTCAGGGTCGCGACGTCCACGATCGCGTCCGGCTTCTCCTGGGAGGCGGCCCACAGCGCGTCGGCGAGGACGAGACGGCCCTCGGCGTCGGTGTTGAGCACCTCCACGGTCTTGCCGCTGTACATGCGCAGCACGTCACCCGGACGGGTGGCGGAGCCGGAGGGCATGTTCTCGGCCAGGGCCAGCCAGCCGGTGACGTTGACCTCCAGGCCGAGGCGGGCGGCGGCGACGACCGCGGCGAACACGGCGGCGGCACCGCTCATGTCGCACTTCATCGTCTCGTTGTGCCCGGCCGGCTTCAGCGAGATGCCGCCCGAGTCGTAGGTGATGCCCTTGCCGACGAAGGCGAGGTGCTGCTTCGCCTTGGACGAGGTGTACGACAGCTTCACCAGGCGCGGGCCCGACGCCGAGCCGGCACCGACGCCGAGGATGCCGCCGTAGCCGCCCTTGGCCAGGGCCTTCTCGTCGAGCACCTGCACCTTGATGCCGTGCTCCTTGGCCGCCGCCTGGGCGATGGCCGCGAACGCCTCGGGGTTGAGGTCGTTCGGCGGGGTGTTGATCAGGTCGCGGGCGCGGTTGAGCTCCTCGGAGACGGCGACGGCCCGCTCGACGGCGGCCTTGTACGCCTTGTCGCGGGGCTTGCCGCCGAGCAGCGCGGCCTCGGCCAGCGGCGCCTTGCCGTTCTTCCGGGCCTCGGAGCCGTTGCCGTTCTTGTAGGCGTCGAAGGAGTAGGCGCCGAGCAGCACGCCCTCGGCGATCGCGCCGACGGCGTCGGCGTCCGCCAGGGGCAGGGCGAAGGCGGCCTTCTTCGATCCGGCGAGGGCGCGGGCGGCCACGCCGGCGGCCGTGCGCAGCGCCTCGGTGTCGTAGGCGGTGTCCTTCTCGGGCCGGTCGCCCAGGCCCACCGCCACCACGAGCGGTGCCTTGAAGCCGGCCGGCGCGGGGAGCTTCGTCACCTCGCCCTCGGCGCCGGACGCGCCGAGGGTCTCCAGGACGCCGGCGAGCCTGCCGTCGTACGCCTTGTCCAGGTCTTCGGCACCCGGTGCGACGACCAGGCTCCCGGACCTGGACGCAGCGCCCTTGGCGACACCGATCACGATCGCGTCGGCCCGCAGGCCGGGCACCGCGGCGGTGCTGAGAGTGAGAGCAGTCACGGTGGTGAATTCTCGCTTCCGATGTGAAGTTGCTGTGGCCGAGCGGTGTGGGTCGACCGGGCCCGGCAGCCGACCCTAATGGCGACGTGCGGGTGCGGTTTCGGCGGGTCCATCCCCGGTGCGGCGAACACTCGGGACGAGACTACGCGCGTATGTGCGCGCGCTCATTCTTGCGGGCGTTCACCTTTCGGTGATGCGACGGCCGTGTGCCGGGTGCCCGCCGTCGGGCCGCGCTACCACGGGGGTCATCCTGGAGGCCCCCTGCCGCCCGTTCCGGAGACCGCCGGTGAGAAGACCGCTCCCGCTCGCCCTGTTGCTCGCCCTGCTGCTCGCGGCCTGCACGACCGCGCCCGCGCCCGACCCGGGGAGGGACGGCTCCCGCTGGCGGCCCGGACCCGGCACCGACTGGCAGTGGCAGCTCAGCGGGCGGCTCGACACCTCCGTCGACGTGCCGGTCTACGACATCGACGGCTTCGAGCACTCCCGGGAGACGGTCGCGAAGCTGCACCGCGACGGCCGCAGGGTCATCTGCTACCTCTCCACCGGCGCCTGGGAGGACTTCCGTCCGGACGCGGACGCCTTCCCCGAGGCGGTGATCGGCCGCGGCAACGGCTGGGAGGGCGAGCGGTGGCTCGACATCCGCCGCACCGACGTCCTGGAGCCGATCATGGCGGAACGCCTCGACATGTGCCGCGACAAGGGCTTCGACGCGGTCGAGCCGGACAACATGGACGGCTACCGCAACCGCACCGGCTTCCCGCTCACCGCGCGCGACCAGCTCCGCTACAACCGCCTCGTCGCCCGGCTCGCCCACGAGCGCGGACTGGCGGTCGGCCTGAAGAACGACCTCGACCAGATCCCGCAGCTCGTCGGCGACTTCGACTTCGCGGTCAACGAACAGTGCGCCCAGTACGGCGAGTGCGCGCGGCTGACGCCGTTCGTCGAGGCGGGCAAGGCCGTCTTCCACGCCGAGTACGAGCTGCCCACCGACCGCTTCTGCGCCGAGTCCCGGCGGCTGGGGCTGAGCTCGCTGCTCAAGAAGTACGAACTGGGGGCGTGGCGCCGGGCCTGCTGAGCCCGGCACCCGTCACCGTCGTGCCGGGCCGCGGCCGGTGGGACGTCAAGGGCAACGTCCCCCGGTCCCCGGTGCGTTCGGCGGGCCGGGGCAGGGCGCGGCCCGCGGGACCGCGGGAGCGGGAAGGGGGCGTTTCAGCCCAGTGACACGACGACCAGCGCGGTCGTCGCCGCCGTCTCCGCGAGCCCGCCGAACACGTCACCGGTGACCCCGCCGAAGCGGCGGACGCAGCGCCGCAGCAGCAGTTCGGCGGCGACGACGGCCAGCACCACCGCGAGGACGGTGCGCACCGCGTCGTACGCCCCGAGGAACGCGCCCCCGGCCGCGGCCGCCCCGGTCACCGCGAGGGCGACCGGCAGCGCGCCCGCCACCGGCACCGCCCCCGCGACCGCCGCGCCCAGCCCCTCCGGACGGGCGGGCGGCACCCCCGTGCGGGCGGCCAGCGTGAGGGCCAGCCGGGCCGCGACCGCCGAGACGACGGCGGCGAGCGCGCCCCGGGCCCAGGACCCGCCGTACGCCTGCGCCAGCGCGGCCACCTGGGCCAGCAGCACCAGGACGAGCGTGAGCACCCCGAACGGCCCGATGTCCGACTGCTTCATGATCCGCAGCGCGTCCTCGGCGGGCTTGGCGCTGCCGAGCCCGTCCGCGGTGTCGGCGAGGCCGTCGAGGTGCAGCCCCCGGGTCAGGGCGGCCGGTACGGCGACCGTGGCGACGGCGGCGAGCGGCGCGCCCGCGCCGAGGAACAGCAGCAGCAGTCCGGCGGCGGCGGCCGTGCCCCCGACCACCAGCCCGGCCAGCGGGGCGCACAGCATCCCGGCGCGCGCGGCCGGGCGGTCCCAGCGGGTCACCCGGACCGGGAGCACGGTGAGGGTGCCGAAGGCGAAGCGGAGGCCGTCGGCCGGGGAGGTCGGGGAGGGTGCGGACACCGGCGCAGATTACCCGGCGGTCACCGGGGTACCTTCGGCGACCACGGATAAAGTGCCCATATGGGACAGTGGCTGGAGCGGAACATCGTCGAGCCGGGCAAGCTGCCGCTGCTCCTCGCCCTCGCCGCCTTCGTCCTCACCTTCGTGGTCACCCGGGTCATCACCCGCCTGATCCGGGCCGGCAAGGGGCCCTTCGGCAACATCAAGGCCGGCGACGTGCACGTCCACCACGTGGTGCCCGGCGTCATCCTCGCGGTGGCCGGGGGCTTCGGCGCGCTGGCGGGCCAGGGGCGCGGCCTCGGCGCGGCGCTCAGCGCGGTCGTCTTCGGCGTCGGCGCGGGCCTCGTCCTGGACGAGTTCGCCCTGATCCTGCACCTCGACGACGTCTACTGGACCGAGGCCGGCCGCAAGAGCGTCGAGATGGTCGTCCTCACCGCCGCCCTGGTCGGCCTGCTGCTGGCCGGCTTCGTGCCGTTCGGCGTCAACGACCTCTCCCCGGAGGAGCTCCACAACCGCGCGGGCGTCGCGGGGAGCGTCGGCGTGAACTTCCTCTTCGCGCTGATCGCGCTGAGCAAGGGCAAGGCGCGGATCGCGCTGTTCGGCGTGATCGTGCCCGCCGTCGCCCTCATCGGCGCCCTGCGCCTGGCCCGTCCCGACTCCCTGTGGGCCAAGCGCTTCTACCGGAACCGGCCCCGGGCGCGGGCCAAGGCCGTCCTGCGCGCCTACCACCACGACCGCCGCTGGTCCGGTCCCCGCCGCGCCGTCCAGGACTGGATCGGCGGCAAACCGGACCCGACCCCGCCGCGCCCCCTCGAACACCGCTGAACCGGGCCGCGGCCCCTACCGCTCCTGCGCTGCTTCCTGCTCCGGTCCCGGTCCCGTCCCCGGTCCCGTTTCCGGTCCGGCCTCCGGCTGTCGCTCCGCGTCCTCCGCGTCCTCCGCGTCCTCTGCGCCCTTCGCGTCCTCCGGGCGTTCCGGGAGCTCCGCCGCCAGGGCGGCGGCCGCCTGGACCAGGGGCAGGGCCAGCAGGCCGCCGGTGCCCTCACCCACGGTGACGCCGTGGGTGAGGAGGGGTTCGAGGGCCATCCGGTCCAGTGCCTTCGCCTGGGCCGGCTCACCGCTGTCGTGCGCGGCCAGCCACCAGTCCGGCGCCCGGAAGGCGACCCGCTGGCCCACCAGCGCGCACGCCGACGCCACCACCCCGTCGAGCACGACCGGCAGCTTGCGCACCGCGGCCTGGAGCAGGAAGCCCGTCATCGCGGTGAGATCGGCGCCGCCCACCGTCGCCAGCAGCTGCAACTGGTCGCCCAGCACGGGCCGCGCCCGGCGCAGCGCGTCGCGGATCGCCGCGCACTTGCGCATCCACGCCAGGTCGTCGATCGCCAGCCCGCCGCGCCCGGTCACCACCGACGCGTCCGTCCCGCACAGGGCGGCCACCAGCACGCCCGCCGCGGTGGTCCCGCCCACGCTCAGGTCGCCGAGCACCACCAGGTCCGTACCGGAGTCGGCCTCCTCGTCGGCCACGGCCGTCCCGGCCCGGAACGCCGCCTCGGCCTCCTCGGGGCTCAGCGCGTCCTCGATGTCGATGCGCCCGCTGCCGCGCCGCACCCGGTGCCGTACGACGTCCTCGGGCAGCGACGCGGGGTCGCAGTCCAGGGCCATGTCGACCACCCGCACCGGCACCCCGAGCCGCCGGGCCAGCACGGACACCGGACGGCCGCCCTCCAGCACCTCCCGCACCAGCTCCACGGCGCTGCCCGCGGCCCGCGCCGAGACACCCAGCTCGGCGACCCCGTGATCCCCGGCGAAGAGCACCACCCGGGGCTGTTCGATCGGCCGCACCGGCACCGCGG
The DNA here is from genome assembly GCF_002078235.1 of Streptomyces viridosporus. GTDB lineage: Bacteria > Actinomycetota > Actinomycetes > Streptomycetales > Streptomycetaceae > Streptomyces > Streptomyces viridosporus. Next base: position 5,125 of record NZ_MSGP01000336.1, read on the forward strand.
ACTGCGCTGCGGCCAGCCACTCACCCAGGTCGTCGAGGCGGCCCAGCGATCCGGGCGGCACGGTCAGGCGCTCCCGGCGCGCCTCCGCGTCGCGGCGCACCCCGCCGTCCGGGCGCTCGATCAGATCGGTGAAGTCGTCGAGATTAAGCGAGCTCATTCGCCGAACAGTACCGGCCCCGGTCGAACACGACGGAGCACCGGTCACCACCGCGCCGAGGGCCCCGTCCGCACCACGCCAGCACTGCGTCGATGCGGTCCGAGGAGTCGTCCCCTACGTAACGTTTTGCAGTGGATTGCCGTGTCGTACGTCCTCTTGCCGGGAGCCGCCCATGTCCGCGCCCACCCCACCCACCGCGCACGCCTCGGCCGCGGCGGGTCCCGCCCCCCACGGCTCCGCCCGGGTGCACGAGCCGCGTCGGGAGGACTGCCCCTGGTGCGGCTCCACGCGGCTGCGCAACCGGCTGCGCACCGGCGATCTGCGCCGGCACCGGCCGGGTCTGTTCACCGTCGACGCGTGCCGGGACTGCGGCCACACCTTCCAGAACCCCCGCCTCACCGCCGAGGGCCTCGCCTTTCACCGGCGGGCCGTGCGCGGAGCCCCCCGGGACCCCGCCACCGAGCGCGTCCTCGCCCTGCGCACCACCCCGCAGCGCCACCGCTGCACCGCCCGCGCGATGCTGCGCTTCGGCGAACCGGAGAGCTGGCTGGACGTCGGCACCGGACTCGCCCGCTTCCCGCAGGCCGCGCGGGAGTTCTTCCCGTACACCTCCTTCGACGGCACCGACCTCACCGCGCGCGTCGAGAGGGCCCGCACGCTCGGCCGCGTCGAGGAGGCCCACGTCGGAGCGCTGACGGACCCGTGGGTCGCGGCCCGGGTGGCCGCCCGCTACGACGTGGTCAGCCTGCTGCACCACCTGGAGCACACCACCGACCCCCGCGCGGAGCTCCACGCGGCCCTCGACGCCCTGCGCCCCGGCGGTCACCTGCTCGTCGAGACCCTGGACCCGCGCTGCGCGTTCGCCGCCCTGTTCGGCCGCTGGTGGCTGCCCTACGACCAGCCCCGCCGGCTGCACCTGCTGCCCCCGAGCAACCTCCGCGCGGAACTCCGGGCCCACGGCTGCGAGATCGTCGCCGCGGGGCACCGCGCCGCGCACGTCCCGTACGACCTCGCCGGCGCGACCGCGCTGGCCCTCTCCCACGCCCTGCCCGCCCCGGACGCCCCCTGGCGGGCCGTCCCGTCGACCCCGTTCCGGCGGTACCTGCGCGCGGTCCTGCTGCGCGCGGGCACCCCGCTGGTGGTCGCCGCGGCGCTGGCGGACCTCGCCCTCGCGCCCGTGGCGCGCCACACCCCGTTCGCCAACGCCCACCGGATCATCGCGCGCAAGCCGAAGCCGGCGAGACGCTGACCCGGCCCGGCCGGTCCCCGCGTCTCATCCCCGCAGGACGACCGCCTGTCCCGCCACCACCAGCAGCACCTGCTCGCACTCCTGCGCGAACGCCGCGTTCAGCCGCCCGAGTTCGTCCCGGTACCGGCGGCCGGACGCGGTGGCGGGCACGATGCCCGAGCCCACCTCGTTGGAGACGGCGACCACCGTCCGCCGGGTCGCGCGCACCGCGTCGGTCAGCTCCCGCACCCGCTCCCGCAGGGCCCGTTCCCCGCCGTCCGCCCACTCCGCGTCGTCCCAGGCCCCCACCGCGTCCATCGCGTCCGTCAGCCACAGCGACAGGCAGTCCACGAGCAGCGGCGGCCCGTCGTCCTTCAGCAGCGGCACCAGGTCGCAGGTCTCCACGGTCCGCCACGACCCCGGCCGCCGCTCCTGGTGCGCCGACACCCGCGCCGCCCACTCGGTGTCCCCGCCCCGCGACCCGCCGGTCGCCACGTACAGCACCTGGGGGAAGGACTCCAGCCGCCGCTCGGCCTCCACCGACTTGCCCGAGCGGGCCCCGCCCAGCACCAGCGTCCGCCGCGGCACCTCGGGCACGTCGGGCACGTTCTCGTAGGCGCCCACCACCAGCGTGGTCCCGTCCGGCACGGCGCGCGCCCCGGCCGCCGCGAGCCGCCGCCGCAGCTCCGCGCCCGGCGGCACGTCGTGGTCCAGGTGGACCGCGACGACGTCCGTGGTCGGCCCCACCGAGCCGACCGCCCGCAGCCGCGCCAGCGCGTCCGGGCGCCCCAGGACGTCCAGCAGCACCATGGCGTACGACTCGGCCGGCTCCTCCAGCCCGGCCGGCGCGCCGCCCGGCGGGAGGTACAGCAGCCGCTGCCCGTCCGGACCGGTCACCGCGTACCCGGTGCCGGGCGCGTCCAGCGCCACCGCGCGCACCCGATGCCCCGTCAGCAGCGCCAACTCCCGCCCGTCCGGCACCCGGCCGGGCTGCGGCAGCCCGGCCGGCACCTCGATCGCGGGGCCGTCGTGCGGGTGCGACAGCAGCACCTGGCGCACGCCGCCCAGCGCATGCCCCGCGCGGGCCGCCGCGAACGCCACGCCGGGCATGAGGTCCAGCAGTAGCTCCCCGTCCACGAGCAGCGAGGTCGCCGTCCGCGCGTGGGGGCCGAGCGCGGACGCGCACGCGGCGCAGGGACAGTCGGGGCGGGGCAGTCCCGCGGGGGCACCGGTGCCGAGCAGAGTCAGTTCCACGGACTCGATTTTCGCCCGTCCCCGCGGCCGCTGCGCGCCCGAGTGGACCCTTTCGTCACGGGGCAGGCGGAAGATCGGCGAAAGGGCCTAGGCTCTTGGGCGGGAGCCGGACCGGGATCCGGCTCCCGCTGTGCAGTGTGCTCACACCCATGGGAGGCGTACATGGCGGCATGGACGTGGCGGTTCGAGAAGGCCGACGGGACGCAGGTCGAGCCCGCGGTGCCGCCGGAGGAGTTCCCCACGCAGGGGGACGCCGAGTCCTGGATCGGGGAGAACTGGAAGGCACTGCTGGAGGGCGGCGCCGACCAGGTGCGGCTGCTGGAGGACACCACGGAGATCTACGGGCCGATGAGCCTGCAGGCCGAGGAGGCGTGAGCCCCGGGCGGGGGCCGGCCGGGCCCTCGCCCACCACGGTGCGGAGGATTCAGCCCCGTACCCCGCACAGGTGCAGCAGCGCCGCCACCGCGCGGTAGGGGTCCGTGCGGCCGGCCCGCTCCTCGGCCGCGAGGAGGGTCTCCAGGTCGTCCGGGACCTCCGCGCCGTCGGCCGCGGTGTCCGTGAAGACCCGCACGCCGTACCAGGTGTGCAGGGGCGCGCCGATCCCCGCGAGCGTCGCCGTCAGCGTCTTCAGCCGGTCGGCGCGGGCGTCCAGTCCCAGCCGGTTCCGGTACGTCACCGAGTCGAAGCCGGCCAGCGCCCCGGCCCAGTCGCCGGACAGGCCCGGCCGCATCGCCAGCGCGTCGCCGTTGCGCACCAGCAGCGACAGCAGTCCGCCGGGCGCGAGCATCCGGGCCAGGCCCGCGAGCAGCGCGTCCGGCTCCTCGACGTACATCAGCACGCCGTGGCACAGCACGACGTCGAAGCTGCCCGGCAGGAAGTGCACCCCGGTGTCCCGGCCGTCGCCCTCGATGATCCGCATCCGCTCCCGGATGCCCTCCGGTTCCCCGGCCAGGGCCTTCCGCGCGGCGGCGATCATCGTCGCCTCCCGTTCCAGGCCGGTCACCTCGTGGCCGGCCCGGGCCAGCCGCAGCGCCTGCGTGCCCTGGCCCATGCCCACGTCGAGCACGCGCAGCCGCCGGCCGACCGGGAAGCGCCCGACTATCTGCTCCTCCAGCTGGCGGGCCACCAGCTCCTGCCGGACGACGTCGCGCAGGCCACCGAGCTTGTCCAGCCAGGCCCGCGCCGCGGCGCCGGCAAACGGGGTGGCGCTCAGGGCCGCTCCCCGCGCTTGACCTGGGGCTTGGGCAGGCGCAGCCGGCGCATCTGGAGCGAACGCATCAGCGCGTAGGCGACCGCGCCGCGACGGTTGTCGTCGGGGAAGCGCTCGGTGAGCTGCTTCCTGAGCCGGAAGCCGGTGACGATCGAGTCGAGCACGATCATCACGATCACCACGAGCCACAGCAGCAGCGAGGCGTTCTGCAGGGCGGGCACCTGGATCATGCTCATCACGAGGATGACCACGGCCATCGGCAGGAAGTACTCGGCGATGTTGAACCGCGAGTCGACGAAGTCACGGGCGAACCGGCGCACCGGACCCTTGTCGCGGGCGGGCAGGTAGCGCTCGTCGCCGCTGGCCAGGGCCTGGCGCTGACGTTCCAGCGCGGCACGGCGCTCCTCGCGCTGCCGCTTGGCGGCCTCCTTGCGCGTCATGGACGTGTTGGCCACGCTGCGACGCTGGGACTGGGCCACGCTGCGCTTGGGCGTGGGGCGGCCCTTGGGGGCCTCCGGATGACGGGGCTGCTTGGAGTCGGTCACCGTCGCCTTGTCGGCGACCGATGCCTTCTCTTCCTTGGCACGGCTACGGAACACAAAACCCAAGGGTACGGGGTGACCGGGGTTGGACCCCAGCCCCGGGGGGAACGATCCGGCAACACCACTCGTCTCCAGAAGGACAGAGGAGACGCGGAGGGGACACGGCGATCCCGGGGCGGTCGGCCGCCCCGCCCCCGGGGATCACCTACTCCTTACGCCGGATCGGGAGGGCGGTCATTCGTTCTTGGGGATGAGCGCATCCGTCCCCGAACAGTGCGGTAATGGAAGCAGGGCCCGTACTGTGGGTTCTGTCGCAGATCTGTGAGCCGGAGTCCGTCAGAAGGGGGCGCGCGAAGCCCATGAGCGGTGTCATGAAGCGTATGGGGATGATCTTCCGCGCGAAGGCGAACAAGGCCCTTGACCGGGCCGAGGACCCGCGCGAGACCCTCGATTACTCGTACCAGAAGCAGTTGGAGCTGCTCCAGAAGGTCCGCCGCGGTGTCGCCGACGTGGCGACCAGCCGCAAGCGCCTGGAACTCCAGCTCAACCAGCTCCAGTCGCAGTCCTCCAAGCTGGAGGACCAGGGGCGCAAGGCGCTCGCGCTGGGCCGCGAGGACCTGGCCCGCGAGGCGCTCTCCCGCCGCGCCGCCCTCCAGCAGCAGGTGACCGACCTGGAGACGCAGCACGCGACGCTCCAGGGCGAGGAGGAGAAGCTCACCCTCGCGGCCCAGCGGCTCCAGGCCAAGGTGGACGCCTTCCGGACGAAGAAGGAGACCATCAAGGCCACGTACACCGCCGCGCAGGCGCAGACCCGGATCGGGGAGGCCTTCTCCGGCATCTCCGAGGAGATGGGCGACGTCGGGCTGGCGATCCAGCGGGCCGAGGACAAGACGGCCCAGCTCCAGGCGCGGGCCGGCGCGATCGACGAACTGCTCGCCTCCGGCGCCCTGGACGACCCCTCCGGCATGCACAAGGACGACATCCAGGCCGAGCTGGACCGGCTCTCCGGTGGTACGGATGTAGAGCTGGAACTGCAGCGCATGAAGGCCGAGCTGGCCGGGGGCACCACCGGCGGGCAGCAGGCCATCGAGGGCGGCACCGACCGGACCCAGGACCAGGCGCAGTCCCAGCAGCAGCCGCAGGACACCCCGCGCTTCGACAAGCAGTAGTCACCGGCACCACCGACGGGGCACGGGCCCACGCCTAGGAGGGTGACATGATCGTACGGATCATGGGGGAGGGACAGGTGACGCTGGCGGAGAGCCGGCTCGCCGAGCTGAACAAGCTGGACGAGGAGCTGCTCGCCGAGATGGAGAACGGCGACGGGCCGGGCTTCCGCGCCACCCTCCACGCGCTGCTGGCCAAGGTGCACGACCTCGGCGAGCCGCTGCCGGACGACTCCCTGGAGCCCTCCGACCTCATCCTCCCGTCCCCGGACGCCACCCTGGAGGAGGTCCGGGAACTGCTCAGCGACGACGGCCTCATCCCGGGCCCCTGACGGGTGCCCGGGGACCGCCGGCCCGTCCGGCGGTCGAGGACGAGGACGAGGGAGTCCGGGCGGGGGCCGGGGCGCGGCCCCCGGGACGGCCGCCCGGACACCGGCCCCGTACGTGCGGACACCGCTCCCGTACGCGGGGACGCCCGCCCCGGCTACGGTGAACAGCCGTGAGAACCCTGACGCGTGCCCGGTGCCGGCTGCGGGCCCACCCCTTCGCCCTGGACGCGGCCCTGGCCGCGGGCGTCCTGGTGTGCATGCTGGCCGGATCCTTCGTGGACCCGCACGGCCCGGACGGCGTCACCTGGAAGCTGCGCCCCCCCGACCCGCTCAGCCTGGTCCTCATGACCCTGGGCGCCGCCGCGCTCGTCTTCCGCCGGCGTGCCCCGCGCCGGGTCCTCGTCCTGGCCGGCGGCGCCTCCGTGGTGGAGTCCGTCACCGGCGATCCCCGCGCCCCCGTCGCCATGTGCGCCGTGCTCGCGCTCTACACCGTCGCCTCCACCACCGACCGCCCCACCACCTGGCGCATCGGCCTGCTCACCACGACGGTGCTCACCGGCACCGCCATGATCGCCGGGCCGCTGCCCTGGTACGCCCAGGAGAACCTGGCGATCTTCGCCTGGACCGGCATCGGCGCCACCGCCGGGGACGCCGTCCGCAGCCGCCGCGCCTTCGTCCGGGCCATCCGCGAACGCGCCGAACGGGCCGAACGCACCCGTGAGGAGGAGGCCCGCCGCCGCGTCGCCGAGGAGCGGCTGCGTATCGCCCGCGATCTGCACGACGTGGTCGCCCACCACATCGCCCTGATCAACGTCCAGGCCGGGGTCGCCGCCCACGTCATGGACAGACGGCCCGACCAGGCCAAGGAGGCGCTGGCCCACGTCCGCGAGGCCAGCCGCTCCGCGCTGGGCGAACTGCGGGCCACCGTCGGCCTGCTGCGCCAGTCCGGCGACCCCGAGGCGCCCACCGAACCGGCGCCCGGCCTGGACCGCCTCGACGAACTCGCCGGCACCTTCCGCAGCGCCGGGCTGCGGGTCGAGGTCGCCCGGGCCGACCAGGGCACCGTCCTTCCCGCCGCCGTCGACCTGGCCGCCTACCGGATCGTCCAGGAGGCCCTCACCAACGTGCGCAAGCACGCCGGCGACGCGGCGAAGGCGGAGGTCAGCGTCGTCCGGGTGGGACCCCACGTCGAGATCACCGTCCTCGACGACGGCACCGGCGACGGCCAGGTCGGCGCCCCCGGTGACGGATCCGGCGGCGGACACGGACTGCTCGGCATGCGCGAACGCGTCACCGCCCTGCGCGGCACCCTCACCACCGGTCCCCGCTACGGCGGCGGTTTCCGCGTCCATGCGATCCTGCCCGTCGAGACCCGCACGTCCGCCCAGGACGGCCTGTGACCAGCGCACCGGGGGAGCCCGTATGACGATCCGCGTCCTGCTCGCCGACGACCAGGCACTGCTGCGCAGTGCCTTCAGGGTGCTGGTCGACTCCGAGCCGGACATGGAGGTGGTGGGCGAGGCGTCCGACGGCGCGGAGGCGGTCCGGCTGGCCCGCGAGCAGCGGGCCGACGTCGTCCTGATGGACATCCGGATGCCCGGCACCGACGGTCTCGCCGCCACCCGCATGATCAGCGCGGACCCCGCACTCGCCGCGGTCCGGGTGGTGATCCTGACCACCTTCGAGGTCGACGACTACGTGGTGCAGTCCCTGCGCGCCGGCGCCTCCGGCTTCCTCGGCAAGGGCTCCGAACCGGACGAGCTGCTGAACGCCATCCGGATCGCCGCCGAGGGCGAGGCCCTGCTCTCCCCGGCCGCCACCAAGGGCCTGATCGCCCGCTTCCTCGCCCAGGAGGACGCGGCCGGCGAGGCCGACCGCGACCCCGCCCGCGCCGAACGCCTGGAGTCGCTCACCGTCCGCGAGCGCGAGGTGCTGGTCCAGGTGGCCGGCGGGCACTCCAACGACGAGATCGCCGAACGCCTCGAGGTCAGCCCGCTGACGGTGAAGACGCACGTCAACCGGGCCATGGCCAAGCTGGGCGCCCGGGACAGGGCCCAGCTGGTGGTGACCGCCTACGAATCGGGGCTGGTCCGTCCGAGGGCGGACTGAGCACCGGCGGGCGTACTGCGCAGGGAGTAGGCGCCGCCCGAGGAACAGGACCTCGGGCCTACGGATCGGCCCTCACCGATGCCCCAGTGTGGAGAACGGACGCCCCTCCGCGCCCGCCCCTGTCCCTCCAGGTACGTCCCGTACCCCTGACCGCTCACGGAAGAGAGACCCGTCACCCATGTCCTGGCTGGCCAGATTCAGCCTCGCACAACGGGCGCTGATCGGACTGATGTCGATCATCGCGCTCGTGTTCGGGGCGATCGCGATACCTCAGCTCAAGCAGCAGTTGCTGCCCACCATCGAACTGCCCATGGTCTCCGTGATCGCCCCGTACCAGGGCGCGTCCCCCGACGTGGTGGAGAAGCAGGTCGTCGAGCCCATCGAGGCCAACCTGGAGGCCGTCGACGGCATCTCCGGCGTCACCTCGAAGGCCAGCGAGGGCAACGCCGTGATCATGGCGTCCTTCGACTTCGGCAACGACACCGAGCAGCTCGTCGCCGACGTCCAGCAGGCCGTCAACCGGGCCCGCGCGATGCTGCCCGACGCCGTGGACCCGCAGGTCGTCGCCGGTTCCACCGACGACATCCCGACCGTGGTCCTCGCCGTCACCTCCGACAAGGACCAGCAGGCCCTCGCCGACCAGCTCGACCGGACCGTGGTGCCCGCGCTGAAGGACATCGACGGCGTCGGCCAGGTCATGGTGGACGGCGTACGGGAGCTCCAGGTCACCGTCACCCCCGACGACGCGAAGCTGGCCAAGGCCGGTCTCACGCCGCAGGCGCTGACCCAGGCCCTGCAGGCGGGCGGTGCGACCGTCCCGGCCGGCTCCTTCGACGAGGACGGCGCCAACCGCACCGTCCAGGTGGGCGGCGGCTACACCTCGATCCAGCAGATCGAGGACCTGATGGTCACCGGCGAGCCCGGCAAGGGCAAGCCGGTCCGCCTCGGTTCGGTGGCCGACGTGGAACAGCGGGAGGCCGCGGCCGACTCCCTCACCCGCACCAACGGCAGCCCCAGCCTCGCCGTGGTGGTCACCATGGACCACGACGGCAGCGCGGTCACGATCTCGAACGCCGTCGCCGACCTGCTGCCCGACCTGCGCGAGGACCTCGGCTCGGGCGCCGAGCTCACCGTCGTCAGCGACCAGGGCCCGGCGGTGTCCCAGGCCATCGAGGGCCTGACCACCGAGGGCGCGCTCGGCCTCGTCTTCGCGGTCCTGGTGATCCTGGTCTTCCTCACGTCGATCCGCTCGACGCTGGTTACGGCGGTCTCCATCCCGCTCTCCGTGGTCCTCGCCCTGATCGTGCTGTGGACGCGCGACCTGTCGCTGAACATGCTGACCCTGGGCGCGCTGACCATCGCGATCGGCCGGGTCGTGGACGACTCCATCGTCGTCCTGGAGAACATCAAGCGGCACCTCGGCTACGGCGAGGAGCGCCACGAGGCGATCATGAAGGCGGTGCGCGAGGTGGCCGGCGCGGTGACCTCCGCGACGCTCACCACGGTCGCCGTCTTCCTGCCGATCGGCCTGGTCGGTGGCATGGTGGGCGAGCTGTTCGGCTCCTTCAGCCTCACCGTCACCGCCGCGCTGCTGGCGTCCCTGCTGGTGTCGCTGACGGTCGTCCCCGTCCTGTCGTACTGGTTCCTGCGGCCCCCGAAGGGCACCCCCGAGGACGCCGAGGAGGCCCGCCGGCTGGCCGAGGAGAAGGAGGCGAAGAGCCGCCTCCAGCGCGGCTACCTCTCCGTCCTGCGCTTCGCCACCCGGCGCAGGCTGGCCAGCCTGGCCATCGCGGTCGTCGTCCTGATCGCCACGTTCGCCATGGCACCGCTGCTCAAGACCAACTTCTTCGACCAGGGCGAGCAGAAGGTCCTCACCCTCCGCCAGGAGCTGGAGCCGGGCACCAGCCTCGCGGCGACCGACGCCCAGGCCAAGAAGGTCGAGAAGCTGCTCGACGAGACCGAGGGCGTCAAGGACCACCAGGTCACGATCGGCTCGTCCGGCTTCATGGCGGCCTTCGGCGGCGGTACGGACACCAACCGGGCGACGTACCAGGTGATGCTGGAGGACTCCGCCTCCCACGAGGACGTGCGGGACAGCCTCGAGAAGGGTCTCGCCGCCCTCGACGGCATCGGCACCACCACCGTCGCGGCCGGCGACGGCTTCGGCAACCAGGACCTGAGCGTCGTCGTTAAGGCGGCCGACCCGCAGGTGCTGCGCGAGGCGGCCGACCAGGTGCAGAAGGCCGTGGCCTCCCTGGACGACGTCACCGACGTCACCAGCGACCTGGCGCAGAGCGTGCCGCGCATCTCGGTCGAGGCCGACTCCCGTGCCGCCGCGGCCGGTTTCAACGACCAGACGCTCGGCGCGGCCGTCGCCCAGGCGGTGCGGGGCACCCCGGTCGCCAAGGTGGTGCTGGACGACACCGAGCGGGACGTCGTCGTCCGCTCGGAGCGGACGGCCACGACCCTGGCCGAACTGAAGAAGCTGCCGCTCGGCCCGGTGAAGCTGGGTGACATCGCCACCGTCGAGCTGGTGGACGGCCCGGTGTCCATGACCCGGATCGACGGCCAGCGCTCGGCCACCGTCACCGCCCGGCCGATCGGCGACAACACCGGCGCGGTCAGCGCGGAACTGCAGACCGAGATCAACGCGCTGACGCTCCCGGCGGGCGCGACGGCCGAGATCGGCGGCGTGACCGCCGACCAGGACGAGGCCTTCGGCAACCTGATCCTGGCCATGCTGGCCGCGATCGCGATCGTCTTCATGCTGCTGGTCGGCACCTTCCGCTCGCTCGCCCAGCCGCTGATCCTGCTGGTGTCCATCCCGTTCGCGGCGACGGGCGCGCTCGGCCTGCTGCTCGTCACCGGCACCCCGATGGGCGTCCCGGCGATGATCGGCATGCTGATGCTGATCGGCATCGTGGTGACCAACGCGATCGTGCTGATCGACCTGATCAACCAGTACCGCGACCGGGGCCACGGCGTCGTCGAGGCCGTGCTGGAGGGCGGCCGCCACCGTCTGCGGCCGATCCTGATGACGGCCCTGGCGACGATCTTCGCCCTGCTCCCGATGGCGCTCGGCGTCACCGGCGAGGGCGGCTTCATCGCCCAGCCGCTCGCGGTGGTGGTGATCGGCGGCCTGATCACGTCGACCCTGCTCACCCTGCTCCTGGTCCCGACGCTCTACACGATGCTGGAGCTGCGCAAGGAACGGCGTGCGCGCAAGAAGGCGCTGAAGAAGGGGGAGGCCGCTCCGGAGACCGCCTCGGACGGCCCGGAACCGGCGCGGGTCTGACCGGCCCCGCATACGGGCGAAGGCCCACCCGCGACCCTCGTCGCGGGTGGGCCTTCGTCATGGGCGGCCGTGAAACCGGACGGTCACGGCAGCGGGCCGGTCAGGGCAGCGCCAGCATCCGCTCCAGCGCCAGCTTCGCGAACGCCTCGGTCTCCCGGTCGACCTCGATGCGGTTGACCAGCTTGCCCTCGGCGAGCGACTCCAGCGCCCACACCAGGTGGGGGAGGTCGATGCGGTTCATGGTGGAGCAGAAGCAGACCGTCTTGTCGAGGAAGACGACCTCCTTGCCCTCGGGCGCGAAACGGTTCGCCAGCCGGCGCACCAGGTTCAGTTCCGTGCCGATGGCCCACTTGGAGCCGGCCGGGGCCGCCTCCAGCGCCTTGATGATGTACTCGGTCGACCCGACGTAATCCGCGGCGGCCACGACCTCGTGCTTGCACTCGGGGTGGACCAGGACGTTCACGCCCGGGATCCGCTCGCGCACGTCGTTGACCGAGTCCAGGCTGAAACGGCCGTGCACCGAGCAGTGGCCGCGCCACAGGATCATCTTCGCGGCCCGCAGCTCGTCCGCGGTCAGCCCGCCGTTCGGCCTGTGCGGGTTGTAGACGACGCAGTCCTCCAGCGACATCCCCATGTCCCGCACCGCCGTGTTGCGGCCCAGGTGCTGGTCGGGGAGGAAGAGGACCTTCTCGCCCTGCTCGAAGGCCCAGTCGAGGGCGCGCTTGGCGTTGGAGGAGGTGCAGATGGTGCCGCCGTGCTTGCCGGTGAAGGCCTTGATGTCGGCGGAGGAGTTCATGTAGGAGACGGGGACGACCTGCTCGGCCACCCCGGCCTCGGTCAGCACGTCCCAGCACTCGGCGACCTGCTCGGCGGTGGCCATGTCGGCCATGGAGCAGCCGGCCGCGAGGTCCGGCAGGACCACCTTCTGGTCGTCGGAGGTCAGGATGTCCGCGGACTCCGCCATGAAGTGGACGCCGCAGAACACGATGTACTCGGCCTCCGGCCGCGCGGCGGCCTCCCGGGCCAGCTTGAAGGAGTCTCCCGTGACGTCGGCGAACTGGATGACCTCGTCGCGCTGGTAGTGATGACCGAGCACGAAGACCTTGTCCCCGAGCTTCTCCTTGGCCGCGCGGGCGCGTTCGACCAGGTCCGGGTCGGACGGCGAGGGCAGGTCGCCGGGACACTCCACACCGCGCTCGCTCCTGGGGTCGGCCTCTCGGCCGAGAAGCAGCAGGGCGAGGGGCGTCGGCTGTACGTCGAGCTCCTGGGTCTGGGCGGTGGTCACGACACGCACCCTTTCTGTTCTGCGGCTCGCCGGGTCCGTCTGGACCGGCCCGGCGGGACATGCGGGACACCTTTTCGACTTTTCGTCGAATTGACGCTATCTATCATAACCGGTTCGCGTCACTTTGACGACGGGTCATAGCGTCCATGTGACGTGAATCCCGATGGGCGGCCCTTCATTCCCGGAAGGGCCCACTGATGCCGTTTCCGCTCCGTGCCGTGTGTGCGAGCATGAGGAGAGGCCGAAGGGAACGGGCGCCCGGCCCGGAATGAATCCGTGGCCCCGTCGGTTGCAACCGTCGGCAAGCAGTCTCCGTACAACCCGGGAGAGATGTAGATGTCCGTATCGGACGAGACCACCACCGTCACCGACGGCATCATCCTGACCGACGCCGCCGCGGCCAAGGTCAAGGCCCTGCTCGACCAGGAAGGCCGTGACGACCTCGCGCTGCGTGTCGCCGTCCAGCCCGGCGGCTGCTCCGGCCTGCGCTACCAGCTCTTCTTCGACGAGCGTTCCCTCGACGGCGACGTGGTGAAGGACTTCGGCGGCGTGAAGGTCGTCACCGACCGCATGAGCGCCCCGTACCTGGGCGGCGCGACCGTCGACTTCGTCGACACCATCGAGAAGCAGGGCTTCACGATCGACAACCCGAACGCCACCGGCTCCTGCGCCTGCGGCGACTCCTTCAGCTGAGCCGGAGTTCCTTCCCGGTCGTGCCCGACGGAGCATGACGAAGGCGGCGGCCCCCTTCCGGGGGGCCGCCGCCTTCGGGCGTTCCCGGGCTCCGGGACCTGTTCGGCGGATGGAGCCGGAGAGAACCGACGGGTGCCGGGTCCCGCGTCCCCGGCACGGTCCGCCGGACGAGGGACCTAGCGCGACGGCGGTGCCGGCAGCCGGGCGCCGTCCTTCTGCAGCGGGACCGGCTCGCCGTCCGTGCCGACGACCCGGCGGTCACCGAGCGGCTGGTCGAGCCGCACCGTCAGCTGGTACTCCTTGGCGATCAGGATGCACACCTTGCCCGGCCAGGGCGTCTCCGTCACGGTGACCGTCACCCGGTCGCCGTTCTCGCTCGCCTTCGCCTCGTAGTCGGCGCACACCCCGCCCGTGAAGCTCACGGTCAGCTCACTGCCCTCGGCGGTGTAGCCCTGCACCTCGACGTCCCGGGCGGACGGCGCCGACGTCGGCTCGTCCCCCGGTCCGGTCGGCCGCGGACTGGCCTCCCCGGACCGCGACTGCGGGACCAGGTGCTCCGGGTCCACCGCCGGGTAGGTCACCGTCAGGGCGTCCTCCGCGCCCGTCGGCCGCACCTCGAACAGCCAGGACGGCACGAGGCCCTGCCGTCCGTCCACGGAGTGCGCGGCCAGTCCGAACACCGCCCCGTCCACGGTCAGCGTGTCCTTCTCCGGCAGGGTGGTCGCGTCACCGCACGGCTCCTGCCGTCCCTCCTCCTCCAGCGGGACGGAACTGGCGCAGCCGCCGATGCCCGGGCGGTGGCCGGCGCCCGGCGCCGCGTTCATCGACCTCAGCGCCTCCTCGGCGCCCACCACCGGGTACGTGTCGCCCTTCACCGGTGCCGCGAGCCGTCCGCTGCCGCCGACGACCTCGCCCCGGGCGCCGACGACCACTCCGGTCGTCCAGCCGTACGTCGGCAGCCCGCCGATCTCGGGGTCGGCGTTGACCACCCGGGAGCCGCCCGTGACCTGGCTCGCGTCGAGCTTCGCGTCGTCCTGGCCCACCGCCTTCAGCACCGGCGCGGCGGCCTTCCGCGCGGCCTCCTCGCTCACCACCGGGCCGCCGGTGGAAGGCGCCTCGCACACCTTGCCCTTGCAGGTGTCGGGGCCCGGGGCGTACCGGTGGAAGCTCCAGGCGCCGGGCGCGGCCCGGTCCACCCGCAGGGTGGGCCCGGAACCGTCCTTTCCGCCGATCCGCCAGCCCTCCCCCTCCGCCACCGGCTTCCCCTCGACCCCGAGCGCCTTCGCCAGTCCGGTGACCTGTTCCCGGGTGACCTCACCGCGGGTGCGGTACACCGGCGCCGAGTCGGGGCCGTCCGGGAGCGCGCCGTCGGCGCGGTAGGT
>NZ_MSGP01000337.1 GCF_002078235.1 Streptomyces viridosporus
GAGCTCCGGTCCGGGACCCTGACCCCGGACCGGGGCTCGGGGGACCCGGCGCCCCGCGCGGAGGGGTTCAGCGCACGCCGAACCCGTACACCGTCGCCGAGCGGAACACCTCGCCCGGCCGCAGGACGGTGTCCGGGAACTCCGGGCGGTTCGGGGAGTCGGGGAAGTGCTGCGTCTCCAGCGCGACGCCGGCGCCGGGGGCGAAGGGCGCGCCGATGTGGTCCGCGGTGTACAGCTGCATCCCGGGCTCGGTGGTCGCCACCGTCAGCATCCGGCCCGACCCCGGGTCGTACAGCTCGGCGACCTCCGCGGGCTCCGGTGTCACGCCCTTGTCGAGCACGAGGTTGTGGTCGTACCCGGTGCCGACCTCGCGCCCCCGGCGGAAGTCGAAGCGGGTGCCGGTCACGTCGGCGAGCTCACCCGTCGGGATCAGGTCCGCGTCGACCGGGGTGAAGCGGGAGGCCGCCACCCGCAGCTCGTGCCCGGCCGCGCTGCCGGAGCCGGCCAGGTTCCAGTACGAGTGGTTCGTCGGGTTCACCGGGGTCGGCGCGTCCGTCACCGCCTCGTAGGCGATGCCCAGCGCGCCCCGCTCGTCCAGCGTGTACGTCACCGAGACCTCCAGACGGCCCGGGAAGCCCTCCTCGCCGTGCGGACTGACCCGGGTGAGGCGCAGACCGTGCCCGACCGCCGTCACGTCCCACACCCGCTTGTCGAAGCCCCGCTCCCCGCCGTGCAGCGAGTTCGGCCCGTTGTTCGGGGCGAGCGCGTACGTGACCCCGTCCAGGGGGAAGCGCGCGCCCGCGATCCGGTTGGCGTACCGGCCGATCAGGGCGCCCAGGAAGGGCTCCGGATGGGCGAGGTAGCCGTCGAGGTCGGGGAAGCCCAGCACCACGTCTCCGGCCCGTCCCTCCCGGTCCGGCACCTCCACGCTCTGCACGATCCCGCCGTAGGACAGGATCCGCACCCGCACGCCCGCCCGCTCCAGGGTCCAGCGGTGCACCGGGGTGCCGTCGGGAAGTGTGCCGAAGAGTTCGTTCATGTGCGAAACGATAGGTCACGGCCTCCCCGGCACGTCACGGCTTCCCCGGCACGTCACGGCCTTCCCGGCGCGTCACCGTCGCTCCGCCGACTCACGGCCGCTTCGCGGTGACCTTCCGGTGGGCGATCTCCGCCAGCCTGGCCTGTCCGTCGACACTGGGGTGGAACCAGTCCCAGCGGCTCAGCTGACCGGTGCCGAAGCGGTACTCGTACACCGCGCCGTCGTCGTGGCGGCACCGGAGGTCCGCGACGCAGACCTCCTTCAGCACCTCGTTGTAGTCCTCCACCCGCTTCTGCACCGTCGCGCGCCGCAGCGTCGCCGCCGCGTCCAGCGCGTCCGCGTCGCCCAGCATCGACGGGCAGATGCCCAGCTTCCAGACCTGCTTGCCCAGCGCGTTGGTCCGCCCCTGCGACCACAGCCGCTTCAGGTTCGGCACGCTCGCCACGTACACCTGAGCCTTGGGCAACGCCTTGCGCAGGGTGTTCATCGCCTCCTGGAAGTCGGCGCGGAAGTCGGCCACCGGCGTCATCGCCGCCACCGTGTCCCGGCAGGCGTCGTTCGCCCCGACCATCACCGTCACCAGTTGCGGAGCGCGCCGCACCGCCCGCGCCATCTGGCCCGGCAGATCCGCCATCCGGGCCCCGGTCACCGCGTGGTTCCAGCTCCGCTCGGCCGCGCCCGCCCTGCCCAGCAGCCGCACCGCGAGACTGTCGACCTCGTCGCTGCTGCCCGTCGCCCACGACACCTCGGGGCAGTCCGTCAGCACCGCGCAGGCGTCGAAGCCGGTGGTGATGGAGTCGCCGACGGCGGCGACGGAGGAGGGACTGGTGTCCCACACGGGCGTGGGACTCGGGGACGGCTCGCCCTGCCGCACGCCCGTACCGGGCGCGGTGGCACCGCCGACGGCGTCGCAGCCGGCCGTCCCCAGGACGGCGGCCGTCACCACGGCGAGAACGGCCCGTGAGCGGCGGCGCCGCCCCAGCGTCGCCCGATCCAATTCCGTCGCCTCCCCGCACATCGTGGTGTCACCCGTCCCCCCACCCATAACAACGCCCGGGGGTTCCCGCTCGGCGGACGGCAACGTCTCGCCCCGTACAGGCGTCCTGCCGGGTGAATGGTGGACGTTTCCCGACACCGGGACCGACGGTACGTCACACTCCTTGCGCCGTCGCACGGTAGCCTCGCCATCAACGCGGCCCGCCGGGTCGCTGCCGTTCCGTCCGTTCCAAGATGTCCCGCTCAGCCCGGAGGTTCCGGTGACGACTCGTGGAGTTCTGTACGTGCACTCCGCGCCGCGCGCGCTGTGCCCGCACGTCGAGTGGGCCGTCGCCGGGGTGCTCGGCACGCGCGTCAGCCTGGACTGGATCCGCCAGCCGGCCGCCCCGGGCACCTGGCGCTCGGAGTTCTCCTGGCAGGGGCAGGCCGGTACCGCCTCCAAGCTCGCCTCCGCGCTGCGCGGCTGGCAGATGCTGCGCTTCGAGGTCACCGCGGAGCCCTGCCCCACCGCCGAGGGCGAGCGCTACAGCTGCACCCCCGACCTGGGCATCTTCCACGCCGTCACCGGCATGCACGGCGACATCCTGATCCCCGAGGACCGGCTGCGCGCCGCCCTGGTCCGCTCCCGCGGCGGCGAGACCGACCTGGAGGCGGAGATCGCCAAGCTCCTGGGCAAGCCCTGGGACGACGAACTGGAGCCGTTCCGCTACGCCGGCGAGGGCGCCCCGGTGCGCTGGCTGCACCAGGTGGTCTGACCGGGCTCCCCCCCCGCCGCCCGACACGCGGAAGCCCCCCACCCGTGAGGGTGGGGGGCTTCCGGCGCGTGACGGCGTGGCTCACACCGTCCGGAACGCCAGCACCACGTTGTGTCCGCCGAACCCGAAGGAGTCGTTCAGCGCGGCGATCCTGCCCTCGACGGGCAGCTTGCGCGCCTCGCCGCGGACCACGTCCGCGTTCGCCTCGGCCTCGGGGTCGAGGTTCTCGACGTTGATGGTCGGCGGGGCCACCCGGTGGTACAGCGCGAGCACCGTCGCCACCGACTCCACGCCGCCGGCACCGCCGAGCAGGTGACCGGTCATCGACTTGGTGGCGGAGACCGCCATGTGGTCGACGTCGTCGCCGAAGACCTTGCGCAGCGCCTTCAGCTCGGCGATGTCACCGGCCGGCGTCGAGGTGGCGTGCGCGTTGACGTGCACGATCTCGGCCGGGTCCAGGTCGGTGCGGTCCAGCAGGTTCTGCAGGGCGTGCGAGATGCCGCGCCCCTCCGGCTCCGGCTGCACGATGTCGTGGGAGTCGGCGGAGACGCCCTGGCCGACCGCCTCCGCGTAGACGCGGGCGCCGCGCCGGGCGGCGTGCTCGGCGGACTCCAGGACGATCACGCCCGCGCCCTCGCCGAGGACGAAGCCGTCACGGGCGACGTCGTAGGGGCGCGAGGCGCCCTCGGGGTCGTCGTTGTTCTTGGACATCGCCATCATGTTGCCGAACGCGGCGATCGGCAGCGGGTGGATCGCCGCCTCCGTGCCGCCCGCGACCACGACGTCGGCGCGGCCGGTGCGGATCATCTCGATGGCGTAGCCGATGGCCTCCGCGCCCGAGGCGCAGGCCGAGACCGGG
The DNA here is from genome assembly GCF_002078235.1 of Streptomyces viridosporus. Classification (GTDB taxonomy): domain Bacteria; phylum Actinomycetota; class Actinomycetes; order Streptomycetales; family Streptomycetaceae; genus Streptomyces; species Streptomyces viridosporus. The sequence goes on from NZ_MSGP01000337.1 coordinate 3,650, forward strand.
GTGTGCACGCCCGCGCGGGCGCCCACGGCCAGGCCCACGTTGGCCGAGGGGCCGTTCGGCATCAGCATGGGGACGGTGTGCGGGGAGACGCGGCGGACGCCCTTCTCCTTCAGCACGTCGTACTGGTCCAGCAGGGTCGTCACGCCGCCGATGCCGGAGGCGATGACCGTGCCGAGCCGGTCCGGGTCGACGTTCGGGTCCTCACCGGCCTTGCCCTCGAAGCCGGCGTCGGCCCACGCCTCCTTGGCCGCGACCAGCGCGAACTGCGCCGAGCGGTCCAGGCGGCGGGCCTGCGGCCGGGGGATGACCTCGGTGGGTTCCACGGCCACGGTGGCCGCGATGCGGACCGCCTGCTCGGCGGCCCACTCCTGCTGCAGGGGCTTGACGCCGGAACGTCCGGCGACCAGGCCCTCCCAGGTAGAGGCCGCGTCGCCACCCAGCGGTGTGGTTGCGCCGATACCGGTGACGACCACGGTGCGATTGGTCGAGCTCACGGGAATTCTTTCTCCAACGGATACGAGGATTCGTACGGCGCCACCGCCGGGTGGCGGGGCCGGGCTCAGCGCCCGAGCAGGGCTCAGGCCTGGTGCTTGAGGATGTACTCGGTCGCGTCGCCGACGGTCTTGAGGTTCTTGACGTCGTCGTCCGGGATCTTGACGTCGAAGCGCTCTTCGGCGGCGACGACGACCTCGACCATGGACAGCGAGTCGACGTCCAGGTCGTCGGTGAAGGACTTGTCCAGCTGGACGTCCTCAACCGGGATGCCGGCGATCTCGTTCACGATCTCCGCGAGACCGGCGACGATCTCTTCCTGAGTGGCGGCCATGGTGGCGCTCCTTCGTTGTGATTCCAGAGGGTGTGGCGCCCGCCGCGTCAGCGGCAGGTGGTGCGGTTCCCGTACCGGATCCCATGATCCGGCACGGAGTGCCTAGGGGAGGGTAACGACCGATGCGGCGTAGACGAGACCCGCCCCGAAGCCGATGACGAGCGCGGTGTCGCCGCTCTTCGCCTCGCCGGTCGCCAGGAGCCGCTCCATCGCGAGCGGGATCGAGGCGGCCGAGGTGTTGCCGGTGGTGCGGATGTCACGGGCGACCGTGACGTGCTCCGGCAGTTTGAGGGTCTTCACCATCGAGTCGATGATCCGCACGTTGGCCTGGTGCGGGATGAAGACGTCCAGGTCGTCCGCGGTGATCCCGGCCGCGTCCAGCGCCTGCTGGGCGACCTTCGCCATCTCGAACACGGCCCAGCGGAACACCGCCTGGCCTTCCTGGGTGATCGCGGGGAACTTCTCGACCGTCCCGTCGCGGTAGTCCGTCCACGGCACGGTCTGCTTGATGGTCTCGGACTTGTCGCCCTCCGAGCCCCACACGGTCGGGCCGATCGCGGGCTCCTGGGACGGACCGACGACCACCGCGCCGGCGCCGTCGCCGAACAGGAAGGCGGTCGCCCGGTCCTCCAGGTCGGTCAGGTCGCTCAGCCGCTCCACGCCGATGACCAGGACGTACTCCGCCGACCCCTCGACGACCATGCCCTTGGCGAGCGTGAGGCCGTAGCCGAAGCCCGCGCAGCCGGCCGAGATGTCGAAGGCGGCGGCCTTGTCCGTGCCCAGCCTGTGGGCGATCTCGGTGGCGATGGCCGGGGTCTGGGCGAAGTGCGACACGGTCGACACGACCACGGCGCCGATCCGTGCGGCGTCGATCCCGGCGTCCGCGATCGCCTTGCCGGAGGCCTCGACGGACATCGCCGCGACGGTCTCCTCGGGCGACGCCCAGTGCCGCGTCTCGATGCCGGAGCGCGAGCGGATCCACTCGTCGGACGAGTCGATCGTCTCCAGGATCACCTCGTTCGGCACGACCCGGGTGGGCCGGTAGCCGCCCACACCGAGGATGCGCGCGTACGGGGCGCCCTTGCTGGGCTTGATCTTCGCCATGCGGGTCGGCTCCTTAGGGCGGTCAGGCGGCGTGCTCGGCGATGAGCGCGCGGGCCGCGTCGAGGTCGGCGGGGGTCTTCAGCGCCAGCGTCTTCACACCGGGCAGCGCACGCCTGGCGAGTCCGGTCAGGGTGCCGCCGGGGCAGACCTCCAGCAGGGCGGTCACGCCGAGCTCCTTGAAGGTCTCCATGCACAGGTCCCAGCGGACCGGGTTCGCGACCTGGCCGACCAGGCGCTCGAGCACCTCGGCACCGGTCGCCACGGCCGCGCCGTCCTTGTTCGACACGTAGGGGACCTTCGGGTCGCCCGGCGTCAGGTCCGCGGCGGCCCGCGCCAGCGTGTCGACCGCGGGAGCCATGTGGTGGGTGTGGAAGGCGCCGGCGACCTTGAGCGCGACGACCTTGCGCACGCCCTCGGGCTTGTCCGCCTCGAGCGCGGCGAGCTGCTCCTCGGTGCCGGCCGCCACGATCTGGCCCGCGCCGTTGATGTTCGCCGGGGTCAGGCCCAGCTTCTCCAGGTGCTTCACGGTCACCTCGGGGTCGCCGCCGAGCAGCGCCGCCATACCGGTCTCGGTGACCGCGGCGGCGTCGGCCATGGCCAGGCCCCGGGTGCGGACCAGGCTCAGCGCGGCGGTGTCGTCGAGGACACCCGCGAAGGCGGCGGCGGTGATCTCACCGACGCTGTGGCCGGCGACCGCGCCGGGCGCGATGTCCTCCATGGCACCGAGTGCCGAGGCGGACAGCAGTCCGGCCGCGACCAGCAGCGGCTGGGCGACGGCCGTGTCGCGGATCGCGTCCGCGTCTGCCCGCGTGCCGTAGTGGACGAGGTCGAGTCCGATGGCGTCGGACCAGGCGGCGACGCGGTCCGCGGCACCGGGGAGGTCGAGCCATTCAGTCAGGAAGCCGGGCGTCTGGGCGCCCTGGCCGGGAGCGACGAGTACGAGCACTCTCACACTCTCTCTTGGGGACGGTCGCGACCGCCCGTGAGGACAGGGACGAAGAACACGAGGGGCTTTTGTGGAGCCCCGACAAAACACTAGGGCTGGAGATCACCATCGGCCAGACGCCCCAGGATCAGGGCGATCCGCAGCGTGAAGGCTGAGCGTACATCGGAGGGCGACCATCCGGTGACGTCTGTCACACGTCGGAGCCGGTAACGGACGGTGTTGGGGTGAACGAACAGCATCCGCGCCGCGCCCTCGAGACTGCTCGCCTGTTCGAGATAGACGCTGAGCGTCTCCAGCAGCGCGGCCCCGGCCTCCTCCAGCGGTCTGTAGATCTCCTCCACCAGTTGCTCGCGGGCCGAGGGGTCCCCGGCCATCGCCCGCTCCGGGAGCAGGTCGTCCGCCAGCACCGGGCGCGGGGCGTCCTGCCAGGCGGAACACGCCTTGAGCCCCGCCGCGGCGGCCTGCGCCGACCGGGTCGCGGCCAGCAGGTCCGGCACCACCGGACCGGCCACCACCGGACCCGGCGCATACGGCCCGATCAGCGACTTCGCGACGCCCAGCGGGTTGTCGCTGCCGCCCGCGATCACCACCAGCCGGTCCCCGAGCACCCCGGTCAGCACCTGGAGCTTGGCGTGCCGGGCGGCCCGCCGGATCGCCTCCACGGTCAGCTCCGAATCGCCGTCGGGCGCGGTGCCCAGCACCACGCACACGTGCTCGGGCGAGTTCCACCCGAGGGCGGCGGCCCGGGACACGGCCCCCTCGTCGGCCTCGCCGCTGAGCACGGCGTTCACCACCAGCGACTCCAGGCGCGCGTCCCAGGCACCCCGTGCCTCGGCCGCCTGCGCGTACACCTGGGCGGTGGCGAAGGCGATCTCCCGGGCGTAGACGAGGAGGGCCTCGCGCAGCACGGACTCGTCGCCCGGTGCCGCCACCTCGTCGATGGCCGTCTCCATGACCTCGATGGTGGTGCGCACCATCTCCACGGTCTGCCGCAGCGTGATGGCCCGGGTCAGCTCGCGCGGCGCGGTGCCGAAGACGTCGGTGGAGATGGCCTGCGGGGCGTCGGGGTGCCGGAACCACTCGGTGAAGGCGGCGATGCCCGCCTGGGCGACCAGCCCGATCCAGGAACGGTTCTCCGGGGGCATGGCCCGGTACCAGGGCAGCGTCTCGTCCATCCGCGTGATGGCCTGCGCGGCCAGGCTGCCGGACGACTTCTCCAGCCGCTTCAGCGTCGCGGCGTGCGGGTGGGCGGGGCGTGCTGCGGATTCGGTGGCGCTGGTTTCGGGTTCGGGCACGGGGACAAGCCTGCCTCATCCGGACGGAAGCACGTCCCCCCGGGTCTACCGTGGACTCCGTGATCGACGTACGGCGCGCGCACGAGCGCTACCGGGGCGGTGAGCCGGCGGCCGGGATCGAGACCCGGCACGCCTTCTCCTTCGGCCCCCACTACGACCCCGACAACCTCCGCTTCGGCGCGGTGATCGCCTGCAACGAGGAGCACCTGGCCCCCGGCGCCGGCTTCGACGAGCACCCGCACAGCCACACCGAGATCGTGACCTGGGTGGTGGAGGGCGAGCTGACCCACCGGGACTCCACGGGACGGGAGACGGTGGTCCGCCCCGGCGACGTCCAGCGCCTGAGCGCCGCGTCCGGGGTGCGGCACGTGGAACGCAACGACGGCGACGTCCCCTTGGTCTTCCTCCAGATGTGGCTGACCCCGGGGGAGCCGGACGGGGCCCCCTCCTACGAGGTCGTCCGCGGCCTGGCCGACTCCGCCCCCTACGCCCTCCCGGAGGCCGGCGCGACGCTCCACGTCCGCCGCCTGACGGAGGGCGGGCGCACGGCCGTCCCGGACGCCGCGTACGTGTACGCCCACGTGGTGCGCGGCGAAGTGACCCTGGACGGCGAGACCCTGGGCCCGGGGGACGCGGCCCGCATCACCGACGCGAAGGACCTGGAGGCGACCGCCGTGAGCCCGACGGCGGAGCTGCTGCTGTGGGAGATGCGGGGGACGAGGCGAACCTGAGGACGCGGGGAGCCGCAGCCGCTCCCGCCTCCTTTCCTCTCCCCTTGTCGTCGATTCCTGAGCGGGTGCCGACGGCCCTCGAGCGGCTAGAGTGCCGCTGCGACGCGATGAGGGGGGCACCATGGCCAAGGTCAACATCAGTCTCGACGCCGAACTCGTGGTGGAGGTGATGGTCCTGGCCGGGATCGGCTCACCCCAGGACGCGATCGAGGCCGTGGTGCGGGACTACATCGCCCGTGGTCACCGGACGGAGGCCCGCACCGAGCTCAAGGACCAGAACCTGCGCGAGATCGACCTCAAACCGCAGGAGCCACAGGGCTGAGCCGCCCTGCGCCGCGTTTCAGCGCAGGCCGCCGACGAACGCCTGCCAGGCGTCGGCGCCGACGGTGACGACCGGGCCGGACGGATTCTTGCTGTCGCGCACGGGAACGGTTCCGGTGGGACAGTTGGCGGCGACCTCGACGCAGTCACCGCCGGTGTTTCCGCTGTAACTGGACTTACGCCACCGGCTGTTCCTCGGACTGGGAGCGGTGTCCATAGCGTTCCTCCATCACGCGGATGATCAGTTCCGCCGAATCCTCCACGGAGAGCGCGGCAGCCTGCAAGCGAGCGTAACGGAGCGCGGCCTCTTTGATGGTCTGGGAATCCGCCGTCATGTGGCCGGAGATGAGGTCCTCCGTGTAGACCACATCCGGGTCGTCCTCGAAGCGGAGGAAGTTGAACGACCCGGCAAGACTGGCATGTCCACCGATCTCGTTCGGTAGCACCTGTACATGCATCCACCGGTGACCGGTGAGTTCCAACATGTAGGCGAGTTGACGCCGCATCACCTCGGGACCGCCGATCGGCCGGTGCAATACGGCCTCGTCAAGGATCACCCAGGTCAACGGCGGTTGTTCGCGCTCCAGAATGCGCTGACGCTCCATCCGGGCGGACAGCAGACCTTCCAGGTCATCGGGCGCCCCGGTGGCGAGCACTGCCCGCGCGTACTCCTCCGTCTGCAGCAGCCCGTACACCACCTGCGCCTGATACGTGGAGATGTACGTCGCCTTCGCCTCCATCTCCGCGTACGGCTGGAACCAGGTGGGGAGTTGGCTGCGCAGGACCAGGCCGATGAGGCGGGAGAAGAGGCCGTCCGTGCCGAGGGCCGCGTCGACGCGTTCGGAGAAGTCGCGGGTGGGGACCTTCTTCGTGGTCTCGATCTGGCCGATCAGCGAGCCCGTGCAGAAGATGATCTCGCCGAGCTGTCCCTGCTTGAGGCCGTGCGCCTCGCGCTGGCGGCGCAGTTCCCAGCCGTAGTAGTCGAGCGGGGAGGCGGTGGGGTCGAGGGACTGGATGTTGACCACGGCGGCACCTCGCGGGCGGGACGGCGGGCTGCAACGCCTCGCGTCGTTCGTTTCTTTGCGTAGTCGAGCGTAAGCACTGCGTTGCAGTCTTGTGGCGTGAATCACGCAACTGGTCCGCGTACCGCGGACATCGCGAGGGAGTACCGCGCCGAGTTCGCCGTGGGGGAGCACTCGGCCCGGCATCTGCGCCGCATCCTGCGGCTGTACCTCACCGGGGCGGGACTGGCCGGCCTGACCGATGCCGCCGAGCTGGCGCTCACGGAGCTGGTCGCCAACGTCGTGCGGCACGTGCCCGGCCGTCGCTGCCGCATCTGCTTCCTGCTGCGGCCCGGCGGGGTGCGGGTGGAGGTCGCCGACGGCTGCCCGCGGTTGCCCGCCCGGGCCGTCGCCGACGGGCTCGGCGAGGGCGGACGCGGACTGGTGATCGTGGACGCCGTCACCGACCGGTGGGGTGTCGCCGTCCGTCCCGACGGGCGGGGCAAGACGGTGTGGTTCGAGTGCCTGGCCGGTGCCTGAGGCGTACGGCGGTGCCGGGACAGCTCGGTCGTCCGCACGGAAGTCCCGCCCCGGCACGGCGGACCGTGACGGGGCGGGACCGGGGAGGGGAAGGGGCGACCTCCGGCCTCACCGGCCGCCGGTCGTCGCCGGGTCAGACGGTCAGAACGTCAGGCCCCAGCTGTTGATGTAGCCGGTGTCGCCGGAGTAGCTGTCCGTGACCCGCAGCTTCCACGTGCCGTTGGCCGTCTCCGAGGAGGCGTTCACGGTGTAGGTGGTCTTGATGTTGTCCGCGGAGCCGCCGGTGCCGGACGACTTGAGGGTGTAGACCGAGCCGTCGGGGGCGACGAGCTGGACCGTCAGGTCACCTATGTAGGTGTGGACGATGTCGACCGGCACCTGCAGGGCCGACGGCGCGTTGCCGGAGACACCGGTGACGGTGATCGGGGACTCGACGGTCGCCCGGTCCCGGATGGTGTAGTCCGCGGTGTTGGTGAAGGTCTTGCCCACCGGCGGGGTGCTGCCGCCACCGGTGCCGACGTACAGCAGGCGGTTCGGGGAGCCCGTGCCCGGGTTGGTGACCGCGCCGGAGACGGAGCCCGCGATCAGCGCGGAGGTGACCTGCGCGGGAGTGGCCGACGGGTTGTCCGCGAGGTACAGGGCCGCGGCGCCCGCGACGTGCGGGGTGGCCATCGAGGTGCCGGAGATGCTGTTGGTGGCGCTGTCGCCGGTGTGCCAGGCGGAGGTGATGGACGAGCCCGGAGCGAAGATGTCCAGGTTCGAGCCGTAGTTCGAGTAGCTGGCGCGGGCGTCCGTGCTGGTGGTGGCGCCGACGGTGATCGCCTCGGAGACCCGGGCCGGCGAGCCGGTCGCGGTGGTGGACTCGTTGCCCGCGGCGACCGCGAAGGTCACGCCGGCGGAGATGGCGTTGCGTACCGCGTTGTCCAGGGTGGTGCTGGCGCCGCCACCGAGCGACATGTTGGCGACGGCCGGGAGGACCGCGTTGTCGGCGACCCAGTCGACGCCGTCGATCACGCCGGCGGTGGTGCCGGAGCCGTTGTTGTCGAGGACGCGGACGCCCACGATGGAGGCCTTCTTGGCGACGCCGTGGGAGGTGCCCGCCACCGTGCCGGCGACATGGGTGCCGTGGCCGTTGCCGTCCTGGGCGACGTAGTCGCCGTCGACGGCGTCGTAGCCGTTGCGGGCGCGGCCGCCGAAGTCGCTGTGGGAGATGCGCACACCGGTGTCGATGATGTAGGCGGTGACGCCCTGACCGGCCGTGTCGTCGTACGTGTACGAGCTGTTCAGGGGCAGTGCGGTCTGGTCGATGCGGTCCAGGCCCCACGACGGCGGGTTGGTCTGGGTCGCCTGGGTGGTGAAGGTGCGGTTCTGCTCGACCAGCGCGACCGAGGGGTCGGCGGCCAGCCTGGCGGCCTCCGCCTCGGTGGCCTCGACGGTGTAGCCGTTGACGGCCTGGCGGAAGGTGTGCTCGACCTTGGCGCCGTGCTTCTTCGCGACTCCCTTGCCCCGGGCGGAGCCGGCCTTGGTGTCCGCCTTCAGGGTGACGATGTAGCTGTCCTTGACGGCGTTCGGCGCGTCCGCGTAGGCGATCGTCCCGGTCGCGGGCTCGGCGGCGTTCGCGGGGAGAGCGGTGAAGAGACCGCCGGTGAGAGCGGCCGCGACGACCGCACTGGCTCCGGCGAGCGTTCTGCGTCCGGAGTTTCGCATCACTGCCATCTGAGGGTTCCTCCTCAATAGGTGGTGCGTGGGTGGGGGGAAGGTGTGTCCGCGTGAGGCGCACGAACCGAACGTCCGCACCGGCCCTTCCGGACGGACATGCGGCAGGTACATGCCAAACACGGGCGCCACGACCGTGTCTGCATTTCCCTGTCGCCAGGCGAAAGATTGAAGGGTCTACGCGGATTGCACAAGGGGTCTTGCCTCGCGGTAACTTCCCCGCCACACAAGCGAAGTGACAGAATGCCACCAACCGGCACAGACACGCTGGGTAAACGAGATCACCGTCACAGTGGCTCCGTGGGACCGCGCCGGTTCCTCCCGGTGGCGCGCGCCGTTCGCCCTCTTCGCCCCGGCGACCTGCCGCTCTCCGCTCCCTGGGTGGGCGTCAAGACGCATTCGCGCCAGTCCGGTTCGCGTCCGCCCCGGTCCTGCACCCACCCGTCCCCGGTCACGCGGAGTGAGGGGTGGCGGGCAAGCTCCCGATTTTCCTTACCCCTTCAACGACTTCACCCGCCGGGCTCGGTCACGTCCACCCCTCGGCGTGCCGCGGTCCGGGCCGGCGATTTTCGGCCGTGCGGTGACCGGACGGTTCGTCCCCACCGCCGGAGCCGCCGCTTCCGCACGTGCACCGGCCTCCTCGGGCCGCCCCGGCCCCCTCGGACCGCCCCGGCCCCGCCCGCCGAGCGTCTCG
>NZ_MSGP01000338.1:0-220 GCF_002078235.1 Streptomyces viridosporus
TCAAGTTCCAGCGCGCCTCCCAGCTGACCGTCAACGCCTCCCCCGAGCCGGTGAAGAAGGGCAAGACCATCACCGTCACGGGCAAGCTGTCCCGCGCGAACTGGGAGACCGGCAAGTACGCCGGTTACACCGGCCAGTCCGTGAAGCTGCAGTTCCGCAAGAAGAACTCCACCACCTACACCACCCTCAAGACCATCAAGACCGACTCGAAGGGCAACCT
>NZ_MSGP01000338.1:240-13770 GCF_002078235.1 Streptomyces viridosporus
CCGCCCGGGCGGGGACCACCTCGAACAGCGTCCGCTTGCCGCGACTGCCGAGGAACGCCTTGGCCACACCGAGCTCGGACGTGCACGAGGACACGCCCCACCAGGTCACGGTCCGGCCGAGCGGGTACTGCGCACGCAGGTCCAGCGACACCCCGCGCCACAGCGGATCGGTCCGCACGGGCAGCCGCGACACCGCCGAGAACAGCAGCCGCAGGTACGGCAGGTAGGGGACGAGCCGGGTCCGGTCCGGGGAGCGCAGCACGGCGTTGATCTCCCGGTAGAACGCGGACTCGCAGGTGTAGAGGTGGAGGGCGGCGACCGCGTCGGCGGACAGGCCGCCGGACGTCTCGTCCGCCCGCCGCTTGCCGAACTCGAACGACCGGTCGACGTGCCGGTCCAGCCCGCGCAGCAGTGCCGCGACCGGGGCGACGGCCTCGCGGAAGTCCATGAGCGGGGTGCCGAAGACACCCGTGATCGCGGGAAGGACGAGCCCTTCGTCCCGGACGCCGGACAGCCGGTCGAGGTAGAGCTGGTGCAGCTCCATGGTGGACGCGATGAACGTGCCCATGCGGTCGGCGACGTCACCGGCCCCGCCGGCCCCCGCCGCGGAATCGTTCCAGCCGGTGCTCGGCAACCAGTCGATCTCGTCGGTGCCCAGTGACGCGAGGGCCTCGTTCACCGTCCCGAAGGGGTCGCCGTCGCAGAAGACGTCGCCCTGCGCCGCGGGGTTGACGTGGTCGATGTGCCGCACCTCGACCCCGGGGTACTTCTTCTGGAGCCGGAGGACGACCTGTTTCAGGCTGCGCGCGTGCGCCCCCCACCACGCGAAGACGACCCCGCGGTCCTCCTCGTCGGCGTCCTGCTTGGCCCTGAGGATCTCCTCGACGATCCGCTCGGCGACCGGCCGCCAGAACCGGGTGTGCCGGTCGGTGCCGATCGCCCCGTCGCCGCTGGCCGTCAGCGCCGCGTTCAGCAGCAGCACGCCCTGGGTGAGCATCGCCTGGAACCACTCCGGGGGCTGGACGGTGTCCTGCTCCCTCAGCAGCGCGCGGACGTCGGCTATCGGGGTCTTCTTGGGGATGCCGTACTTCCACATCGCCGCCGCCTTGATGATGCAGCGGATGCTGACGACCCTGCCGAACTGGCTGTCCTTCCAGTCGTGGAAGGTGTTGTCGAACATGGCGATGCCGGTGGCGCTCTCCGGCCGCGGGTACGGGTTCTGACCGAAGACGACGACCTTCCACCGGTGCGGCGCGTGGGGCTTGAGCGCCTGGAAGGTCAGTTCGCGGACGGGGACGACCTCCGGGCCGCGGCCCGGACCGATGAACGCGGCCGCGTCCGGCTGCGCCTCGATGACCGGCCGCAGCAGCGGGAGCCACGGTTCACCGCCGCCCTCGAACAGCTCCGTGAGGCCCAGCGGGTCGTTCGGGTCGGGTGCGGCAGAGGTGTGGGCGTCGCTCATGGCGGAGGGCTCCGGAGGGTCGAACTGCGCTGCTGGCAGCACTGGCTGACGAAGTGCCCACGACGCTAGACCGGCCCACTGACATTCCCCGTCCGGTCCGCGGGGCGCCGACCGGCGCGGGGGGCACTGTCAGAGGGGCGCGGTAGCGTCCCGGCCAGTTGAGTGATCGTTCCCGATCGGAGGGGGCCATGACCGTGGACCGTGCGCAGTCGCCGCTCAGGGTGGTGCTGACCGACATCGACAGTGCGGTGGTGGAGGCGTGGCGGGCGGCCTTCGCGGACACCCCCGGGGTTGAGATCCGCCGGGGGTCGATCCTTGACGAGGACGTCGACGCCTGGGTCAGTCCCACCAACTCCCGGGGCCGGATGGACGGCGGGGTCGACGCGGTCATCAAGCGGTACCTCGGCGCGGGCATCCAGCTGAAGGTGCAGCGGGCGATCCGCGACCGGTTCGGGGGAGAGCTGCCGGTGGGCAGCGCGGTGTGCGTCCCGTCCGGGGCGGTCAGGCCGCGGTTCCTGATCTCGACGCCGACGATGCGGACGTCGTCGCAGAACGTCAGCGAGACCCTGAACGTGGCCCTGGCCTGCGCCGCCGCGTTCCAGGCGATCCACCAGCAGAACAAGCGGGAGCCGGGCGCCATCCGCTCGGTGGCGCTGGTCGGCATGGGCGCCCGGACCGGCCGGGTGCCGGCGCGGGTGTGCGCCAACCTGATGTGGACGGGCCACACCCTCTTCCAGGACCACTCCTTCGAGGACTACGACGACCTGCGCGGCACGATCCTCGCGCAGCTCGACGACCTTGAGAGCGCGCCCGTGGAGAAGCGGGTCCGCATCACGCCGCCCCGGCGCGGCGCCTCGCGCCGCTGACGGGGCTCCCGGTTCCCTCCCCGCCGCCGGGAGGGAACCGGGGACGGTCCTAGGCCGGGAAGCGGCGGTCCACCCACCTCCACAGGAACTCCAGGACGGCCGCCGCCACCACCGCGACGCCGACCGCGATCCACGGCATCGTCATGCCGACCAGCTTCAGCGCGAAGAACTCCTGGAGCCACGGCACGACCAGCACCACCAGGAACGCCGCCCCCATCGCCGCCACCAGCCCGACGCGCCACCAGGTGTAGGGCCGGGCGATGATCGCCAGCACCCAGAGCGAGATCAGGAACAGCGTCAGCGTCGCCGCGCTCGTCTCGGCCTCCAGCGCGCCCCCGCCGCTGTAGTGGTGCCGGGCGAGGAGATACGTCGTGAAGGTCGCCAGCGCGGCCAGCACCCCGCCCGGGATCGCGTACCGCATGACCCGGCGCACGAAGTGCGGTCGTGCCCGCTCCTTGTTGGGGGCGAGGGCCAGGAAGAACGCCGGGACGCCGATGGTGAGCGTGGACAGCAGGGTCAGGTGGCGCGGCAGGAACGGGTACTCCACCTGCCAGCACACCACCAGCACCGCCAGCAGCACCGAGTAGACGGTCTTCACCAGGAACAGCGTCGCGACCCGGGTGATGTTGCCGATCACCCGCCGTCCCTCCGCCACCACCGACGGCAGCGTGGCGAAGCTGTTGTTCAGCAGCACGATCTGCGCCACCGCCCGGGTGGCCTCCGAGCCGGAGCCCATCGCGACCCCGATGTCGGCGTCCTTCAGCGCCAGCACGTCGTTCACCCCGTCACCGGTCATCGCGACCGTGTGGCCGTGCGACTGGAGCGCGCCCACCATGGTCCGCTTCTGCTGCGGGGTGACCCGCCCGAACACCGTCCCCTCGTCCAGCGCCCCGGCCATGCCGCCCGGGTCGGCGGGCAGCCGGCGCGCGTCCACCGCCGCCCCCTCCAGCCCGAGCTTGGCGGCGACCGCCCCGACCGACACCGCGTTGTCGCCGGAGATGACCTTGGCGCGGACGTTCTGCTCGGCGAAGTAGCGCAGGGTGTCGGCCGCGTCCGGCCGCAGCCGCTGCTCCAGCACCACCAGCGCGGCCGGCCGGACGCCCCGGGCGACCTCGGGGTCGTCCAGCTCGCGTTCGGCGCGGGCCAGCAGCAGCACCCGCAGTCCCTGCTCGTTCAGCCGGACGGTCTCGTCCAGCGCCGGGTCGTCGTCGGCCAGGAGCACGTCGGGCGCCCCGAGCAGCCAGGTGCCGCTCTGCCCGTCGCCCTCGGTGAGGGTGGCGCCGCTGTACTTGCGGGCCGAGGAGAAGGGCAGGGACTCGGTGCAGCGCCAGTCCCCGGGGGCGGGGCAGGCGTCGACGACCGCCTGGAGGGAGGCGTTCGGCCGCGGGTCGGACGCGCCGAGCGCACCGAGCACCGTGCGGACGTAGGTCCCGTCGCCGTCGCCGAGCACCCGCAGCTCGGTGACGTCCATGCCGCCCTCGGTGAGGGTGCCGGTCTTGTCCAGGCAGACCGTGTCGACGCGGGCCAGCCCCTCGATGGCGGGCAGCTCCTGCACCAGGCACTGTTTGCGCCCCAGCCGGATCACGCCGATCGCGAAGGCGACCGAGGTGAGCAGCACCAGCCCTTCGGGGACCATCGGCACGATGCCGCCGACCGTGCGGGCGACGGAGCCCTTCAGCTCGTTCTCCTTGACGACCAGCTGGCTGATGACCAGCCCGATCGCGGTCGGGACCATCATCCACGTCACGTACTTGAGGATCGTGGAGATGCCGGAGCGCAGTTCGGAGTGGACCAGCGTGAAACGGGACGCCTCCTCGGCGAGCTGGGCGGCGTACGCCTCGCGCCCCACCTTGGTCGCCTGGAACGAGCCGCCGCCCGCGACCACGAAGCTGCCGGACAGGAGCGGGTCCCCCGGCTGCTTCACCACGGGATCGGCCTCGCCGGTGAGCAGCGACTCGTCGATCTCCATCCCGTCCGCCTCGACGCACAGCCCGTCGACGACGACCTTGTCGCCCGGTCCGATCTCGATCAGGTCGTCCAGCACGATCTCGGAGGTGCCGATCTCCGCGGCCACCCCGTCCCGCCGCACCGTGGGCCGCACCTCGCCGATCAGCGCGAGGGAGTCGAGGGTCTTCTTCGCCCGCCACTCCTGGATGATGCCGATGCCGGTGTTGGCGAGGATCACGAAGCCGAACAGGCTGTCCTGGATGGGCGCGACCACCAGCATGATCACCCAGAGCACGCCGATGATCGCGTTGAACCGGGTGAAGACGTTCGCGCGGACGATCTCGACCAGGGACCGGCTGCTGCGCACCGGCACGTCGTTGACCTGCCCGCGCGCCACCCGTTCGGCGACCTCCGCCGAGGTCAGCCCGGTCGCCGGTGAGGTGAGCGTGGCCGGGCGCACGGCATCGATCCGGGCGCCCGCGTCGAGATGCGTCATGCCTCCGACGGTACGTGCGGTTCCACCGGATCACCCGCACCTGCGCGGAAGATCCGACCTGGGGAGGACGGCCGTGGTGCCCCGGTCGTACGTGGTCGCATCCCCTCGGCGGCCGTCCCCGGGAGTTCGTGTCCGGGCGGCCCGTGTCCGGGTGGTTCGTACCGGGTGGCTCGTACCCGGGCGGTTGGCGTCCGGGCGGTTGGCGTCCGGGCGGTCGGTGTCCGGACGCCTCGTCCCCGGCGGGTCCGCCTCCAGACGGGTCCGCCCCCCGGCGGTGCGCCGCTCGGCGGTGCGCGTCAGTCGGCCGTCGGCGCGGGGGCGTGGCCGGCCGGCCGCCCGTCCCGTTCGGCCTGCGCGCGCTTGAGCGCGGCGTCCCGCTTGCGGACGTACCAGATGCCGATGAATCCGAGCCCGCCGCCGGCCAGGCACGTCCACAGCCACCAGGTGTGGCCGTGGTCGTCGAACCAGCCGTAGAACGGGAGCTGCACCAGGAAGAGGACGAACCAGACGATCGTGCCGCCGACGATGGTGGCGACCACGGGGCCCTCCAGGGGCTCCGGCGCCTCGTGCTTGGGGGATCCCGAAAAAAGCCCGGCCATACGGACAGCTTACGAGGGGTGGCGCAAGTGAGGTGCATCGCATGGGGCACACGAATCTACGCGCGGAGATAGCGCAACGGTCGTCATATGTTCATACTGAAACCGTTTGTTTCTGACCGCTTTCATTCGTAGGAAACGCCAGAGGGCTTCGGGGAAAGCCCGCCGGTGATGAGGTCTCGCATGTCCACGTCGGCCCCCGCCAAGGCCCCCACTCCCGAGCAGCCGGGATCCGGGTCCGCGCTCGGCGCCCTCGACCGCTACTTCAAGATCTCCGAGCGCGGCAGCACGCTGGCCCGCGAGATCCGCGGCGGTTTCGCCACCTTCTTCGCGATGGCCTACATCATCGTGCTGAACCCGATCATCCTGGGCAGCGCGAAGGACATGTACGGCAACCAGCTCGACAACGGTCAGCTGGTCACCGCGACCGCCCTGACGGCGGCGTTCACCACGCTGCTCATGGGTGTCATCGGCAACGTCCCGATCGCCCTGGCCGCGGGCCTGGGGGTGAACTCGGTCGTCGCCCTCCAGCTCGCGCCGCGCATGTCGTGGCCGGACGCCATGGGCATGGTGGTGCTGGCCGGCTTCGTGGTCATGCTCCTGGTCGCCACCGGTCTGCGCGAGCGCGTGATGAACGCCGTCCCGTACGGCCTGCGCAAGGCCATCGCCATCGGTATCGGCCTGTTCATCATGCTGATCGGCCTGGTCGACTCCGGTTTCGTCACCCGGATGCCGGACGTCGCCCAGACCACCGTCCCGATCCAGCTCGGCGTGGGCGGTCACCTCACCGGCTGGCCGGTCCTGGTCTTCATCCTCGGCGCGCTGCTCACGCTGGCGCTGATCGTGCGCAAGGTGCCCGGCGCGATCCTCATCTCGATCGTCACCATGACGGTCGTCGCGATGATCATCGACGCCGTGGCGGAGATCCCCTCCTGGGGCCTGACGACCCCGAAGTGGCCCGGCAACCCGCTCTCCACCCCCGACTTCGGCCTGATCGGCGAGGCGAGCCTGTTCGGCGGCTTCGCCAAGGTCGGTGTGCTGACCGGCGTCCTGTTCGTCTTCACCGTGCTGCTGTCGTGCTTCTTCGACGCGATGGGCACGATCATGGGCGTCTCGGACGAGGCGAAGCTGACCGACGGCGAGGGCCAGATGCCCGGCGTCAACAAGGTCCTGTTCATCGACGGCGTCGCGGTCGCGGCGGGCGGTGCCAGCTCCGCCTCGGCCACCACCGCCTTCGTGGAGTCCACGGCCGGCGTCGGCGAGGGCGCGCGCACCGGCTTCGCCAACGTCGTCACCGGCGCGCTGTTCGCGGTGGCGCTGTTCCTCACGCCCGTCGCCACGATGGTCCCGTCCCAGGCGGCCACCCCGGCGCTGCTCGCGGTGGGCTTCCTGATCCTGGCGGGCTCGATCAAGGAGATCGACTGGGCGGACTACACGATCGCCGTCCCGGCCTTCGTGACGATGGTGATGATGCCGTTCACCTACTCGATCACCAACGGCATCGGCATGGGCTTCATCACCTTCGTGGTGCTGCGCCTGGCGGCCGGGCGCGGCCGGGAGGTCCCGGCGGCGATGTACGCGGTGTCGGCGGTCTTCGCCTTCTACTACCTGATGCCGGCGCTGGGCCTGACCTGAGCCGACCCGGCGTCACCCGACAGCCGCCCCGGCGTCCCCGCCCCGACCCGGCCCGACCCGCTCGGTGCCGGGTCGAGCCGGTTCAGGTGACGCCGTAGAACTTCTCCGTCTCCTCGACGGCGGCCTGGAACCGCTGGTCGAAGTCATCGCGCATGAGCGTCCGGACGACATAGTCCTGGACGCTCATGCCGCGTTTGGCGGCATGGTGGCGGAGCCGCTCCAGCAGCTCGTGGTCCATGCGCAGGCTGAGCACCTCGGTCCCCATGACCATGAGCGTTGCCGCATTCTTCGGTGCGATGGGACACATTCCGCGGATTGATCACTCGTACGGGTGATCCCGCCTGGGTAATCCCGCCCGAGTGGCCCCGTCCGGGTGATCCCGGGAGAGTGGCCGGACTCACGGACGCGCGGCCCGTTCCGAGTGCTCTTTAGCGAGAGTAATGAGTTACGCTAACGAACATGCCGGACTTCAGCCAGGGCGACGACGCGGTCGCCGTGAACGCCCTTCGATCCGCCGTGATGCGGCTGTCCCGGCGGCTCAAGCACCAGCGCGTCGACGAGTCGCTCAGCCCCACCGAGATGTCGGTGCTCGGCACCCTGGCCCGCTGCGGTCGGGCCACCCCGGGTGAGCTCGCCCGCAAGGAGCACGTCCAGCCGCCCTCGATGACCCGCATCGTGGCCCTGCTGGAGTCCAAGGGGCTGGTCAGGCTGGAGCCGCACCCCGACGACCGACGCCAGAAGGTCGTGACGCAGACCGAGCAGGCCGAGGCCATGCTCGAGGAGAGCCGTCGCAAGCGGAACGTGTTCCTGGCCTCGCTGGCCGAGGGACTCGACGAGGACGAGTGGGCGAAGCTCCGCGCCGCCGCCCCCGTACTGGAGAAGCTCGCGCACGTCTAGGAAAGCGAAAGCAGCAACAACAGCCAGGAGGCGAAACCCTTTGAGTACGGGATCCGGAGCAGCTTCCGCCCCCGCACCTAATCCCCACGACACCCCGACCGCTCCCGACACCCCCCGTCGCACGTCCTCGATGTTCTCCTCGCTGAGCGTCAGGAACTACCGCCTGTTCTTCCTCGGCCAGGTGGTCTCCAACATCGGCACCTGGATGCAGCGCATCGCCCAGGACTGGCTGGTGCTCAGCCTCACCGGCTCCGCCGCCGCCGTCGGCATCACCACCGCCCTGCAGTTCCTGCCGATGCTGCTGTTCGGCCTGTACGGCGGCGTCCTCGTCGACCGTCTGCGCAAGCGGCCCACGCTGCTCGTCACCCAGACCGCGATGGCGCTCACCTCCCTGGCGCTCGCCGCCCTCACCCTGACCGACCGGGTCGAGGTCTGGCACATCTACGTCGCCGCCTTCGCCCTCGGTCTCGCGACCGTCGTCGACAACCCGGCCCGCCAGTCCTTCGTCTCCGAGCTGGTCGGCCCCGGCCACCTGCAGAACGCGGTCAGCCTGAACTCCGCGAACTTCCAGTCCGCCCGCCTGGTCGGCCCCGCCGTCGCGGGTCTGCTGATCACCGGCGTCGGCACGGGCTGGGCGTTCCTGCTCAACGGCCTGTCCTTCGTCGCGCCGCTCACCGGCCTGCTGCTGATGCGGGCCCGGGAACTGCACACCGTCGAGCGCGCCCCGCGCGGCAAGGGCCAGCTTCGGGAGGGCCTGCGCTACGTCGCCGGGCGTCCCGACCTGATCTGGCCGATCGTCCTGATCGGCTTCATCGGCACCTTCGCCTTCAACTTCCCCGTCTACCTCTCGGCCTTCGCCGACGACGTCTTCCACGGGGGCGCGGGCGCCTACAGCATGTTCAACACCCTGATGGCGGTCGGCTCCCTGATCGGCGCGCTGCTCGCCGCCCGGCGCGGCACGGCGCGGCTGCGGCTGCTCGTCCTGGCCGCGCTGGCCTTCGGCGCACTGGAGATCGTGGCCGCCGGGGCACCGACCCTGTGGATGTTCGCCCTGCTCATGGTGCCCATCGGCCTGTTCGCCATGACGGTCAACGTCACCACCAACACCAGCATCCAGATGTCCACCGACCCGGCCGTGCGGGGCCGTGTGATGGCCCTGTACATGATGGTCTTCCTCGGCGGCGCGCCCGTCGGCGCCCCCATCGTCGGCTGGGTCACCGACACCTACGGCGCCCGGGTCGGCCTGGCGGTGGGCGGCGCGATCGCGATGGCCGCCGCGGCCGTGATCGGCCTGATCCTGGCCAGGGTCGGCGGGCTCCGCCTCTCGGTCGGCTGGCGCAACGGCCACCCGCAGGTGCGGTTCGTGCCCCGGGAGCGGCAGAAGGCGCTGGCCCCGGCGGTATAGCGGGCGCCGGGCGGTTCAACCGCGGCCCAGTCCCGGTTCAGTCGCGGGGGAACCCGTCGGTCTCGAGCACGAGGCCGACGGGTGTCCCGGTCAGGTCGATCTCCTCGCCGAAGCCGAAGCCGACGTCGCCGTGGTACGTGCCGTCCTTCGGCAGGGTGTGCAGGTGCCACTCGCCGGCGTACGGGTCCACGATCAGGTACACCGGGACGTCGGCGGCGGCGTAGGCGTCCTTCTTCGGGCCGTAGTCGTTGCCGGCGGTCCTCCTGGAGATCACCTCGGCGATGAACTCGACGTCCTCGCAGCGCCACAGGCCCTTGTCGTTCCGGGTGGCGCTCTCGGACAACAGCGTCACGTCGGAGGCGAAGCCGTTGAGGTGCCCCGGGTAGTCGATGCGGACGTCGGACTTGATGCGCTTGCGCGGGTACTTCACGCGCAGTTGATCGTAGATGTCCGCGATGATCTCCCAGGGGGTGTCCCGCTGCGGCGTCATGAAGATGTTCCCCCCGACGACCTCGGCCTTGTAACCCTCGGGGACGGGCATCTTCTCCAGCCACTCGAACATCATGTCGAGCGTGAGTCCGTCGGTGCTCTCGGCCATCTCGATCCTGTCTGCAAGGACGGTCATCGTGGCGCTCCTCCCGGCCGCGCCCCGGACGAGTACGGCCGCGCAGTACAACGATACGCACGGTGACCAGGACACGCGGGAGCGTACGCACGCTCCCCGGTCAGACTGGACGTATGAGACTCTTCGCCGCCGTGCTGCCGCCCGAGGACGTCCTCCGCGAACTCGCCGCCGAGGTCGCCCGGCTGAAGGAACTGCCCGGTGCGGACGGCCTGCGCTGGACCGGCCGCCCCGGCTGGCACCTCACGCTCGCCTTCTACGGCGAGGTCGACGACGCGCTCGTGCCCGAGCTGACCGCCCGCCTGGAGCGGGCCGCCTCCCACACCGAGCCGTTCGGGCTGGCGTTGTGCGGAGGCGGTCAGTTCGGACACGGCCGGGCCCTGTGGACCGGCGCGGACGGCGACCTGCGCACCCTGCGCCTGCTGGCCGACCGCGCCGAGGCGGCGGCGCGCAGGGCGGGCGTGCCGATGGGGGAGCACCGGCGCTACAAGGCCCACCTGACGCTGGCCCGCAGCCGGGACGGCGTCGACACGCGGCCGTACCTGGACGTCCTGCACGGGTTCCGCGGCCGTACCTGGACCGTGGGCGAGCTGGCGCTGGTGCGCAGCAACCTGCCGAGGTCGGGTGTGCCGGGCGAGCAGCCCCGCTACGAGGCGGTCGCGCGCGGACCGCTCGGGGCGGCCGGTTAGGCTCGGGGGCGTGGACCCGAAGACCCGTAACCGGATCATGGCCGGTGTGCTCGTGCTGATGTTCGCGGTGGTGGCGCTGGCGGCGGCGCTCGGCAGGTAGCGCCGCCGCCGGCCCCCTCACCGTGCCCGGCTCACCAGGCGAAGGCCTCCGGCGACGGCCCCGGACCCGGGAAGATCTCGTCCAGCGAGGTCAGCAGCTCCTCGCTCAGCTCCAGCTCGACCGCCCGCAGCGCGCTGTGAAGCTGCTGCGCGGTGCGCGGGCCGACGATCGGGCCGGTCACCCCGGGCCGGGTGAGCAGCCAGGCCAGGGCCGCCTCGCCGGGTTCGACGCCGTGCTTGTCGAGCAGGTCCTCGTACGCCTGGATCTGTGCGCGGCCGGCGGGGTCGGCGAGCGTGTCGGCGGCCCGTCCGGAGGCACGGCGCCCGCCCTGGACCTCCTTCTTGATCACCCCGCCCAGCAGCCCGCCGTGCAGCGGCGACCACGGGATGACCCCGAGGCCGTACTCCTGCGCGGCCGGGATGACCTCCATCTCGGCGCGGCGCTCGGCGAGGTTGTAGAGGCACTGCTCGCTGACCAGCCCGATGGTGCCGCCGCGCCGGGCCGCGATCTCGTTGGCCTGGGCGATCTTGTAGCCGGGGAAGTTGCTGGACCCGACGTAGAGGATCTTGCCCTGCTGCACGAGCACGTCGATGGCCTGCCAGATCTCCTCGAAGGGAGTGTTCCGGTCGACGTGGTGGAACTGGTAGAGGTCGATGTAGTCGGTCCTGAGGCGCTTCAGGCTGGCCTCCACCGCCCGCCGGATGTTGACCGCGGAGAGCTTGTCGTGGTTGGGCCACGGCTCGCCGTCCAGGCCCATGTTCCCGTACACCTTGGTGGCGAGCACGACCTTGTCCCGGCGGTCGCCGCCCTTCGCGAACCAGTTTCCGATGATCGTTTCCGTACGGCCCTTGTTCTCACCCCACCCGTAGACGTTGGCGGTGTCGAAGAAGTTGATGCCGGCGTCCAGCGCCGCGTCCATGATGGTGTGGCTGTCGGCCTCGTCGGTCTGCGGACCGAAGTTCATCGTCCCGAGGACGAGTCGGCTGACCTTGAGTCCTGTGCGTCCGAGCTGCGTGTACTTCATGTCTGTCAAGACAACGACGTGGAGTGCGCTCCAGGCAAGGGGGCGATGATCAGTCGCGGGGGAAGCCGTCCGTCGTGGGGGCGAGGCCGGAACGACGTAGGGGTGAGGCCGGAACGATCCGCACGGTGAGCAGGGCACGGGGCGGGGCGCGTGTGCCGGCCCCCGGCGACTACGCCGCCTCGTACGGCCCGCCCAGGTCCCACCCCTGCCACAGCGCCTCCGCGAAGGCCGCCGCGATCTTGTGTTCGCCGCTCGCGTTGGGGTGGGTGCCGTCGTAGGTGTCGGTGTGGATGTCGTACGAGGGGGAGGGGGTGGCCAGCAGGAGGGAGGAGGACGGTTCGTCCAGGTCCACGACCGTCTTGGCCAGCAGGTCGTTGAAGCGGGTGACCTGCGCGGCGAACGTCGGTTCCGCCTCCGCCCGGATGTTGGGGATCACCGGCAGCAGGACCGCCCGCACGCGCGGATCGGCCGCCCTCGCCTCGGCGACGAAGGCCCGGACGTTGTCCGCGGTCTGCTCCGCGTTGGTGTAGAAGCCCAGGTCGATCAGGCCCAGCGACACCAGCAGCACGTCCGCCCGGTGCGTGCGGACCGCCTCGCCGATGAGCGGGACCATGTGGTGCCAGCCCTCGCCCCAGCCGGCCAGGTGGGCGCGGGGGAAGTCGGGGTCGGCGTAGGCGTACGAGGTCGGGGCGTCCGCCGCCGGGTCGTGCAGCGTCTCGCGCGGGCCGACGAACGTGAACGGGCCGCCGTACGCCGTGCACAGGTGGCGCCACAGCCGGTAGCGCCAGGTGTGTTCACCCGCGCTCCCGATCGTCATCGAGTCACCGACGGGCATGAACCTGAGCACCCGATCATCATGGACGATCGGCCCGGCCGCCGCGATGTGAGACCGGACACCCGCCGTGAAGTGCCCCGGAGGATGGCAGTCTTGGGGCATGCGCCGACCCTTCGCCCTCCTCGCCGCGGCCCTTCTCGTGGGCGTGTTCGCCGTACCCGCCTCGGCGGCCGGCGGCGACGCCGGCAACGACGGGTTCACGATCGAGGACCCGCGCATCACCGAGTCCAGCGGGCTCGCCGCCTCCCGTCTCCACCCCGGCGTCTACTGGACCCACAACGACAGCGACGACGGCCCCTACCTCTACGCCGTCGACGGCGCGACCGGCGAGACCGTGGCCCGTCTCACCCTCACCGGCATCGGCACGCCCCGGGACGTCGAGGCCGTCTCCGTCGGGCCCGGGAACAGGATCTTCGTCGGGGACATCGGGGACAACCTCGGGGGCACCTGGCCGTACGTGTGGATCTACGAGCTGCCCGAGCCGAAGGAGCTCCGGGACCAGACCGTGCGGGCCACGCAGTACGTCGTGACGTACTCCGACGGGGCGCGGGACGCCGAGTCCCTCGTGGTGCACCCGAAGACCGGGCGGGTCTACATCATCGACAAGAAGGAGGAGGGCGGGCACCTGTACGAGGGGCCCGCCGAGCTCTCCGCCTCGGGGAGCAACGTCTTCCGGCCGATCGCCCCCGTCGAGCTGTGGGCGACCGACGCCGCGTTCTCCCCGGACGGGCGGCACCTCGCCGTGCGCGGGTACTTCGGCGGGATCCACTACGCCTGGAACGGGGGGAAGCTTCAGCGGAAGGGACGGCTGAGCGTGCCGCTGCAGCGGCAGGGGGAGTCCGTCAGCTACTCCGCCGACGGATCCCGCCTCCTGTACGGGAGCGAGGGCGACCGGAGCGCCGTCGAGTCCCGGGAGGCGCCCGGCGGGGACGGCGGGAAGGCGTCCTCGTCCGGTG
>NZ_MSGP01000339.1 GCF_002078235.1 Streptomyces viridosporus
GCGGGGGAGGGTGGGCGGCCCCTCCTCCGAAGGCTTACGATCC
Source organism: Streptomyces viridosporus (assembly GCF_002078235.1). GTDB lineage: Bacteria > Actinomycetota > Actinomycetes > Streptomycetales > Streptomycetaceae > Streptomyces > Streptomyces viridosporus. The sequence continues at coordinate 44 of NZ_MSGP01000339.1, forward strand.
TCTGTTGTGTCCAAACTGACCGACGTGCCCAAACGGATTCTGATCGGGCGCGCACTGCGCAGCGACCGGCTGGGGGAAACACTTCTGCCGAAGCGCGTCGCACTCCCCGTTTTCGCCTCCGACCCGCTGTCCTCCGTGGCGTACGCGCCCGGTGAGGTCCTGCTGGTCCTGTCCATCGCGGGCCTGTCGGCGTACCACTTCAGCCCCTGGATCGCCGTCGCGGTCGTCGTGCTGATGTTCACCGTCGTCGCCTCCTACCGGCAGAACGTCCGCGAGTACCCCAGCGGTGGCGGCGACTACGAGGTGGCCACCACCAACCTCGGCCCCAGGGCCGGGCTGACCGTCGCGAGCGCCCTGCTCGTCGACTACGTCCTGACGGTCGCCGTGTCGATCTCCGCCGGCATCGAGAACCTGGGCTCGGCGATCCCGTTCGTCGTCGAGAACAAGGTGGCCTGCGCGATCGGCGTGATCGTGCTGCTGACGCTGATGAACCTGCGCGGGGTCAGGGAGTCGGGCACGCTCTTCGCGATCCCGACGTACGTCTTCGTCGCGGGCGTCTTCACCATGATCGTGTGGGGGGCGTTCCGCGCGGTGGTGCTCGGCGACGAGATGCGGGCACCGACCGCGGACTTCGAGATCAAGCCCGAACACCCCGGCCTGGCGGGCTTCGCCCTGGTCTTCCTCCTGCTGCGGGCCTTCTCCTCCGGCTGTGCCGCGCTCACCGGCGTCGAGGCGATCTCCAACGGCGTCCCCGCCTTCCGCAAGCCCAAGTCGCGGAACGCGGCGACCACGCTCGCGATGATGGGCCTGCTCGCCGTCAGCATGTTCTGCGGCATCATCGCGCTGGCGGCGGCCACCCACGTCCGCATGGCCGAGAACCCGGCCGTGGACCTGATCCACGACGGCGTCCCGCTCGGCCCGGGCTATGTGCAGGACCCGGTGATCTCGCAGGTCGCCGAGGCCGTCTTCGGTCACGGCAGCCTCCTGTTCATGATCCTCGCCGCCGCCACCGCGCTGGTGCTGTTCCTCGCCGCGAACACCGCCTACAACGGCTTCCCGCTGCTCGGCTCGATCCTCGCCCAGGACCGCTACCTCCCCCGTCAGCTGCACACCCGCGGCGACCGCCTCGCCTTCTCCAACGGCATCGTGCTGCTCGCGAGCGCCGCGGGACTGCTGGTGTGGATCTACGGCGCCGACTCCACGCGGCTGATCCAGCTCTACATCGTCGGCGTGTTCGTGTCCTTCACGCTCAGCCAGACCGGCATGGTCCGGCACTGGAACCGCCTGCTGGCCACCGAGAGGGAGCAGGCCAAGCGGCGCCACATGATCCGCTCGCGGGCCATCAACACCTTCGGTGCCTTCTTCACCGGCCTGGTGCTGGTCGTCGTGCTCGTCACCAAGTTCAGCCACGGCGCCTGGGTCGCGCTGCTCGGCATGTGCATCTTCTACGCGACGATGACGGCGATCCGCAGGCACTACGACCGCGTCGCCGAGGAGATCGCGGCCCCGGAGACGCCGAGCGACGACATGGTGCGGCCCTCCCGGGTCCACTCGGTCGTCCTGGTCTCCAAGATCCACCGCCCCACGCTGCGGGCGCTCGCCTACGCCAAGCTGATGCGCTCGGACACCCTCGAGGCGCTCAGCGTCAACGTGGACCCGGCGGAGACCAGGGCGCTGCAGGCGGAGTGGGAGCGGCGCGGCATCGACGTCCCCCTGAAGGTGCTCGACTCCCCGTACCGGGAGGTCACGCGGCCGGTCATCGAGTACGTGAAGGGCCTGCGCAGGGAGTCGCCGCGCGACGTCGTCTCCGTCATCATCCCCGAGTACGTGGTCGGCCACTGGTACGAGCACCTGCTGCACAACCAGAGCGCGCTGCGGCTCAAGGGCCGGCTGCTGTTCACCCCGGGCGTGATGGTGACCTCGGTGCCGTACCAGCTGCAGTCCTCCGAGGTGGCCAAACGGCGTGTCCGCAGGCGGCAGGAGTGGGCCGCGCCCGGCTCGGTGCGGCGCGGTCCGGCGGAGCGGGCGAAGGACACCTCCACGCACACGTAGACTGGTGGGCTGTTGTCGCGGGCCCACGGGTCCGCCCGCCCGCTCTCGATGTTGTGGAGTCACCCCGCCATGCAGGCAGAACCGAGGAAATCACTGGTGGGGGAGGAGTACGAGGTCGAGGTCGGCCCCGTCGCCCACGGCGGCCACTGCATCGCCCGTACGTCCGCCGGACAGGTCCTCTTCGTCCGGCACGCCCTGCCCGGCGAACGGGTCGTCGCGCGGGTGACGGAGGGCGAGGAGGGGGCCCGCTTCCTGCGCGCCGACGCGGTGAACGTGCTGGACGCCTCCAAGGACCGGATCGACGCCCCCTGCCCCTTCGCCGGCCCCGGCCGCTGCGGCGGCTGCGACTGGCAGCACGCCAAGCCGGGGGCGCAGCGGCGCCTGAAGGGCGAGGTCGTCACCGAGCAGCTGCGGCGCCTCGCCGGGCTCACGCCCGAGGAGGTCGGCTGGGACGGCACGGTGATGCCCGCCGAGGGCGACAAGGTCCCCGCGGGCCAGGTCCCGGCGTGGCGCACCCGCGTGCAGTACGCGGTGACCGCCGACGGCCGCGCGGGACTGCGCCGGCACCGCTCGCACGAGGTCGAGCCGATCGACCACTGCATGATCGCCGCCGAGGGCGTCAGCGAGCTCGGCATCGAGAAGCGGGACTGGACGGGCATGGACTCCGTCGAGGCGATCGCGGCGACGGGCTCCCAGGACCGCCAGGTCGTCCTGACCCCCAAGCCGGGCTGCCGCCTGCCGCTGGTCGAACTGGACCGCCCGGTCTCGGTCCTGCGGATCGACGAGCGCTCCGGCCAGGTCCACCGCGTCCACGGCCGCCCCTTCGTCCGCGAACGCGCGGACGGTCGCACCCACCGCGTCGGCGGCGGAGGCTTCTGGCAGGTCCACCCGCAGGCCGCCGACACCCTGGTCACCGCGGTGATGCAGGGCCTGCTGCCCCGCAAGGGCGACACGGCCCTCGACCTGTACTGCGGCGTCGGCCTGTTCGCGGGCGCCCTGGCCGACCGGGTCGGCGACCAGGGCGCGGTCCTCGGCATCGAGTCCGGCAGGCGTGCCGTGGAGGACGCCCGGCACAACCTCGCGGACTTCCCCCGCGTCCGCATCGAGCAGGGCAAGGTCGAGTCCGTCCTGCCCCGCACCGGCATCACGGAGGTCGACCTCGTCGTCCTGGACCCGCCGCGCGCGGGCGCCGGCCGGAAGACGGTGGAGCACCTGTCGTCGCTGGGTGCCCGGAGGATCGCCTACGTGGCCTGCGACCCGGCCGCCCTGGCCCGGGACCTGGCGTACTTCCGGGACGGGGGGTACCGGGTGCGGACGCTGCGGGTGTTCGACCTGTTCCCGATGACGCACCACGTGGAGTGCGTGGCGATTCTGGAGCCTGCGGCAAAGGGCCTATGACCTGCTGTTCCTTCTGTTCCTGCTGGCTCCGGGCGGTGGCCCCGACCTGTTTCCGTGACGCGTGACGTGGACTGTGCCGAGGTGTCGGACAGTGCTGCTGATCTGCTGTTTCCCAGGCTTGTACGGGGATCACGGATGCAGGGCCCCGATTCCGCAGGGACGGGTCCGCAGGGACGGGAGTGCATCGCCTCGACGCTCCTTCGGCGCTCCACCTGATCGGGCATCAGGTGGAGGGGTGCTGCT
>NZ_MSGP01000034.1 GCF_002078235.1 Streptomyces viridosporus
CCTTCGGCTGGACGGCGGCCGTCCCGGCCGCCGTCCAGCCGAAGGACGAGGGCGCCTACGTGACCCCGCTGGTGCGCAAGCTCGCCGCCGAGAACGGCGTCGACCTGTCCACCGTCAAGGGCACCGGCGTCGGCGGCCGCATCCGCAAGCAGGACGTCCTCGCCGCCGCCGAGGCCGCGAAGGCCGCCGCCCCGGCCCCGGCTCCGGCCGCCGCCGCGCCCGCCGCGCGGAAGACCCCCGTCCTGGAGGCCTCCCCGCTGCGCGGCCAGACCGTGAAGATGCCGCGGATCCGCAAGGTCATCGGCGACAACATGGTCAAGGCCCTGCACGAGCAGGCCCAGCTGTCCTCGGTCGTCGAGGTCGACGTCACCCGCCTGATGAAGCTGCGCGCCCAGGCGAAGGACTCGTTCGCGGCGCGCGAGGGCGTCAAGCTCTCCCCGATGCCGTTCTTCGTCAAGGCCGCGGCCCAGGCGCTGAAGGCCCACCCGGTCATCAACGCCAAGATCAACGAGGCCGAGGGGACCATCACCTACTTCGACACCGAGAACATCGGTATCGCGGTGGACTCCGAGAAGGGCCTGATGACCCCGGTCATCAAGAACGCCGGTGACCTCAACATCGCCGGCATCGCCAAGGCCACGGCCGAGCTGGCGGGCAAGGTCCGGGGCAACAAGATCACTCCGGACGAGCTGTCCGGCGCGACCTTCACCATCAGCAACACCGGTTCGCGCGGCGCGCTGTTCGACACGATCATCGTGCCTCCGGGCCAGGTCGCGATCCTCGGCATCGGTGCCACGGTGAAGCGCCCGGCCGTCATCGAGACGGAGGAGGGCACGGTCATCGGCGTCCGCGACATGACCTACCTGACCCTCTCCTACGACCACCGCCTGGTGGACGGTGCCGACGCGGCCCGTTACCTGACGGCGGTCAAGGCGATCCTGGAGGCGGGCGAGTTCGAGGTCGAGCTCGGCCTGTGACCCGCGGTCGCTGAACGGCCCCACGTGCCCCCGTCCGGAAACTTCCGGACGGGGGCACCGTCGTATGACGGCCGGCTTCGACCGTGGCGGGCCCTCTCCGGTCGCGTCCGGTCGTGTTCGGTCACACGGCGCGTGTAAGTCTCGTCTCACCTGGGCGCGAGCGCCCCTGTGCGCTCCTTCCGCGCGGCGCGGCGGCCGTATTGTTTCTCAACGTCAAACGCCCTCAGGGGTCCCGTGGGTCCCCGTCTAAGGAGCCCTCATGACCGCGCCCGTCGTCCACTCGCTGCGCGAGCAGATCCGCGAGCACATCCTGGAGGGGATCATCAGCGGACGCTGGCAGCCGGGCGAGCGGATCGTGGAGCGGCGGATCGCGACCGAGCTGGAGGTCAGCCAGACGCCGGTGCGGGAGGCGCTGCGCGAGCTGGAGTCGCTGCGGCTGATCGAGTCGGCGCCGAACAAGGGCGTGCGGGTTCGGAACCTGACGGCCGCCGACCTCGAGGAGAGCTACCCGGTCCGGGCCGGCCTGGAGGCGATCGCCGCGGAACTGGCGGCGGAGCGGCTGGCACGGGACTGCTCGGCGCTGGAGCCGCACGTCGCCGCCCTGTACGAGGCCGACCGCCTGTCCGACGGCACGGGGCAGGTGCGGCACACCGTCGCCTTCCACCGCGAACTGGTCCGCGCGGCCGGCAACTCGGTGCTGCTGCACACCTGGGAGGGCCTGGGCATCGAGGTCTTCACCGCGCTGTCCATCCGCTGGCTGGGCACGGTCCAGCAGTCGTACGCCGAGGAGCACGAGGAACTGGTCGCCGCGTTCCGCCGGCGCGATCCCCGGATCGCGGAACTCGTGAAGGCGCACGTCCTCGGATGTGCGCCCAGAGCGTAGCACCCGAGCAAAGGCCCGCTCATACGCGGTTTCACCTGCGAAAACATGGCAGAAACCCGTCACTCGGTGCCACTTTCGCAGGCACCGCGTGCCTACTTTCTTGTTATCGAGAGGTTTTACCCTTCAACCCTTTGATCGATCATCGATCAGGGGGTTACAGTCGCCAGCGGGCTTCCACCCGAGCCCCGCGCCCTGTCCTGCCAAAGACCAAGGGCACCCCCGAACCCTTACCGATGAGGGAACCCCCTTCGACTGAGGAAGGCGGCGACATGACCGACCCCAACGCCATCCGGCCGAGTGAGCTCGACCAGCTCCCGGACCGCGACCCCGAGGAGACCGCCGAGTGGCAGGCCTCCCTGGACGCCGTCACCGAGGCGGCCGGGCCGCACCGTGCCGCGTACCTGATGCGCCGCACGCTGGAGCACGCCGAGGGTGCCGGCATCGCGCTGCCGAAGCTTCTCGAGACCGACTACATCAACACCATCCCCACCGCCGCCGAGCCCACCGTGGACGGCGACGAGGAGATGGAGGCCCGGATCACCGCGTGGAACCGCTGGAACGCGGCCGCCATGGTGACCCGCGGCAGCAAGTACGGCGTCGGCGGCCACATCGCCACCTTCGCCTCCGCCGCCTGGCTGTACGAGACCGGCTTCAACCACTTCTTCCGGGGCAAGGAGGGTGACGGCTCCGGCGACCAGCTCTACATCCAGGGCCACGCCTCCCCCGGCATCTACGCCCGTGCCTTCCTCGACGGCCGGATCGGCGAGCAGCACCTGGACAACTTCCGCCGCGAGGCCGGCGGCAACGGCCTGCCGTCGTACCCGCACCCGCGCCGCCTGCCCTGGCTGTGGGAGTTCCCGACGGTGTCGATGGGCCTCGGCCCGATCTCCGCGATCTACCAGGCGCGCTTCAACCGCTACCTGACCAACCGCGGCATCAAGGACGTCTCCGACTCCCACGTCTGGGCGTTCCTCGGCGACGGCGAGATGGACGAGCCCGAGTCGACGACCGCGCTCACCCTGGCCGCCCGCGAGCAGCTGGACAACCTCACCTTCGTCGTCAACTGCAACCTGCAGCGCCTGGACGGCCCGGTCCGCGCCAACTTCAAGATCGTGCAGGAGCTGGAGGCCCAGTTCCGCGGCGCCGGCTGGAACGTGGTCAAGACGCTGTGGGGCACCGCCTGGGACGAGCTGTTCCGGCTCGACACCACGGGCGCGCTGGTCCGCCGGCTGCGCGAGGTGCCGGACGCGCAGGTGCAGACGTACCAGACGCGCGACGCCGCCTACATCCGCGAGGACTTCTTCGGCAAGGACCCGGCGCTCGTCGAGATGGCGAAGCTGCTGAGCGACGACAAGATCCTTGAGTGCTTCCACTTCTCCCGCGGCGGCCACGAGCCCCGCAAGGTCTACGCCGCCTACAAGGCCGCGCTCGCCCACAAGGGCGCGCCGACCGTGATCCTGGCGCAGACGGTCAAGGGCCACACCCTCGGTGAGGGCTTCGCCTCGAAGAACGCCAACCACCAGATGAAGAAGCTGACGGCGGACGAGTTCAAGGCGATGCGCGACCGCCTCGGCCTGCCGATCAGCGACAGCGCCTTCGTCGACGGCGAGGTCCCCTACGCCCACCCGGGCGCCGACTCCCCCGAGGTCCGCTACCTCCAGGAGCGCCGCGCCGCCCTCGGCGGCCCGGCCCCGGCCCGCCGCGTCCACCCGGTCGCGCCGCTGCCCCAGCCGGCCGACAAGGCGTTCACCGCCTTCGACAAGGGCTCCGGCTCGCAGAACGTGGCCACCACCATGGCGTTCGTCCGCCTGGTCAAGGACCTGGTCCGCGACAAGGAGACCGGCAGGCGCTGGGTGCCGATCGTCCCCGACGAGGCGCGCACCTTCGGCATGGAGAGCCTCTTCCCCTCCCTCGGCATCTACTCGCCGATGGGCCAGACGTACGAGCCGGTCGACCGCGACCAGCTGATGTACTACAAGGAGGCGAAGAACGGGCAGATCTTCAACGAGGGGATCACCGAGGCCGGTGCCATGGCCGAGTTCATCGCCGCCTCGACGTCGTACGCGACGCACGGCGAGACGATGATCCCGTTCTACATCTACTACTCGATGTTCGGCTGGCAGCGCACCGGCGACCAGATGTGGCAGCTCGGCGACCAGCTCGGCCGCGGCTTCCTGGTCGGCGCCACGGCCGGCCGCACCACGCTGACGGGCGAGGGCCTGCAGCACGCCGACGGCCACTCGCCGGTCATCGCGGCGACCAACCCGGCGGCGCTGACGTACGACCCGGCGTTCGCGTACGAGATCGCGGTCATCGTCAAGGAGGGTCTGCGCCGGATGTTCGGCGAGGCCCGGCCCGGCGAGGACCAGGACGTCTTCTACTACCTGACGGTCTACAACGAGCCGCTGCCGCAGCCCGCCAAGCCGGCCGCCCCCGGCGTCGACGAGGGCATCGTCAAGGGCCTGTACCGCTTCAACACGGCGGAGACGGCGGGTCTGACCCCGGCCGCGAACGCCCCGCGGATCCAGCTCCTGGGCTCCGGTACGGCGATCCACTGGGCGCTGCGGGCACAGCGGCTGCTCGCCGAGGAGTGGGGCGTGGCCGCCGACGTCTGGTCCGCCACCTCCTGGACGGAGCTGCGCCGGGACGCCATGGAGGCGGACGAGGCGCTGCTGCGCGGCGAGGAGCGGGTGCCGTTCGTCCGGCAGGCGCTCCAGGGCGCCGAGGGCCCGGTGCTGGCGGTCTCCGACTACATGCGCCAGGTCCCGGACCAGATCGCGCAGTGGGTCGAGCAGGACTACACGTCGCTGGGCGCCGACGGCTTCGGCCTCTCGGACACCCGTGAGGCGGCCCGCCGCCACTTCGGCGTCGACGCCGAGTCCATCGTCGTCGCGGCCCTGGCCCAGCTCGCCCGGCGCGGCGAGGTGCAGGCGACGGCCGTGAAGGAGGCGCGCGAGCGCTACGGCCTGTAGGAACCGGCCGGTACTCCGGGAGGCCCCCCGCCACGGCGGGGGGCCTCCTGCATGATGGGCCCCATGCGTGCTGCCCGGCTGATCAAGATGGTGCTGCTGCTGCAGTCCCGGCCCTCCATGACCGCCGCCGAGCTGGCCCGGGAGCTGGAGGTGTCGGAGCGGACGGTCACCCGGGACGCGCAGGCGCTGTCGGAGGCCGGGGTGCCGGTGTACGCGGACCGGGGCCGCATCGGGGGGTACCGGCTGGTCGGCGGGTACCGCACGCGGCTGACGGGGCTGGCGCGCAGCGAGGCGGAGGCGCTGTTCCTGTCCGGGGTGCCGGGGGCGCTGCGCGAGATGGGGCTCGAGGACGCCGCCTCGGCGGCCCGGCTGAAGGTGTCGGCGGCGCTGCTGCCGTCCCTGCGGGACGCGTCGCGGACGGCGGCGCAGCGGTTCCACCTGGACGCGCCGAACTGGTTCCGCGAGCCGGAGACCCCCGAGCTGCTGCCGGCGGTCGCGGACGCGGTGTGGGACGACCGGCGGATCACCGCGCGCTACCGGCGCGGCGCGGGGGAGCAGCGGCGGGAGGTCGCGCGGGAGCTGGAGCCCTACGGGCTCGTGCTCAAGGCGGGCGTCTGGTACCTGTGCGCGCGGGTGGCCGGGCACGGGTCCTTCCGGGTCTACCGGATCGACCGGTTCACGGCGGTGGACGCGGGTGAGGAGCGCTTCGAGCGCGAGGAGGAGTTCGACCTGCCCGCGTTCTGGGAGGAGCGGGCCGAGCAGTTCGCGCGCTCGCTCCTGCGCGACCGGGTCGTGGTGCGGCTGTCGCCCGAGGGCGCACGCCGGCTGCCGCACGCCGTGGATCCGCTGTCCGCCCGGGAGGCGCTGGCCGGGGCGGGCGAGCCGGACGGCGACGGGTGGGTGACGCTGACCCTGCCGGTGGAGTCCGAGGAGGTCGCGCACACGCAGCTGACGGCGCTGGGGCCGGAGGTGGAGGTGCTGGAGCCCGGGACGCTGCGGGAGCGGTTCGCCGCCCAGGCGGCCCGCTCGGCGGAGCTGTACCGGCCGCGGCGGACCGCGCCCACTCCGGGTGCGTCCCCCGGCCCCAGGGCCGATGCTTGACGCGTGATGGACGAGACGGAGTTCTGGGAGCTGGTGGACACCGCCCGGGAGGAAGCCGGGGGCGATCCGGAGGAGCAGGCCGACCTGCTCGTGGAGCGGCTCGTGCGCAGGGACCCGGAGGCGGTCCTGGACTTCGCCCGTCACTTCGAGTCCCGCTACCACCGCGCCTACCGCTGGGACCTGTGGGGTGCCGCCTGGGTGCTGCTGGACGGGGCGAGCGACGACGCCTTCGACTTCTTCCGGTGCTGGCTGATCGGCCAGGGCCGCGAGGTCTTCGAGGGCGCCCTGCACGACCCGGACGCGCTCGCCGACCTGCTGGGCGAGTTCGACGAGGAGATCGACGGCGACGGCGAGGACCTCGGCTACGCGGCGGACGAGGCGTACGAGCGGCTCACCGGCACGGTGGCCCCCGACCTGGACCTGCCCCCGGCGCCCGCGGAGCCCGAGGGCACCCCGCTCGACTTCGAGCAGGAAAGCATGCTCGCCGCGCGCTACCCCCGGCTCTGGGAACGCTTCCGGGGCTGACCCCGTCGGCCCGGGCCGCTCAGCGGACCGGGCCGCGGTCCCGGTCCGGCGCGTGGCGCAGCGGTGCCGCGTTCGCCTGGACGAGGGTGGAGGCGGTGTGGGTCGCCGGGCCCAGGACGACGGCCGCGGCGGCGCACAGGGCCGTCCAGGAGCCGCGCAGGGCGTTCATCCAGGCGGGTCTCGGACGGTGGGTGTCGCGGTCGGTGCTCATCGGTCCCCCCTCCGGTCGGCCGTGGTGCGGTACGGCGGGGCGGCGGGCCCCGGGTCACCGGCGGCCCTGCCGTCCTCCCGCGGCGCGCCCCGCCCCTGGAGGCGGGCCGCGCGTTCCCGGATCTCCGGGAGGCGGGCGTGCAGGGCGGCGCCCGGACAGCTGGTCATGTAGCCGTCGCTGTGGCCCGCGACGGCGGGCAGCACGGCGGCGGTGCCCGCCGCGTACCGGCTGCCACCGTTGCTGGAGACCAGCCGGACGTCGGCGCGCGGGTCGGTTCCGGACGTGCCGAGCTTCCAGGCGGCCAGCGCGGCGATCGCGTGCAGCATCTCGGGCGACACGGAGACGCCCTCGGTGAAGGTGCCGAGCGCGGCGATGCCCGTGGTGCGGTGGTTGAAGCCCTGGGTGTGGGCGCCGGTGACGGGGCGGTCGACGCCGCCCGCGCGGCCCTCGTAGACGGTGCCGCAGCGGTCGACGACGAAGTTGTAGCCGAGGTCGTCCCAGTCGCGGCCGAGGGTCTGGCCCTCGTACAGGTGCCGGATGATGCCGGGCGCGTCGGCGCAGTCGTAGCCGTTGGGCGAGTCGGTGTGGTGGACGAAGACGGCGACGACCTCGTCGTCGTAGCGCGGGGGCGGCTGCTCGCGGGCGGCGTCGCCGAGCCAGGCCGAGCGCGGCACGACCGGCGGCCGGGGTGCGGTGTGGGCGGGCGGCGTGGTGCGCGCGACGGTGCCGGCGGTGGACTCGGCGGCGTGCTCGACGCCATGGGCGCACAGCACCAGGGCGACGGCCGCGGCGAGGCCCGGCAGACAGCCGAGCGGCACCGCGACGGCCCTGGGCAGTCCCGGAGTGCGGGACCTGCCTCCGGGTAGCCGGGAGGGACGGCGCACCCGCGCCCCCCTCGGTCTTCTGGGGACACGCATGGTCCCACTGTGTGCGCGCACCGCCCCGTCCGCGATATGTGGTGTGCCACCTGGTGGAACCATCGTCCGGGTGCGCCGCGTTTTCCCTGGTGCACGCGCGCGTGGCCGTTCTCCGGCGGCCGTCCGCGCGCGTGGCTGATCACCGGGCCCCTCCCCCACGTATGAGGGGGCCCGAGAGAAAGGCGGCGTGCGTGGACCTGCTCGACATCCTGCTGTTGCTGGTCGTCCTGGCCTACGCGGCGTCCGGTTACCGGCGCGGACTGCTGGCGGGCTGCGTGTCGCTGGCCGGTTTCGTGGGCGGCGCGGTCGTCGGCGTGTGGATCCTGCCCTGGGTGATGGACCTGGTGACGCCGGGGACGACCCGGGCGACGGTGGCGGCCGTGTTCACGGTGCTGCTGCCGGCGGTGGTGGGCCACGAGCTGGCGGGGAGGCTGGCGCTCAGGCTGCGGCGCGAGCTGGACCGGGGGCCGCTGCGGGTGGCGGACGGGATCGGCGGGGCGCTGGCCAACTCGGTGGCCGTGCTGATCGTGGCGTGGGTGGCCGCGAGCGTGCTGGGCGCCTCCTCCTCCCCGCTGGTCACCTCGGCGATCCGGGACTCGCGGCTGCTCGGCGCGGTGCAGGACGTGATGCCGGAGACCACTCCGGGATGGTTCTCGCGGGCCACCTCGGCGCTGACGGAGGCGGGTTTCCCGCAGGTCTTCAACCCGTTCGAGAACGAGTCGACCGCCGAGGTCGCCGAGCCCTCCGGCGACAGCGTCACGGCGGCCGCGACCCGGGCCGCCCAGCGCAGCACGGTGAAGGTGGAGGGCGTCGCGGGCCTCCAGGGCCGCGAGGGCAGCGGCTTCGTGTACGCACGCGAGCGCGTGATGACCAACGCCCACGTGGTGGCCGGGATCGACGAGCCGACGGTGCGGGTCGGCGGGGTCGGGCGGGCCTACGAGGCGCGGGTGGTGCTGTTCGACCCGCAGAAGGACGTGGCCGTGCTGTACGTGCCCGACCTGCGGGCGCCGGTGCTGCGGTTCGACGACGAGGCCGGGCGCGGCGACTCGGCGGTCGTCGCGGGCTATCCGCAGGACGGCGACCTGAACCTGCAGGCGGCCACGGTGGCGAGCCGGGTGCAGGCCCGGGGGCAGAACATCTACAACGACCGGACGGTCGTCCGTGAGATCTACTCGATCCGCTCGACCGTCCGCCCCGGCAACTCCGGCGGGCCGCTGCTGACCACCGACGGCCGGGTGTACGGCGTGGTGTTCGCCCGTTCCACCTCGGACACCGAGACCGGCTACGTGCTGACGGCGGACGAGGTGGCGGACGACGCCGCGCGCGCGGCGAACGCGACGGCGCCGGTGGACACCGGGGACCTGGTCACCTCGTAGGGCGGTCGTCCCGTGGGGCGCCGCCGGGGTCGGCTCCGAGCAGGGAACGCCCCATCAGGACGTCGTCGACGTACGCCCCGTCGAGGTGGAACTCCTCCGGCTGCACGCCCTCCACGACGAAGCCCTCGGACGCGTACAGCGCGCGGGCGGCGGTGTTGTGGCCGAGGACGCGCAGGGTGAGGCGGCGGGCGCCCCGCCGGCGGGCCTCCGCCACGGCGGCCCGCACCAGGGCCCGGCCGATCCCCCTGCCGCGCGCCTCCTCGGCGACGGCGAGGCCGTGGATCTGCCGGACGTGCGCGTTGGAGGCGAGCCGTGTGGGGAAGCCGAGCCGGACGTAGCCGACGGGGCGGCCCTCGTGCTCGGCGACGAGGTGGTCGTCCGGCCCGCAGTGCTCGCGGAAGAAGGGGTCGTGCGGCCCCGGCGGCGGTGCGACCGCGTGCAGGGGGGACCAGGTCGCGCGGTCGAGGCGGGCCAGTTCCGCCTCGTCGTCGGGGCGGGCGGTGCGTATGTACGGCTCGGGCATGGGCGTCACTGTACGTCGGGCGGGCGCGTGGCCGACCGTGATTCGCGGGCGGCCGGGGGCAGGATGGGACCCATGGAACGTTCCCGAATCGCGGTGGCCGGCGCGTCCGGTCTCATCGGCGACGCGCTGGTCCGGTCCCTGACCTCCGACGGGCACCAGGTCCGCCGTCTGGTGCGGCGTGCGCCCCGGGCGGCGGACGAGGTCCGGTGGGACCCGGAGCGGGGGTCCGTGGACGCCGCCGGGCTCGCCGGGTGCGACGCCGTGGTCAACCTCGCGGGGGCCGGGGTGGGCGACCGGCGCTGGACGGCGCAGTACAAGGAGCTGATCCGCACCAGTCGGGTGCGGGGCACGGCCGCGCTCGCCGGGGCCGTCGCGGAACTGGCCGAGGACGTGCGGCCCCGGGTGTTCGTGAACGGCAGCGCGATCGGCTACTACGGCGACACCGGTGACCGGGCGGTCGACGAGAGCGCGCCGCCCGGGGAGGGCTTCCTGCCGTCCCTGTGCGTGGAGTGGGAGGCCGCCGCGGCACCGGCGCGGGAGGCGGGCGTGCGGACGGTGTTCGCGCGGACCGGGCTGGTGGTGGCCCGCGGGGGCGGCGCGTGGGGCAGGCTCTTCCCGCTGTTCCGGGCCGGGTTGGGCGGGCGGCTGGGCGACGGGCGCCAGTACTGGTCGTTCATCGCGCTGCACGACGAGGTGGCCGCGCTGCGCCATCTGCTGGACACCGACGGGCTGTCCGGGCCGTTCAACCTGACCGCCCCGCACCCGCTGACCAACCGTGAGATCACGGAGGCGATGGCCCGTGTGCTGCGCCGGCCGACGGTGTTCGCGGTGCCCGCGCCCGTACTGCGGGCGGTGCTCGGCGAGATGGCCGGGGACGTGCTGGGCAGTGCCCGGGTGCTGCCGGCCCGTCTGCTGGAGTCCGGCTTCCGGTTCGCCTTCCCGGAGATCGAGGGGGCGGTCAGGGCGGCCCTGTGAGCGCGTACGAGCACGCACGAGCACGTACGACCGCGGTCCGCACGGAACCGACCCCCCTGTGACCACACCGTGCCCATCCGGCGTGCCCGTGCGACCGCCGTGCGCCCGTGCTCTGCCGATGCGCGACTGACCGCGACCGATCACGGCCTTAGCCTCAAGCCGAACTCGGGTATTCCTGGGGCCTGTTGAGGGCATGACGTTTCCAGCGCCCGCGCAACCTCGAGGAGGGGCACGTGCTTGAGCCCACGTACCAGGCGGACGTCGTCGTCGTGGGAGCCGGGGTCGCCGGACTCTCCGCGGCGCGACGACTGACCAGCGCAGGAGTCACCACCATGGTCCTGGAGGCCGCCCCCGAGGTGGGCGGCCGCATGACGACCGAGAAGGTCGACGGCTTCCGGCTCGACCGGACCGGGCCGTTGCTGTCCACCGCGTATCCCGAACTACGACTGGCCCCGGGCCTCGACGGGCTCGTCCTGCGTCCCTTCGCGCCCGGCGTCCTGCTGCACAGCGACGGACGGCACCACCGCGCGGGCGTGCAGTCCGGCACGTGGGGCGGGAGTGCCCGAGGCGCGAGGGGCGCACTCCATGCGGTGCGCGCTCTGGCGAGCGCCCCGCGGCCGGCTCCCGGTCCGCGCAGGCCGGTGGCCGTGCCCGGACGGCAGGTGTCCGTACCGCGCAGCCGCACCGGCGCCCCGCTGGGCACGGCGGTCGACCAGGCGCGGCTGGGCGCCGCGTTCACGAAGCTGGCGGACACGCCCGTGGAACGGCTGCTGGCCCGGCCCGAGCTGCCCGTCGCCGAGGCGCTGGTGGCCCGGGGCCTGCCCGCCCGCACCATCGACGGCTTCCTGCGTCCGCTGCTCGCCGCCCTGCTGTGCGACCCGGAGCTCACCACCTCCAGCCGGTGCGCGGACCTCGCGCTGCGGGCCTTCGCGCGCGGGCGGCTGTGTCTGCCGGAGGGCGGCGCCGAGGCGCTGCCGGAGCGGCTGGCCCGGACGCTGCCGCCGGGCACGGTGCACACGGGGGTGCGGGTCACCGCCGTGTCGACGACCTCGGTGACCACCGCGGAGCACGGCGAGTTCCGCTGCCGCGCGGTGCTGATCGCCACCGGCGCGCGGTCCGCCGCCGAGCTGCTGCCCGGTCTGCGCGTACCGGGCTTCCACCCGGTGACGGTGGTGCACCACACGGCCGACGAGCCGCCGGCGACCGGCACCTCGCTGCTGCTCGACGCCGACCGGGGCGGCCCGGTCGCCCACACGGCGGTGACCGGCCGGGTCGACCCGTCCAGGGCGCCGGCCGGCCGCACGCTGGTGTCCTCGACGGTCCTGGGCCCGCCCCCGGCCCAGGTGGACACGGCCGTCCGCATGCACCTGGCCCGGTTGTACGGGACGTCGACCGCCCGCTGGGAGACGCTCGCCGTGCACCACACCGCCGAGGCGGTGCCCGCCATGCGGCCCCCGCACGATCTGCGCCGTCCGGTGCGGCTGCTGGCGGGCCTGTACGTGTGCGGCGACCACCGGGACACCGGCACGGTCCAGGGCGCCCTGCACTCGGCCCACCGCGCCTCGGCCGCGATCCTCGCGGACCTGGGCGCGGACCGCCCCCTGCACACGGCGGACCCCCTGCCCACGGCACGGGCGGCCTGACCGCGGACGGCCCGACCACGGGCGGCCGTACGCCCGCCGCGGCCCCGTCGGCCGGGTCCTCTCCGGCCCGGCGGTCGGCGGCGGGCCGCGCGGGCGGGTCAGCCGTAGGCCGCGACCCGGTCGCGGTAGGTGCGCACGGCGGCCGCGTCGCGGTAGGGCTCCAGTCGGCGCTCGAAGTCCCGGACGTACTCCACCGCCCGCACCGAGCGCATCTCCGTCGCCTGCCCGGCCGCCTCGGCGGCGAGCTGGCAGGCCTGGTCGAGTTCGCCGAGACCGAGACGGGCGGTGGCCAGGACCACCCGGCACAGCAGGCGGTTGCGGGCGTGGCCCGGGGCGCGCAGCTGCAGGGAGCGCTCCGCGTGCTGGGCGGCGGCGCGGAACTGCTGGAGGTCCCGGTGGCAGTGGCCGAACTCGTCGGCGAGCTGTGCCTCGTCGAAGCAGCGCGCCCAGTGCGGCGCCTCGTCGCCGGTCCGGGCGCCCTCCAGCGCGCGTTCGGCGCGCACCAGCGCGGCGGTGCAGGCCCGCACCTCGCCGAGCACCGCGTGCCCGCGCGCCTCGGCGGCGTGCAGCAGGGCCTGGACCACGGGCGGCGCGGAGCTCCCCGCGCCCTGCTGGGCGACCCGCGCGAGCTGGACGGCCTCCCGCCCGTGGGCGAGGTAGACGGCCTGCCGGCTCATGGTGACGAGCACGTACGCGCCGTAGGCCCGGTCCCCGGCCGCCTGCGCGAGCCGGAGCGCCTGCACGAAGTAGCGCTGGGCGAGCCCGTGCGCGGCGATGTCGTAGGACGTCCAGCCGGCCAGCCGGGTCAGCTCGGCGGCGGCCGCGAACAGGCGCCGGCCGGTCTGCTCGCCGTAGGTGCCGCGCAGCATCGGCTCGCACTCGTGCTCCAGGTAGCGCACCAGGGCCTGGCGGGCGTGGCCGCCGCCGTAGGCGTCGTCGAGGGTGCGGAACAGCTCGCCGACCGAGCGCAGCGCGGCGATGTCGCCGCCGGTGACCCGCTGGCCGGGGCCGCGTTCGGCCGTGCCGCGCCGGCGGGCGGCGGAGTCGGGCGGCCCCGGGGGGCGGAGGGCGGGCGGGCGGCCCTGGGCGGGGACGCGCACCGGCTGCTCGGCCCGGGCCACCTTCTCGTCCGCGCGGCCGATGAGCCAGTCCCGGCTGGGGACGACGAGTCCGGCGGAGGTGAAGGCGATCTTGCGCAGTTCGGCGTGGCTCCCGGAGTCCTTGCGCCACAGCCCGCTGACGATGTCGACGGCCTCCTCGGGAGTGGCGGCGAACTCCAGGCCCGCGTACACGGGGGCGCAGGCGTCCAGGCCGAGGTCCTGTGCGGTCAGGCGCCGGCCGAGACGCCGGGTGAAGACCTCGGCGATGAGCGCCGGGGTGGTGCCCCGCGGCTGTTGTCCGCGCAACCAGCGGGTGACGGACGTCTTGTCGTATCTCAGGTCGAGCCCGTGTTCGAGACCGAGCTGGTCCACGCGACGGGCGAGTCCCGCGTTGGAGAACCCCGCTTCTGCGATGAGCGCGGCGAGCTGTCGGTTGGGGGTGCGCTGCGCGGGTCGTTCCGTCATCTGTGGTGCGGTCTCCTGCCTTCCGGTCAGCGATGCGCCCGGATTGCTGTGAGCGGTCCTCACGGCCTCATGGACGGCGCGAATGTAGCGGAGAGTGAGCAGTCGATCGCACTTCTCGATACACATTCATCCGATCGTGTGAGGAATGATCCGAAAGCTGACGGGTAGGAACCGTCGTCGCCCCGCCCCGGCACCCCCGTCGGCCGCTCCTCCCGGACCGGTCGTACGGTCGTACAGTGGCGTGGGTGCGTTGTGTGCCTGACGACTTCCAGGGAGGCACTTGCCGTGAGTGAGTTGCGGTTCGTCCGGATGGGCTTCGGGACCGAGGCCGTGGACTACCGGGTGGCCTGGGACGAGCAGCGCCGGGTGCACGCGGCGCGGTTCGCCGACGAGATCCCCGACACCGTGCTCCTCCTGGAGCACCCCCCGGTCTACACCGCCGGCCGGCGCACCGAGGACGGCGAGCGGCCCCTGGACGGCACCCCGGTCATCGACGTGGACCGCGGCGGGAAGATCACCTGGCACGGCCCCGGCCAGCTGGTGGGCTACCCGATCCAGAAGCTGCCCCGCCCGGTGGACGTGGTCGCGCACGTCCGGCGCCTGGAGGAGGCGCTGCTGCGCACCTGCGCGGAGTTCGGCCTGGAGGCCACCCGGATCGAGGGCCGCAGCGGGGTGTGGGTGCTGGGCGACCCGGTCGAACGGCGCCCGGCGCTCGGCGGCCTCTCCCTGGACTTCGACCCCCGGCTGCACGACGAGGAGTTCGACCCCCGGCTCAACGGCCCGGAGTACGCGCCCTCCAACGCCGGCCAGCGCCGCGAGGACCGCAAGATCGCCGCGATCGGCATCCGCGTGGCCAAGGGCGTCACCATGCACGGCTTCTCGCTGAACGTGAACCCCGACAACCAGTGGTTCGACCGGATCATCCCGTGCGGCATCCGCGACGCGGGCGTCACCTCGCTGGCGCACGAGCTGGGCCGCGACATCACCGTCGACGAGGTGCTGCCGGTCGTGGAGCGGCACCTGCGGGACATCCTGGAGAACGCGGAGCTCAAGCCGCGGGAGATCGAGCGGGCGACCGCCTGACCGACGGGGAGGGAACCCGTCGGTCGGAGGTCGGCCCTCGGGGCAGGCCCCACAAACACGGGCGTACCCTGGTGTACGCCGAAGAATCGAAGCTAGGGAGCCGACGTGTCCGCAGTCGCACCCGACGGACGCAAGTTGCTGCGCCTGGAGGTCCGCAACAGTCAGACCCCCATCGAGCGCAAGCCCGAGTGGATCAAGACCCGGGCGAAAATGGGTCCCGAGTACTCCAAGATGCAGAGCCTCGTCAAGAGCGAGGGCCTGCACACGGTCTGCCAGGAAGCCGGCTGTCCGAACATCTACGAGTGCTGGGAGGACCGCGAGGCGACCTTCCTCATCGGCGGTGACCAGTGCACCCGGCGCTGCGACTTCTGCCAGATCGACACCGGCCGCCCCGAGGCCCTCGACCGCGACGAACCGCGCCGCGTGGGCGAGTCCGTGGTCACCATGGACCTGAACTACGCCACCATCACCGGCGTCGCCCGCGACGACCTGGAGGACGGCGGCGCCTGGCTGTACGCCGAGACCGTGCGCCAGATCCACACGCAGACCGCGGACCGCGCGGACGGCCGCACCAAGGTCGAGCTGCTCGCCCCCGACTTCAACGCGGTCCCCGAACAGCTCGAGGAGGTCTTCTCCTCGCGCCCCGAGGTCTTCGCGCACAACGTCGAGACGGTGCCGAGGATCTTCAAGCGGATCCGCCCCGGCTTCCGTTACGACCGCTCCCTGAAGGTCATCACCGCCGCCCGGGACTACGGCCTGGTCACCAAGTCGAACCTGATCCTCGGCATGGGCGAGACCCGCGAGGAGGTCGGCGAGGCGCTGAGGCAGCTGCACGACGCCGGTTGCGAGCTGGTCACCATCACGCAGTACCTGCGCCCGTCGGTGCGCCACCACCCCGTCGAGCGCTGGGTGAAGCCGGCCGAGTTCGTGGAGCTGAAGGAGGAGGCCGAGCAGATCGGCTTCTCCGGCGTGATGTCCGGCCCGCTGGTCCGCTCCTCGTACCGCGCCGGCCGCCTGTACCGGATGGCGGTCGAGAAGCGGGGCGCGTACGTGGCCTCCCAGGCCGTCTGACGCGGTGTCACCGGTCCCGCCCCGCGCCGGGCGGCACGGCGTGTGAAGTCACGCACAAGGAGCTACCCGCCGGTCACGGCCGAGAGCACGCGGCCCCGACCGTCCTCGCAGATGAGGGCGGCACTCGGGGCCGCTTCGGCGTTCCGGACCGGCCCACCGGGGCTTCATCCCTGTTTGACCGGTCGGTCACGCCCTGGTAACACCAATCAGTGACCCTGGAATCACACCACGTACCCGTACCCGGAGTACCGAAGGGGACCTCCGCCATGCAGGCCGCTCCCGTCCGCGCCACCGCCATCCCGTCCTTCAC